>UQNC01000021.1 GCA_900542175.1 uncultured Collinsella sp. | reverse complement strand
TCCAGCCATAAAAAAGCCTCCCATTTCTTGTGTCCAAGAAATGGGAGGCAGTTCAATCCTGCCGTGGGGCGTTTCATTTCGGTTTCGTTTCGACGGGGCGGGTTTCATGCCCGTCCCGTTTTTGTATAAACTGGGCAAGAACATTTAGCCTGCTCGGCGTGCGGGCAAAAGCCACAACCTTAAAAGGGGGAAGCATGAAACAGTACACGGTTGCTATTTTGGGCGCGACGGGAGCTGTTGGCACCCAGATGCTCGAGTGTCTCAACGAGCAGGAGTTCCCGGTCGGCAAGCTCAAGCTGCTAGCGAGCGCGCGCTCTGCGGGCAAGACCGTCGAGTTCCGCGGCGAGCAGGTTGTGATCGAGGAAGCTTGCCCCGAGGCCTTTGAGGGCTGCGACATCGTACTCGGCGCTGCCGGCGACGATATCGCGAAGGAGCTGCTGCCCGAGGCCGTCAAGCGTGGCGCCATCGTGGTAGACAACAGCCATGCCTTCCGCATGGATTCCGAGGTGCCGCTGGTCGTGCCCGAGATCAATGCCGACGATATCAAGTGGCATCACGGCCTTATCGCCAATCCCAACTGCGCGACTATCATCGGCCTGGTTCCTACCTGGCCGCTGCATCAGCTCGCCGGCGTGAAGCGCATGATCGTCTCGACGTATCAGGCGGCTTCGGGTGCCGGCGCTCCCGGTATGGCCGAGCTCGAGGCTCAGCTGGCCGCCCTGGGTCGCGGCGAGGAGATTCCCGAGCCGCGTGCATTTGCCGCCCAGCTGGCGAGCAACCTGATTCCGCAGATTGGCGGCGTCAAGGAAGAGGGCTTTACCTCCGAGGAGATGAAGCTGCAAAACGAGGGCCGCAAGATCATGCACCTGCCCGAGCTGCGCGTGAACTGCACCTGCGTGCGCGTGCCCGTGCTGCGCTCGCACTCCGAGAGCATTACGCTCGAGTTCGAGCGCGACATTACGGTTGAAGAGGCCCGTGCTGCGCTGGCCGCCGCTCCGGGCGTCAAGCTGGTTGACGATCTGGGTGCCGAGGATGCACACGATCGCTTCCCCATGCCGATGGATACGTCCGACCAGGATCTGATTTGGGTCGGCCGCGTGCGCCGTGATATCTCGAACCCCGAGGCCGCGCGTGGCATTACCTTCTGGTGCTGCGGCGACCAAATCCGTAAGGGCGCGGCAACCAACGCCGTCCAGATCGCCAAGCTGCTCTGCGAGTAGGTTGACCTGTCCGGCGGGGGCCGGGCTTAGTTTTCAGAACGTCCTCGACCATGTGTGGCGCCTTGTCCTGCTCCTTCGGAGCCGCGGACAAGGCGCCACACTGGTCTGCGGAGTGTTCTGAAAACTAAGCCCGGCCCCCGCCTGCGGTGACGTTGCTGCGAGCTGCCCACGATGGGGCCGTTGTTGGTTGGGGCCGCTGGGCTGATGTGGGGGCACGTGGTTGTTGCGGGCCCTGGTCCCGGCGGCGGCCTCGGCGCTTTGCGCCTGCTGCCTTGGGTGACTTTGGGGTCGATTGGGGTTGTCTGCACAATTCGCGGTATTATGTTGCGGAGTTTTGAAAGGAGCCGCTGGTGGTCACGACGACATTTGCCTCGCCTTTGGGCGAAATCTTGCTTGCCGCTGATGGCCGCGGTTTGGCGGGGCTTTGGTTTGAGGGGCAGGAGCACTTTGGCTCTACGCTTCTCCGGGAAGACTCCGAACATGTTGAAGGCGCCGATGCGGTCTCCGGTATTGGTGGCATGTCTTCGGTGAGTCCGGCAAATGGCGCGGCTTCTTCGGTGCTTGAACGTTCCTGGGCTTGGCTGAATGCTTATTTTGCAGGGCAGGAACCTCGGTTTACGCCGCCGTTGCATTTGATTGGCACGGCGTTTCAGCGCGAGGTTTGGTTTGAGCTGCTTTCTATCCCGCGTGGCGAGGTCGCTACGTATGGCGAGATCGCCCAGCGTGTTGCGGCTCGACATCATGTGCCGGGAAACGAGGCACCCGTTGTATCTCCTCGCGCGGTGGGGGCTGCGGTTGCGCGTAGCCCCATTTCGATTATCGTGCCATGCCATCGCGTAGTTGCCGCCGATGGTTCGCTCAACGGATATGCCGGCGGGCTCGATCGCAAGGAGTGGCTGCTTCGGCTTGAGGGCGCGTACGAGGAGTAACGCTCGAGCACTTTGCATAACTAGGGCGCCGTGAAAGGACGAGTCACTGTCCCTTCGCGCCCGGCATGCGTCAAAGCGCTCGACACGTGCGCCTTAAGTTTGGCTAAGCCACATCCTGCGTATTTAAAAACGCGCAGGCTGAGCAGCTAAGGCTGCGCTAAGGCGGTTGACGGTACGCTATCATCGGCAGTATCGAAACCTGTGGAGCCATGCGCCAATGGAGCAACTATGAAGCTGATGCTTGCCGAGGACGAACCTGGTCTCTCCCGCGCCCTCACCGCGATTCTTCAACATAGCGACTACGAGGTCGACACCGCCCTCGACGGCTTGACGGCGCTCGAGAATCTACTCACCAACGATTACGACGCCGCAATCCTGGACATCATGATGCCCGGCATGGACGGCATCGAGGTGCTCAAGCGTACACGCGCCGCCGGAAAGCGACTGCCCATCATCATGCTCATGGCAAAAAGCGAGGTGTCCGATAAGGTCGAGGGCCTGGATGCCGGTGCCAACGATTACCTGACCAAGCCGTTTGCCGCCAAGGAACTGCTTGCGCGTATTCGTGCCATGACGCGTGCCGCGACGGCAATTGACGCCACGACGCTCAGCGTGGGTAACGTGCGCCTCGACACGGCGGCTTGCACGCTTGTGGGACCCTTGGGCGAGGAGCACCTGGCCAATCGCGAGTTTCAGCTTATGGAACTCTTTATGCGCAACGCCGGCACGCGCATGCCCACTGAACGTCTGATGCTCGAGGTTTGGGGTGAGGACGCGCCCGAAGGCGCCAACGTGGTGTGGGTCTATATCTCGTACCTGCGCAAAAAGCTGACGGCGCTTGGTGCCAACGTTGCCATTCGCGCGTCGCGTAACCAGGGCTATTCGCTCGAGGTTGTCGAGGAAGGCGAATAAGCGTGAGCGCGAGCGCGTGGTGCAAGCGCATGACGGAGTGGTTTCACGCCGCCTCGAGTAGTAAGGGGCGGGCTAATTCTGTTGACGCATTGGGCCGCCGTCTGCGTCGCAAGTTTATCCTCGTTGCCATGGGCGCCGTGACCGTGGTGCTCACGCTCATCATCGCCGGCATCAACATCGTCAATTATTCGCATGTCTGCAAGATGGCCGACGCTCGCCTGGACTATATTCTGGCGGGCAAGGACGGTATCGATTGGGGGGACGAGTCTAAAGCCGAGCCCGCTAATGGCAAGGATGCCGGCGATAGCCAAGCGGGCGTTCGCATCAGACACTTCGAAGGCATGACGGCGGAGTCTCCCTTCGACACGCGCTACTTTACGGTGACGATTGACGCCGGACAGGTTGCCGATGTCAATACGGCCCGCATTGCCGCGGTTGGTGCCAAGCGCGCCGCCAGTATTGCCGCAAGGCTGCATGCCAAGGGCTGGACCTCGGGCTTCTCTGGCAATTATCGTTATACGACCGACGTCCAGGACGACGAGATCACCTATGTGTTCGTGGACTGCTCGCGCGAGCTTGCAAGCTTTCATTCGTTTTTGAGCGCGAGCGTGGCGATCAGTTGCATTGGCTGGCTGGCGGTGCTGGCAATTGTAACGGTCGCGTCGGGTGCCGTGATTCGACCGATGGTCGAGAGCTACAGCAAGCAAAAGCGATTTATTACCGATGCAAGCCACGAGATCAAGACGCCGCTCGCTGTGATCGATGCCGCCAACGAGGTACAGGAGATTGAGAGCGGCGAGAGTGAGTGGACGCAGAGCATTCACGAGCAGGTGGCGCGACTGACGGCACTTACGGAGCGTCTGGTATTTTTGGCGCGCATGGACGAGGGCTCGGCGGGCTTTACCATGGCGTCGATCGATCTCTCGGAGGCAGTTGACAAGGCAGCCGCGCCGTTTGAATCGGTGGCGGTCTCGCGCGGCAAGCGCCTGTCGATGTCGGTCGCGACCGGCGTGCGCGCTCATGCCGATGCTGCGGCGGTGACGCAGGTGGTTGAGTTGCTGCTGGACAATGCCACGCGCTATGCGAGCGAGGGCAGCGTGATCGAGTTGAGTCTGCGCGCCGTTTCGCGCGGTGCGGGCAAAGGCTCGGCAGAGCTTGTCGTATCGAACGCTGTAGACGAGCTGCCCGAAGGCGACCTGGACCGATTGTTCGACCGCTTCTATCGTGCGGACGTGTCGCGCAGCTCCAAGACAGGCGGCTCGGGTGTGGGCCTATCCGTGGTGCGTGCCATCGCCGAAGCCCATGGCGGCTCCGCTACCGTATCTGGCCACGACCATCAGATCACCTTCACCGTCCGTCTCTAAAACCTGCAAAAAGGGACAGGTTTGTTTTGGCAGGTTTTATCTGTGCAGACGGCAGCGGAGGCTGGCGGTGATCGGCGCCATGAACGCCACCGACCCAAATAAACGCACCTCTAACTGCTAAAATATGGACATCGTTGTTCGGCTCCCGAAGGAAAGGAGACGGTCATGCAGTACGAGATCGGCGGAGGGGCTTTCCCGGTTGTTACGTGCAACCTTAGCGACGGCGAATCCATGATCACCGAAAGCGGTGCCATGGTCTGGATGACCCCCAACATGGAGATGTCCACCTCGGGCGGTGGTATAGGCAAGATGTTCTCTAAGGCTTTTTCGGGTGAGGCGTTGTTCCAAAACATTTGGACCGCGCACGGCGATGGCATGATTGCGTTTGGCTCTTGCTTCCCCGGCCGCATTATACCGATCGAGATTGGCCCTGGTAAGAGCTGGATTTTGCAGAAGCGTTCGTTCCTTGCCGCGGAAAGTGGTGTTGAGCTGAGCATCCACTTTAACAAGAAGGCAAAGACCGGCGTCTTTGGCGGCGAGGGTTTTATCATGCAAAAGCTCACGGGCTCGGGTATTGCCTTTGCCGAGATCGACGGCGACCTAGTTGAGTACGAGCTTGCTGCTGGCCAGCAAATGATTGTAGATACCGGCAACGTGGCCGGCTTTGAGGAGACGGTGAGCATCGATGCGCATATGGTCAAGGGCGTCAAAAACATCATGTTTGGCGGTGAAGGCGTGTTCAACACTGTGCTCACCGGTCCGGGGCGCATCTGGCTGCAGACAATGCCCATTTCCAATCTTGCGGCAGCAGTGGCTTCGATGACCAACAACAATAACTAATCGTGTATAGGATGACGCGCGCGGCGGGCCCGGCCTGTCGTGCGCGTTTTTTGGTGGCAAACGCCCTGTTTATCGGGTGCGGCTGTGCTCCTGCAGCGCATAGATCGACTTATCCATGTTGAACAGGTAGGCCACGACGCAGACAATAAAGAACGTCGGCAGACTGCTAAAGCCAAAGACCTCGCAGCCAATAAAGATGGGCGCGAGCAGCGTATTGGTGGCGCTGCCAAAGACGGCGGCGTATCCCAGCGCGGCGCAGAGCTCGACGGGCATGCCGAGAATCCCGGCGAGTACGACACCCAGGCTGGCTCCGATGGAGAACAGCGGCGTCACCTCGCCACCCTGATATCCTGCGGCAAGCGTGGCGATGGTGAGTACGAATTTGAGCGCCCAGTCCCAAGGCATGATCGACGCCTCACCGTTGTCACCCAGTGCCGCGGATATCAGGTTGGTGCCAAGGCCGCAGTATCGCCCCTGCCACAGCGCGAACAGAATCGCCGACAGCGCAAG
This sequence comes from uncultured Collinsella sp., assembly GCA_900542175.1. GTDB lineage: Bacteria > Actinomycetota > Coriobacteriia > Coriobacteriales > Coriobacteriaceae > Collinsella. The sequence goes on along the minus strand of UQNC01000021.1, from coordinate 26,981 downwards.
GCCCATAACGGCAACGCGTATGTAAGGGCTGGGGAGCAGCCGCGCTGCAAGGGTCTTGGCATGGGCAAGGCACCAGGCAAAAGCTCCACCTACCATACCAAACGCGATACCCAACAACGCCAGTCGTCCAAGACCGGGGAGGTCGAGCGCATACGAGGCGGTAACGGCGACCTCAAACTTCTCGAGCCCCAGAGCGCCGGAGGTCATGCTTGCGGCGAGCGAGGCTGTAAGCGCGGGAAACAGCGCGCGGTATTCCATGCGTCCTGCGACCAGTACTTCGATCGCAAAGACCGTGGCGGCGAGGGGCGTTCGGAAGAGTCCGGCAAAGCCGGCGGCCATGCCGATAAGCAAAAACGTGTTGCCGGGTTCTCGGAAAGGTAGACGTCGGCCGATCCAATGCGAGACGGTTGCGCCGATCTGCACGGCTACGCCTTCGCGTCCCGCGCTGCCGCCAAAGAGATGCGTGGCCCACGTGCTCAGCATAATGAGCGGCACCAGACGCGGGGAGATGGCGTCCTCGCGTCCGTGACCTACGTCGAATACTAAGCTCATGCCCCGATCGGTGCCTTTGCCCCAGGTGAGGTAGGCAAATACGATGGCCAAGCCCATGAGGGCGAGGAAGGGAAGGAGCAGTACGATGTGCTCGTCACGGAAGGCGCCGATTGCCAGGAGCACACGACCAAAAAGGGCACTGATGGCGCCAACGATAACGCCGATAGGGATTCCGACGGCGCCCATGAGCATGAGACCGCTATAGGTGTTGACCAGGCGTTTGATTCTGCTCGAAGCGCTGCTTTCTGACATTTTGCTTTTCGACACTTGCTCTCTTGATAGAAAAAGAGCTGGAGTTGCGCATCGTTGAGAGGCTTTCCAGCTTTAGCAAAACAAACTTATAAGATGCGACGGGCCGCGTCAAGATAATTACCGGACGGCCTAGGAGGCGGCTGGTTGGCCGGCTTAAAACCTAGCGCGTGAAATGACGCCCCACGCTATTCAGCGCGCTTGATAGGATGACGAACCACGGTCTTAAGTTTCTCCGGTGCGCATTTGCGTGGATCGGAGAGATAGATTTCGTGATGTAAACGGGTGTCTGAGAAGTCGGGAACATAGCCCAGCTCGGTCGTGTATTCATGCATAGCGTCTACGGTCGCCGGTTCGTTGTCGTAGGGCCCGGTGTGCATGCATTGAACGCAGAGACCCTCGTCAACTTTAAGCAGTTCGACGGCGGAAAAGTCCAGTTTCTTTTTGGTCGTGGCTTCCGCGACTGCCCAGTCAAAGTCATCTCGGGTGACGAAATCGGGCAGGCGGATGCACGAGATAAAGTTGAAATTGTCCTTGCGTACATAATCGATGCCGCCGCTCGGGGACTCTTGCCACCAGAAACCCTCGAGCGGCGGTACCACAAAGTCGAAATAGCCCTCGATACTCCTTGAGCCTTTCTTCGACATCTTGACGGTATAGGCGATGCCGTAAAGTAGCGGCAGGGCGTTTTGATACTCGCCACCTTCGGTATTTGGGTCGCCCTTTCCGCGAACGGCAACGTAGCTCATAGGCGGGACTGTTACGATGCTCGGCTTGCTTGCAGGTTTGTAGAGCTCCTTGCATTCCTTCTTAAAGTCGAACGCCATGTTGGCCGCCTTTCTGCGTATTGGCCTACTTAGATAGTTGAATCATATCATAGAAACGAACAGCTGTTCGAATGATTTGGCTGACAGATTGAGATGCGTGCGTTGTATTTGGCGGTCGGCCTGACCCCGTTGATGATTTCTCGGCCTCCCCGGCGCCCTATCTATAGCTGCCGTTTCCCCATATAAAACCTGCCAAAATAAACCTGTCCCTTTTTGGTAGGTGGGAAATGGGTAATACTAAAGAGTTATCCGACCAGATGGGAATTAATCGATGGCCTATATCGAATTCAAAGACGTCATCAAGGCATACGGCGAGGGCGATGCCCGTATCCACGCGCTCGACGGCGCGAGCTTTACGGTCGAGCGCGGCGAGCTCGCCATCATTTTGGGTGCTTCGGGTGCCGGCAAGACCACGGCCCTCAACATTCTGGGCGGCATGGACACGGCAACTTCTGGCACCGTGACGGTGGACGGGCGTGACGTGAGCTCTGCCAACGAGGCTCAGCTTGTGGAATACCGTCGCGCCGATGTTGGCTTTGTCTTTCAGTTCTACAATCTGGTCCCTAACCTGACGGCGCTTGAGAACGTCGAACTCGCGGCGCAGATCTGCCCCGATTCGCTCGATGCCGAGCAAACGCTTCGCCAGGTTGGCCTGGGCGACCGCCTCGCTAACTTTCCGGCGCAGCTTTCGGGCGGCGAGCAGCAGCGCGTATCCATCGCCCGCGCGCTGGCTAAGAACCCCAAGCTGCTTTTGTGCGACGAGCCTACGGGTGCACTCGACTACAAAACCGGCAAGCAGATCTTGCAGCTGCTACAGGACACTTGCCGCAAGCAAGGCATTACGGTCATCATCATCACCCACAACTCTGCGCTGGCGCCCATGGCCGATCGCCTGATCCGCTTTAAGAGCGGCCGCGTGGAGAGCGAGACGATCCAGCAAAATCCTGTGCCTATCGAGACGATCGAGTGGTAGCGCCCATGAATCAGGACCGCCAAAACAGTCAACGCCGCGACGCGCAGAACACGGAGCGCGAGCAGGATTTTACGACCTACCGTACCGCCCAAAGCTCAAACGATATGGTGCCGACGGTTTTTCGCCGTGGCATCTACCGCACGATTCGCGGCAGCCTCAAACGCTTCTTGTCTATCGTTGTGATCACCGCGCTTGGCGTGAGCGTGATGTGCGGCCTTAAGGCGGGCTGCGAGGACCTGTGTGATTCGGTCGACGCCTATTTTGACCAGCAGAATGTCTATGACATCAACGTGCAGTCGACCTATGGTCTGACCGATGACGATATTGCCGCGATCCAAGAGGTCGATGGCGTCGAGACGGCCGAGGGCATCTATACCGAGACCGCCTATACCGCCGTGGGTACGACGCGCGAGCGTGTCGTCGTACAGAGCCTCTCCAAAGAGAATATTGACCAACCGGTGCTAGTGCGCGGCGAGCTGCCCGAGACTTCGGGCGAAGTGGCAGTGACCTCACGTTTTTTGAAGGCTTCGGGCAAGAAAATCGGCGATACGGTGAGCTTTGCCGCCAACGATGCGAGCTCGTCGAACCAAAGCGCCAAGGACCAGTTTGCCGATGGGGACTACACCATCACGGCCGAGGTTCTCGATCCTACCGACGTGAGCTCCGACTCGACAGTCAACGCCTTTCGCGCTGCTTCGACTGCGGACTACAAGTTCTACGTGAGCGAGGATGCCGCGACATCTTCTTCCTACTCCGCTGTCCACGTGGTCGTCGAGGGAGCCAAGAGCCTCAACTCCTATTCGGATGCCTACTCGGCAAAGATCAATGAGGTCAAGGGCAATATCGAGAAGATCCGCGAGGAGCGTGAGAAGGCGCGCGCCCAGGAGCTGACGGTCGACACACCGGCGAGCTTGGACGCAGCTGAGCGTCAGGCGAATATGGTCTTTGGGATCGAGCAGGACAACATCAATCGCATGGCCGAGGGCAGCGACGAGCGTGCGCAGGCGCAAGCCGACCTGGACCAGCGCCGTGCCGCCGCCGACCAGCAGTTTGCCGATGCCCGCGCCGAGCTCTCTGACCTGGGCGAATGCACCTGGTACATCCAGGACCGCGATAACATCGCAAGCTACTCGAGCGTGGAGAGCGATAGCTCGTCAATTGAGGCCATTGCCACGGTGTTCCCGTTCATCTTCTTTATCGTCGCCGTGCTCATCAGCCTCACCACCGCCACGCGCATGGTCGAGGAGGAGCGCACGCTCATTGGCCTGTACAAGGCGCTCGGCTATTCGCGCGGGCGTATCCTGTCCAAATATGTGGACTACTCGCTGTGGGCGTGTCTGATCGGTGGCGTGCTCGGCAATATCATCGGATTTGTGGGTCTGCCGCTGTTCTTGTTTACGGTGTTCGACGACATGTACTCGCTGCCCCAGATGTTGCTTTCGTACGACATCGTGTCATCACTCGTGTCGGTAGCGCTGTTTGCCGTGGGCGTGGTGGGCGCCACGATTATCGCCTGCCGCCACGAGATGGCTGAGACCCCAGCCTCGCTCATGCGCCCCAAGGCCCCGCGCGCCGGCTCGCGCATTCTGCTCGAGCGCATTGGCTTTATCTGGCACCGCATGGGCTTTTTGAACAAGGTCGCTGCACGCAACCTGTTCCGCTACAAAAAGCGCGCCTTTATGACCATCTTTGGCATTGCGGGCTGCACGGCGCTTGTGATTTGCGGTATGGGCATCCGTGATACGTCGGTCGCGCTGTCGCCCAAGCAGTACGGGCACATCACACGCTACGATTTGCTGGCGGTCGCCAATCCCGATGATTTTTCGCAGACGTGCGCGGCGTTGGATGAGCGCAGTGCAGCCAAGGATTCCGACGTGACCGTGACTTCGACGCTGCCGATTATGACCGACAACGTTACCTTTACATTCGGCGGAAAGAGCGAGACCGTGCAGCTGATCGTGGTGCCCGATGACCGCACGAACGACCTGGATGACTACGTGCGCCTAGAGGACGAGTCCAAAGAACCGCTCGCCCTGCGTGACGGGGATGTGTATTTGAGCAAGAGCTCTCAGCTGGTGCTGGGGATCAAGCCGGGCGATACGGCACACGTCCAAGATTCGTCGCTCAATGTTGCCAAGGTCAAAGTCAGCGACATCTCGCTCAACTATCTGGGCAACACGCTTTACATGACGCAGGGCACCTATGAGCGCGCGTTCGGTCGAAGTGCACGCCTTAACGGCGTCTTTGTGCTGCTTAAGGGTTCGTCGGCCGACCAGATTGCGTTTAGCAAGAATCTTAAGAGTGACGGTTGGCTTACGATTTCGAGTACGGCCGAGCATTGGGAAAACTATGAGGCGAACTTTACGATTATCAATTCGGTCGTGGTGCTCGTGACCTTTATGGCGGCGTGCCTGTCGTTTGTGGTGGTGTTTACGCTGTCCAACACGAATATCTCCGAGCGCGAGCGCGAGCTGGCGACCATTAAGGTGCTGGGCTTCCGCCGTGGCGAGGTGCACCACTACGTCAACAAGGAGACGTTGATCCTCACGGCGATTGGTGCCGCGCTGGGCGTACCGCTGGGTGGTGCGCTGGCCGAGAGCTTTACGTACATCTTGCAGATGCCGTCATTGTACTTTGACGTCGAAGTCGAGCCGCTGAGCTACGTGCTTGCCGTGGTGCTTTCCTTCGGCTTTACGATCATCGTCAACCTCGCTACCAATCGCACCCTCAATAAGATCGACATGGTCGGCGCCCTCAAGAGCGCCGAGTAGCCTGCCAAAAAGGGACAGGTTTATTTTGGCAGGTTTTATCGGGGCAAACGCCGGACAACCATTAGGTGGCCCGGCGTTTGCCCCGTCAAACGGGCTTTCCATTTGCCTTTCATTCTATTTGGTTTTCGCTCGCAGGCGTGGATGAGAGACTCTCTTTGGCCTTCGAGATTGGGCTTGTATGGGTCGTATGCCACAAAATGGGCCTATCTACTACGTTTGCTACCACACCCTCGACCGTGACAAAGATTATGAAATTAAAACCGCAGGTAGATGGCTTGCCAGTTTTCGGAAAAGGCGGGTATGGTCGGCCCTCTCGAGTTAAACGTAGTAAATAGGCCCTTTTCTTGGCGCGCGGTCAGCTCAATGCTAATCTCCGTGCCGGAACTGACCCAGTTGTTTGTAAGTTGCGGTGATATACGGACTGTTTGGCGCTTTGGAGCTTCAAAACAGTCCCTATCTCACCGCAACTTAGGAGAAGGGCGGGGGCGGTTGGGTGCTGGTGGGTCGGAGCGTGTTAGGCCTGTTTGCGGTGCTTCCATTGTTTGCGGCACCAGCGCATGAGCGCCTTTATGACGGGAATCGTGATGAGGATGATCCATGCAGGATGGGGCTGTCCCAAACAGAGCCACATGTAGAGGAACCAAGCGATGGCGGCTGCCGGGTAGATGGCCTCGATCAGCTTAGACAGGTGGCGCCGATCGATGAAGTCACCAATCGCGTAGTAGACGGGAACCAGAAAGACGAGGAAAAGCCCCATGCCCCATGTGCCGTAGACAATGCCGAGCACCAGATAGGCGAGAGTGACAAGTGCGGGGAAGGGGAATTTGTTCCATGCACGTCCGACCTTGGTGTGGAAATGCTTGCCATGATGGTCGAGCTTGTCGTGTGCTTCCTTCCAGCTGGAAAACGTCTCGCCGTCGATGGTGACGGTGCCGTCGTCATTGGTGCGTACGCTATGTCCATCGTCCTCAAGCGTATCGATATGCACGCCGTCCGGCCCCACATGCACCTCTTCGCCCTTGCGCTCGTTGGTCACATGGATGCCGCTCCAACCAACATGGACTTCCTCGCCTTTATTGGGATCAATGACGTGGATACCGCGCGCGAGGGAAATATCGACAAGTGGTTTGTCGCCGCAATCGGCGTGCTCGGCAGAATCCTCAGCCTCGTCAGCCACATCCGCCGTCTCGGTGTCGGCGCTACCGTCCTCCAGGTCGTCGGCATCGTTGGCCGCCTCCCCATATAACAGCTCGTCCAACGACACGTCATACAGCGCGGCGAGCGCAATGAGGTTATCGGTATCGGGTGAGGACTCGCTGCGCTCCCATTTACTAACAGCCTGGCGGCTTACGCCCAGCTGGGCAGCAAGCGCCTCCTGAGAAAGGCCGGCAGCTTTACGGCGATCGACGAGGCGCTGCGCCATCGCAAGATCCATGGTGGTTCCTTTCGTTTGATGGTCGAATCGAATGAGCCGAGTATGCCGAGAACAACCGGTAGCGACCACCATTTCTAGTTAGAATCTGCCCCAACCCTACCGCAACTACCGGTAGCAACCCCTAGCGACCAGCCATTTTAGGACAAATGTCAGTGCTACTCTCAGCTAAGAGCCTGCAACATCCCAAAATCTCAGCCCAGGCACCCGCAGCGAGAAGGCGAATAGCCTCGGCCTCCCTAGTTACCGCAGGAGGCCCCAGGGCTTTCCTCCCAAATCTTTCCGCAGGACGGAAGGACCCCGCCGCGCGAAGCGCGCAGCGGGGTCCTGACATGTCCGAGGACGATTTGGGAGGAAAGCCCTGGGGCCTCCGATGAGAGCAGTTCCAGCCGAGGCTATTCGTCGCCGAAGCTGATGCCCAACGCCTTGGCCTCGCGCACCAGGTCGCTCTGGGGGTCGACAAACTTGAGCTTGCCGGCGACCTCCTCGAGCGGCATGTGGCACATCTTGCCGTCACGCAGGGCAATCATGTAGCCAAACTCGCCGCGCAGGCAGCCGAGCGCTGCCTCGACGCCGCACTGGGTCGCAAAGATGCGGTCCTGGGCGTCGGGCTGGCCGCCGCGCTGTGTGTGGCCGGGGATGGCGACGCGGGTCTCGCGACCGGTCTTGGCCTCGATCTCCTTGGCGATGTCGTAGACAATCGACGGGCTCGTTCGCTCGGCGAGCTTCTTCTTGTACTCCTTCTTGGACAGTGCCGCGTCCTCCTTGGAGATAGCGCCCTCGGCGACGGCCACGATGGTAAAGCGGCTGCCGGTCTCCATGCGATGCTCGATGGTCTTGATGACGTTGTCCATGTCGTAGGGGATCTCGGGAATCAGGATGACGTCCGCGCCGCCCGCGACGCCGGCATACAGCGGAATCCAGCCGACCTTGTGGCCCATAATCTCGATGACAAACACGCGGCCGTGGCTCGAGGCGGTAGTGTGGATGTCGTCGATGCACTTGGTGGCGACGTCGATGGCGCTCGTAAAGCCAAACGTCAACTCGGTGCCCCAGGTGTCGTTATCGATGGTCTTGGGCAGGGCGATAACGTTGAGGCCCTCTTCGCGCAGGCGGTTGGCGGTCTTGGTGGAGCCGTTGCCGCCCAGCATAAACAGGCAGTCGAGCTGCAGCTTATGATAGGTGTGGACCATTGCGGGCACCTTCTCGACGCCGTCGGCCTCGGGAATGTCCAGGCGCTTGAACGGCGTGCGGCTCGTGCCCAGGATGGTGCCGCCGCGGGTGAGGATGCCGCTAAAATCGGCGGGCGTCATGACGCGGAACCTGCTGTAGATAAGGCCCTGGTAGCCGTCCTCAAAACCATAGATCTCGATAGGCTCTTCGCTATTGGTCATAAGCGTTTTGACAATGCCGCGCATGGTGGCGTTGAGCGCCTGGCAGTCGCCGCCACTGGTAAGAAGACCGATCCTGAGCATTATGAATCCTTCCGGGCAAGTTATAACATGCGCATAAGTTTACCCCCGCACACTGTTGATACGGGGGTAAAACGTGTTAGCTCAAGCGTATGGAAATGTAAGCAACGTCAGGGAACGTAAGGTCGACGGGCCTGGCTCCTTACAGTGCGAAGGCATCGACGTTGCCCCAGTGGCGGCGCAGCGTGATGGCGGCAGCGGGCTCGGTATTGTCGAAGACGACCGACCATTGCGTATTGCTGGTGATGTCTTCCGGATTGGGCTCTTGCGCTGCGGCTCGCAGGGCTTCCCAGGCAATCGTTTCGTCTTGGGCACCGACATGGGCGTCGAGGACATCGGCGATGGCGATGGCGCGTTCCTTGCCATGGCCCAGCTCGCCGTTCTTTTGGTTGGGGAGCACTTCGTCGCCATAGCAGGCGTAGAAGTTCGTAACCTGGCGTACAGGAGTCGCTTTGAAAGCGCGGTCCGGATCGCGCGGGTCCCACTCTACTACGCGCGCGTCACCGGCGGCGTCGTTGATAAAGAAGTGGTAATCGCGTCCTGCCATGGCGTGCATGTCGTAGGCGGAAAGCAGGTCGACAGCTTCTTGCGTGGTGGCGGCACGGTCGAGCACCAGACGGATGGCGAGCGAGGTATTGATGACGGGGCGTTGCGTGTCCTGGTCACAGGGCTTGGAATCCAGGGTGAGTACGGCAACGGACACGCCGCATTCGTTAACACCGTCGAGCTGGGCAAACGGGCCCATGAGTGCGGCGACGCGTCCGGCGACGGAGTCAAGCGGAGTGTTATCGCCCAGGTTATTGAGGGCCGCAAAGCCGATGGAGGCATAGCCGTCACGCGGGTGATTGCGCACCAGCAGCGCCGAGGTGTCGTCCTTAAAGTCGTAATTGCGACCGGTGCGCACGCGGCCTTCGGCATCTACGGCGACAAAAGCGCTGCAGGCAAACTGGGGTGCCTGGACATGTGTCGGCACACCGGGCAGCACCTGCGCCACCACGGCATCGATGTAGGCCTGGTCGTCGCGCACGCCAGCAGCGATGATGCGATCAAGATCGTAGTCGTAGGCGATGTCGATTGCGTACAGGTCATAGCCATCCGCATAGTCGGTCAAGCGTTTGAGCGACGCGGCGGACTTGATTTGCTTGTGATAAACGATACCGGTGACAGCGGCAAGGCCGACGGCGGCTCCCGCGACACCGTAGGCGATGGCAATGTTACGTGGCTTCATGACGACTCCTCTCGTCCTGTTAGCGTAATTGTCGCAAAAGGAGTGCGGGCATGATGACTCAACTTGGTGAGCGGCGCGGAATTAAGCACGGAATGAAGAGTGCGGCGCTGGCGCGGCGGGGTATGCTGGAAGGGACCATCAACCCAGCGAAAGGGGAGAGCATGACGGATCAGGAAACGCCCGAGCGCACGCACGTGACGGCCGACGATATCGAGGCCGCCAACGACCTTATCGACTTTATCGAGGCATGCCCCAGCATGTTCCATACGGCGGCGACCATTATGGCCGAGCTCGACGAGGCAGGCTTTACCTATCTGCCCGAGAACGCGGCATGGGATATCGAACCGGGCGGTCGTTACTACACGCAGCGCAATACTTCGAGCGTTATCGCCTTTAAGGTGGGCGAGGACTTGGCTGCGACGTGGGGCGAGGACGGCGTTGCCGGTGACTATCATTTTCAGCTCACGGCGTCGCACAGCGATTCGCCGACGTTTAAGGTCAAGGCCGTGCCCGAGCTCGATGGCGCAGGCGAGACGTTGCGCCTGAACACCGAGGCTTACGGCGGCATGATCGACTACACCTGGTTCGATCGCCCGCTGGCGCTCGCGGGCCGCGTGCTGGTGCGCGAGGGTGACCGCATTGAGAGCCGCCTGCTTGCCACCGAGCGCGAAGTCGCCATCATCCCGAGCCTTGCCATCCACATGAACCGCGGCGTTAACGAGGGCTTTGCTCCCAACCGAGCCGTCAACCTGTGCCCGCTCATCAGCGCCGGCGAGCTTAAGCAGGGTGACTTCGATGCCCTGATCGCCGAAGAGCTGGACGTTGAGCCCGAGCAGATTCTGGGCCGCGATCTGTTCCTGGTCAATCGTCAGGATGCGCGCATTTGGGGCTGGGCCGACGAGTTTATCTCGACGCCCAAGCTCGACGACCTGGCCTGCGCCTACACCTCGCTGCAGGCATTTTTGGGTGCCGAGAATGCGCACGACGTTTCGGTCTTCTGCTGCTTCGATAACGAGGAGGTTGGCTCCGAGACCAAGCAGGGCGCCATGTCGACGTTCTTGGCCGACGCGCTGCGCCGCATCAACGGGTCGCTGGGCTTCGATGGCGAGTCGTACCACCGCGCACTTGCCGCTTCGATGCTCGTGAGCTGCGACAACGCGCATGCCGTGCACCCCAACCACGCCGAGAAGTGCGATGCCCGCAACCGGGTTGTGCTTAACGGCGGCATCGTCATCAAGGAAGCCGCCAACCAGCACTACTGCACCGATGCTTTTAGCCGCGCGGTGTTCCAGGCTATCTGCGATGACGCCGACGTGCCCACGCAGGCCTTCGCCAACAAGAGCGATATGGCCGGCGGCTCCACGCTCGGCAATCTGTCCAATATGCAGGCGAGCATGCATGCCGTGGACGTGGGCCTGCCGCAGCTGGCCATGCACTCGAGCTACGAGACCGGCGGCGTGCGCGACGTGATGTACGCCATCCGCGCCCTTACCGCCTTCTACGAGCGTGACCTGACCATCAACGGAGCCGAAAGCGTGGAGCTCTAAAACCTGCCAAAAAGGGATGTTAATTTCGGCAGGTTTTATCTGGGCGAATGCAAAAGGTGAAACCGAACTGGATTGGTGATGCGTAGCCGCCGAGGTGCAGTGTGCCTCGGCGGCTTTTTGTGTACAGAGTACGGCTGATGCTTGTAAATGCTATACATGCTTTACGTATCTACCATAGAGTTTTATGATAGTTTTGAAGTATTAAGGAGGGGTCATGACCACAACAGCCGCTCAGATCAACGTACGTCTCGATGCCGATCTTAAAAGGAGTGGGGACGCCGCTCTCTCCAAGGCCGGTATGACGCCGAGCCAAGCGGTGCGAGCGCTCTGGCAGCTTGCAGCGTCGCTGGCCGATCGCCCCGGTGCGCTCGAGGATATCCTGCTGCCCAGTCGTGCCCGGGCGGAACAGCGCGAGCGCGAAAAGGCTGTCAAACGTAAGCTCGAGCTTATGGATCAGGGGTCGAAGCTGTTCGCTGCCGCTTGCTGTGAATCGGGAATCGATATGGTCAAGGCTCAGCCATCGGACGACGAAGAGCTCAAACGGAATGCCTATGCGGATCGCTATGGCGAGGAGATGAGCTGGCTCTATGAGTGAGACTCCAAAGCGCATCTTGGTTGACACCAACGTGTGGCTCGATTACTTCATTCCCTCACGACGTGGTCGTTCGGTGGCGATTGAGTTTTTACGCGATGCATGCACGGCGCAGGTTGATTTGCTGTATGCGGCGACATCGTCCAAAGACCTGTTTTATTTGATTTCAAGCGAACATAAGGCATGGTATCGGCGCGAGCATGGTTCGCTTTCCCAAGATGCCGCTGCGGCAGCGACATCGCTTGCATGGGATTGTCTTAGCGTGCTGTCGCAGCTTGCCACGCCAGTGCCCTGTGACCTGAGCGACATCTGGATGTCGAGCAGGCAGCGTGAGCTCCATAGCGATTACGAAGACGATTTAATCATTGCGGCAGCGATACGCGCTCAAGCAGATCTACTGGTCACCAACGATGTCAAACTCTGTTCACACGCACCCGTCGCAGCAATGAGTGTAGAAGACGCAAAAAATTATTTAGCAACGCTCTAGCAATTTGAAGACCCTGCAGGTTGAGCAAACGTCAGCGAGAGCCCGCCAGAGTGAGCAAGGTGACGTGAAAGAGGAGGGTATAGGCCTTTTGGCCATGCCCGACGATTGAACGGCAGATTGGCCAAACGGCTGGCTCGCAGCGTCGAGGGGTTCCGGCGTTTGGTAAAACGCCGGAACAATCTAGTGCTCGATCCAACAACGTAAAGTTTCGCCGGCCTGCAGATGACGCAGGTTCTCCGCGGCGATGTCGACGACGTTGTTGAGCGTGGCTGCCAGGTGGAACCAGCCCGAGACGTGCGGCGTGATGAGCATGTTGGGCGCATCCCACAACGGGCTTGTCTCGGGCAGCGGCTCGGGGTCGGTGACGTCGACCGCGGCGCCGGCGAGATGTCCTGATTCCAGGGCGGCAACTAGGTCGTCGGCAACCACAAGATCGCCGCGGCCGCCGTTGGCAAAGAAGGCGCCCGGCTTCATCGCGGCGAAGAACTCGGCGTTCGCCAGGCCGCGGGTCTCGGGTGTGCTGGGCATAAAGGATGCGACGACGTCTGCCTCGGCCAGGCGCTCGGGCAGGGCATCCATGCCGTCCATGTCCTCAAACACAATGGGGTAGACGAGCGGATGGCGCTTGATGCCGCGGACGTGTGCGCCCATGCTGCGGCAGAGCGTGGCAAAGTGGCCGCCGATATCGCCCGCGCCCAGCACCAGCACGTTGGCATTTTTGAGCGAGGTAACCGGCCCCAAATCCTCCCAGCGATGCTCGCGCTGCAAGTCGTGATAGCCGGGCAGGCGCTTCATCATGGAAAGGACCATGGCAAACATGTGCTCGCTCACGGCCTGGCCGTAGGCGCCCACCGAGCAAGACAGTTTGGCGTCGGCTGGCACGGTGCCGGCGGCAAGGTAGTCGTCATAGCCGGCGGACTGCAATTGCAACAGCTGGAGATGCTCGCATGCCGTGAGCATGTCAGGGTCGATGTTGCCCAGGATCACGTCGGCATCGGCGACCTGCTTGCGCGTGGCGGCGTCGGCGCTCGTGTAGATAAAGTCCTCGCCCGGAGCGCTCGACTCAAGAATTGCGCGATGACGGTCGTTGACGGGCAGCAAAACCAGGATGTTCACAGGCAGTCCTCTCCGCTCAACCTGCCAAAAAAGGGACAGGTTTATTTTGGCAGGTTTTATCAGGCAAACGTTCAAACAAAAACGCCGGATGCAAGACGAGCGTGCCCGTCAGCATCCGACGCATCCGCGGCTACCAGCTGAGCAGTTCGTAGCCGTCCTCGGTCACCACGAGCTGTACCTCGCACTGGGCCGAATCGCTGCCGTCCTTGGTGCGCACGCACCAGCCGTCGCCCTTGCTAATCTTGATGTCGGGCGCTCCGGCATTGACCATAGGCTCGATGGTAAAGACCATGCCCGGGGCCATGATGGTATCCACATCGGGCGCCTCGGTGGTAAAGCCCACAAACGGGTCCTCGTGGAACTCCTTACCGATGCCGTGTCCGCCGTACTCGCGCACCACGCTAAAGCCGGCGTCCTCGACGGTCTTTTGCACTGCCTCGGCCATAACGGACAACGGCAGCCATGGCTTGACGGCCGCCAGACCCGCCTCCACGCTGGCGCGGGTGACGTCGACCAGGCGCTGACGCTCGGCCGAGACCTCGCCGATGCAGAACATGCGGCTCGAATCACTAAAGTAACCGTCCAAGATCGTGGAGCAGTCTACGTTGATGATGTCGCCCTTGTGCAGCACATCCGCATCGCAGGGGATACCGTGGCAGACGACGTCGTTGATCGAGGTGCACACGCTCTTGGGATAGCCCTCGTAGTTGAGGTCGGCCGGCGTGCCACCGTGCTCGACGGTGTAGTCGTAGATCATCTGGTCGATCTGGTTGGTGGTCATGCCTGCGGCGATATGCTCGCCCACATAATCGAGCACGCCCACGTTGATGGCTGCCGAGCGCTTGATGCCCTCGATATCGGCGGGAGTCTTGTAGAGCGTGCGAGGCAGAACCTCCCAGCCTTCTTCCCACAAGCGCTCGAGGCGCTCATCAAAGGCGCTATGGCATTTCTTGTATTTCTTGCCGCTGCCGCACCAGCAAGCGTCGTTGCGGCCGGGCACGGGTCCTTTGTCATACATGGCTAACTTCCTTTCATTCGCAGCTAGTATAGCCCACCCACGCGGCCATAAAAGTTGCGGTGATATAGTTCCGATTTAAGCGGTTTAACAGCACAAATAGGAACTATATCACCGCAACTGATGGGGCGGGATGGCGGGCACTAGCTGCTGCGTGGTTTTGCTAGTAGCTCACCTGGCAGGGAATACCGAGGGCGCGCACGCGCGCGGCAATGGCGTCGAGTACCTCGGGCACTGCTTTGGCAAGGCCGGCGATCGGTGTTTCGCGCGCCACCGTGTAGATGGTCGCCTCCTGCGGGCGAATGCGCTCAAGCGCCGCGAGCCAGGGGGCAACGTACTCCTCGCCGGTGTTGTCGATGGGCTTGCCCTGATACTCGCCGGTCAAAAAGATCGTCTGGATAATAACGTGACCGTCAAAGCTTGCGAACGTCTCGATCTGGTGCTCGACGTCATAGGGGCCAACAGGCTGGTCGAGCAGCTGGATAAACGCCGGGTCGACGGTATCGAGCTTAAGAATGTTGTCGTCGACCATCATGAGCGCGTCGTGCACCTCGGGGCGCTCGGCGCGCGTGCCGTTGGAGAGCACGGCGATCTTGGAGTTTGGGGCAAGCTCGTCGCGCAGCGCGACGGCGCCGGCAATGGCCTGCGGAAACTCCGGTGCGGCGGTGGGCTCGCCGTTGCCTGCGAAGGTGATCACATCGGGGAGCTCGCCCTCGGCTGCCATCTCGCGCAGCTTTGCCTCGAGTGCATCGAGCACCACGGCAGCCGTGTTATACGGCTCGTGGCAGGGGCGCTCGGCGTTGAGGCCGTTTTCGCAGTAAATGCAGTCGAACGTGCAGATTTTGCCGCTGGCCGGCATCATGTTGACGCCGAGCGAGAGACCAAGGCGACGGCTGCGAACGGGTCCAAAGATGGGGCTGGCATTCAAAAATGTAGACATAGGCATATGCTCCTCAAGACTATTGCGCCTAAGCATAGCATCGGCTCCAAAGCGAGGTGCGGGCTCTTGCTTTACAAGTTTCGTTTTTTCACGTCGCTCATGATGCCGTGCCATGAAAAGCCTCGGGTCGGGTACAGTTAATCTGTTAACAAGTCGTAAGGCAATGCGGGACCATTCAGCCGTACTGACGTGCAATTGGATGGGCATTGATGATGGGGGCACAACATGGATTTTACGGTCGAGAATGCGGGCACCACGATTGCCTGTCGCGAATATGCCGGCCCGGATGTGTCGCCTGATACTCCTGCCTTGGTGTGCGTGCACGGCGCTTGTGTTGACGGCACATTTTTCGACGGCATCGCTTGTGAGCTCAGCCGCAACTACCGCGTAATTGCCTACGACCGCCGCGGCTGTGGTGGCAGCAGCGAAGCGGCAGACGGCAGCTATGATCTTGCCGCTCAGGCCGCCGACCTGCAGGCCGTGATCGAACACGTTGGCGCTCCGACAAATGTGCTTGCGCACAGCGCCGGTACGTTGGTAGCGCTGGAGCTTCTTCGCACTGAACCCCATCTCGTCGCCCGTGCGATTCTGCATGAGCCGGCTGTGTCGGCCGAAGGCGTCGGCATGGGCGCAGCTCCGGTTTTGCTCGATATGATTGCGGCTGGAAAGGTTTCAAGGGCGCTCCGGCTTTTCTTGGGAGCCCTCGGCGACTTGGACCCCGAGGCTCCTGGAACGACCGAAGCAGAAGCCAAGCATGCCCTGCGCAACGGCCGCAGTTTCATGGCAAACGAATACGGGATTACTATGACCTGCGTTCCCGATTGGGATAGCGTTCGCGCGTCAAAAACGGTGGCCGCCGTGCTCCTGGGCGAGCTCTCGATTGGCACGCCCCGTGAGGCTGGTACGCGAGCGGCTGCCGAATATCTCGATTGTCTTCTCGTGACGATCCCGGGCGCGCATAACGGTCTGCGCGATCGCCCGGCAGCGGCTGCCCGGGCTGTCCGTGGCATCCTGGGGCTCTAGCATCCGCAATAGCCAAAGCAGGCTTCATCCGCAAACGTTTCGGCCGTATTAACAAACGTGCTCAAAACCTCGCGTCTGCGGCTTCAATCGCGCCGTCTGCCAACTCATAAGAATGTGGCAGCATTCACGTACTTACCTGCATCGACAAGGTGTTACCCTTGTAACATTTGGAACCCACCGCTCCATGCGAAACTATCGAAAGGGCCCCATATGCTCAATAATCACGAGGTCAATCTAACCGACGAGGAGGCTGCCGTCGAGGTCGCCCGCGTCGCGAAGACCTACCCCGTGGTGCGTTTACTGTCGGCCGATCAGATTAAGAGTGAGCCTAACTGCTTGCTCGCCGGCGATCGCTGCCCTTGTCTGCGTCAGTCGAGTCTTGAGGCTTTGGCAGACTCCGATGAGGTGTCGGAGCAACTGCTCAATGATGGCACTGAGTACCGCGCCCGTCTACGCCCTCTGAAGGTCGAGGGCGAGCCTCACGTCTTGCTGATGGTGCGTCCGATTGATGAGCAAGAGGCCGCGGAAGAGGACCTTGTCTACACCGACGTGCTGACGAGCGTGCGCAATCGCCGATATTACGAGGAAAAGCTTCGCAGCGCCCGCATGAATGCCGGCGTTGCGATGATCGACGTTGATGATTTTAGGGCCTTCAACGATACGTGTGGCCGTCATGCCGGCGACCTTGCGCTCGGTGCTGTGGCGACAGCCATACGCAGCGGAATCCGTTCGACTGACGAGCTTGTGCGCTATGGCTGCGACAAGTTTGTGGTTGTCATGCCCAATATTCCCTCCGATGACTTCACCCGTCGCCTGCATCAGGTGTCCGATGCCGTTCATTCCACGATTATTCCGGGCCATGAGTACGTGAGCTTGACGGCATGTGTTGGTGGCGTTCGCATTCATGGCGAGACGGTCGATGAGGGCGTTGGCCGCGCTGCTCAGTTACTGAGCCGCGCTAAGGCAAAAGCCGGTACGGTCGTGACCGATGCCGATTCCATCGAGGCCTTCCAAAGCGAAAAGCCTTTGGTGCTTATCGCCGATGACTCCGAGATGAACCGAGCCATTCTCAGCGAGATGCTCAAGGACGAGCATTGCATCCTCGAGGCCGATAACGGTCGTGCGGCGCTCGACATGGTCGACCGCTATGGCGATGAGTTGTCGCTCGTGCTGCTGGACATTGTGATGCCGGGCATAAGCGGCTTTGAGGTGCTGGCCGATCTGTCGCGCCGATCGGGTATCGATAATCTGCCTGTCATCATGATTTCGAGCGAAGATTCCGATGATGCGGTTCTGCGCGCGTACGAGCTGGGCGCCTCAGACTATATCAACCGCCCGTTTGACTCCCGTGTCGTGCGCCGCCGCGTAAGCAACACCATCCGCCTGTACGCCAAACAGCGCCGCCTGACGAACCTGCTGTCCCAACAGTACAACGAGCGCGTCAAGAACAGTCGCATGCTCATCGACATCATGGCCGGCGTCATGGAGCTTCGCAACGGCGAGAGCGGTAGGCACGTTACGAACATCGAAAAGCTGATCGAGCTGCTGCTTGGCTATCTGGTCCAGCGTAGCGGCACGATCTCCCTCGACAATGAGGAACGCTCCACGATCGCCCTGGCTTCGGCGCTGCACGATATCGGCAAGATGTCGATTGACGATGCGATCCTCAACAAGCCCGGGCGCCTCACGCCCGAGGAATTCGAGATTATGAAGACGCATACCACGATTGGCGCCAACATGCTGCTCGAGCTGGGCAGCCATCACGCCGGCAATGCGCTTTTGGAATATGCGTACCAGATTGCGCGTTGGCACCACGAGCGCTGGGACGGCAGGGGTTATCCCGACGGTCTTAAGGGCGACGATATCCCCATCGCCGCACAGGTGGTTTCGGTGGCCGACGTGTACGATGCGCTGACGAGCGTGCGCGTGTACAAGGATGCCATCCCGCACGAGGAAGCGATCAAGATGATCCTGGACGGTCAGTGCGGCACCTTTAACCCGCTGCTGCTCGACTGCCTGCTCGAGGTGCAAGACCGCATTGCCGAAACCTTGGCACGCCCCGCCGACGTCGTTGCGTTCCCCACGATTTAGTTTGAACAAAGGAGTTTTTGATTCATGATTTCCATGCGTGAGGCGTATGAGAAGATCGGCGCTAATTATGATGACGCGTGCGCTCGGCTGATGGATGAGGAAATGCTTGCCCGCTTTGCCCTCAAGTTTTTGGATGACGAGAGCATGGACAAACTGGAGGCTGCCATGGCGGCAGGAGACGCCGAGAGTGCGTTTATGGCAGCGCACACGCTCAAGGGCGTGAGCCAGAACTTGGGATTCGATAATCTGTACGAGCCGGCGGTCGTGGTGACCGAAGCGCTGCGCGGCGCCGATGCCGTTGACGGCGCTCGCGAGGGAATGCATGCGCTGCAGCAGCAATATGCGGCAACGATGTCGGCTCTGCGCGAGGCGGCCGAGTAAGAGGCTGTGAGCCTTGATGACTATGAGAGTGGATAATCTCCCGTTTTAGGCCCGGTGGCGGCCTCAAAGTGGGAGATTATCCACGCTCGTTCGATACGTGTCCAAAAATCCACGCTCACCTCTTCTGATTAGTGAATGGCCTATGCGCACTGGCGGGGCTTTCCGCATGCAATCCATATCGTTGTTCGATAAACTGTTCGAATAACGATAGAGTCGATGAGGGTGAGTGTATGTCCAACAGCGTTCAGCGTATGGCCAAGGCGGGCGAAAATATCAGGAAGCTCGGTTTTTGCATGGCAGCCGTTTTTGCAGGGATGCTCGTCGCTTTTGCCGCGTTGGTTGTTTACGTGATCTGGTATGCGGTTACAAACGTTGCTTCTGTCGATTCTTTCGGTGTCGTGACGCTTCTCGATGGCGGGTGCATCGTTATCCCAAGCGGACTGTGCATGGCGCTTGTTATGGGTATTTCGCTTGTCGTTCTGTGCGGGATCAGCCGTAACATCTCGCGAGGCGTCTCGCCCTTTACCAAGACGCATGTGCGGCTTATCCGTGTTCTCGCGCTTGCCTTTGCTGTTAACGCCGCGGTTTCGCTTGTTGGTGCCTATGGATCGGTCAATCTCACCATTGGCGGACTGGAGCTTTACATCGTGCCTCATTCCTTCGTTATTGAGATTTGCCAAGGCGCTACCTTTGATGCGGGGTCGTTTATCGGCGCAGTTGTCTGTTTATTTATCTCGGCGATCTGGAGTTATGCCTCGCTGCTCCAAGAGCAGTCTGACGAGCTTGTGTAGGAGGAAACATGAGCTATCTCATCATCGAGCTTGAGACGCAGCTGCTTAAGACCGGAAAGACCAGTGCTGATCTGATTCGGGCGACGGGGCATACTCCGGCTAATATTTCAAAGCTTAGAAACGGAAAGATAAAAGCTATTCGCCTAAAGACGCTCCTCGATATCTGTGATGAGCTTGATTGTCAACCGGGAGATATTATTCAGCGCGTGAGTGAGAAAGAGCTTGAGGAGCTTATTGTTGAGCGTGCAAAAAACGTTGTGAGGCAGATGCGGGACGGCGGAGGCAATGAGGCGTCGCTTCCGACATCAGTCTTTGCTGTCGATTTGAGCGACGAGTAGCTTAAGGCGAACAACTAAAACGAAATATCAGCGTGAAGGGACCCGTGTCTAACACGGGTTCTTTCTTTTAGATTATCTTGACAAATATGAGTTATCGAAAAACAATAACAACTATGGAAAACGATAAAGTAAAGAAGGAACGATATGAGCGGTTTTGCTATCAAGCGGAACGGGAGGCCAATGAACGCATCGACGATAAGGCTATCAAGGGTGTCAAAGCGCTACGGGAAACGGCGCGTTTTGCATGACGTTTCCTTCGAGGTGGATCAGTCTGAGCTTTGCGCCCTTGTTGGTGCAAACGGGGCGGGCAAAAGCACGCTTATTAAAAAAGTGCTGGGCCTCTGTGAGCCATCGTCGGGGAGCGTGGAGCTCTTTGGAGGCAAGTCGAAAAAAGAGCTGAGCTTGATGCGGACGCGTGTCGGCTATGTGCCAGATTCCTGCGGAGCATACCAATCTCTCAGTGCGGCTGAGAATCTTCGGATCCGATGTGCGGAATGGGGGCTCGATGAGAAACGTGAGGTTCCTCGCGTCTTGGGCCTAGTCGGGCTGGACATCGATGAGAAAAAGAGCGTAGGCAGTTTTTCTCTGGGAATGAAACGGCGGCTGGATATAGCTACAGCTTTGTTGGGTGACACTGATCTGCTTATTTTTGATGAGCCAGCAAACGGGTTGGACCCGCTGGGCATTGAGAGCATATGGACCCTTATCGGCCGATTGAATCGGGAGCAGGGCAAAACCATGCTTATCTCTAGCCACGACTTGGATGAGCTGGCATCGGTTGCAACAAGCTGCCTGTTTCTTCATGACGGTGAACTGCTAAAAAAGGAATCGATGGATGTCATAAGGGATGAGGCGTCGTCCCTAAAAGAGTATTACAGGCGCTTGATGAAGGCGGTCTCGCTATGAAGCGGGCGATCCATCCCATAAAGGCAGATATGATGCGTTTGCACAGGATATTTCCGGCGAAGTTTGGTCTTGCGCTTATGCTGGCGTTCGGCCTTCTCTTCGGCATCTTTCTAAAAAACGGAACAACGTTGCTCACCTTTGGCTATGGCGTTTGTGGGGAGGATATTGGTTTCCTCTGGAATGCAATCGATCCTTCTGCGCCTGATGAGTCCCTTGCGCGCAGCGCTTTTGCCGGTACATCCCTGTTCGTTCCACTCATCGTTTGTTTGGTGCTTTTACAGGAGCATGGCTATAAAGAGGGGCACCGAATTTCTTCGGCAAGAGGTCTCAACCGCTTTTATGGGGCTCTAGCCCATGCATTTTCGTCTGCTTTAATAATTGGCGCAGCGTATAGCGCGCTTTGCCTTCTTCTTTTTGCAATAGCCATAATACGTGGAGGGCATAACTACTCGCACAACATACTAACTGTATTTTTGCCTGCAATGATAGTCAACGCCGTATTGGTGATATCGGTTGCGCTGGAGACGGTGACCATCTATCGGATAACGGGCAGCGCTGTATTGAGCGGGGCTGTGGTAATAATCGGATTTGTCATGAGCTTGACGCTCTACGGAACTTACCTTCAGACGCCCATACCGTCCTTGCGATGGATTTTCTTTCTTCCGGGGCCGTACCTTGGAGTCGGATGTGCCCTTGGGTATAGCGATATGGGGCAGCTGACGCTTCTGGGATATGGCGTGGCAGCCAGCTGTCTATCGGTATTGATTTACGCTCTCTTGAGCTTTCGCGCTGGGGGTGTGCTCAATGGCTCGTCAGATTAAAAGACTTCTCCAGTCAGAATTGAAGCATGTGAGCAAATGGGCGTACGCCTTAATCCTGGTAATTTATGCGTACATGGTGATATTGCAGCTTAATTCTTTCCCGATGTGGTTCTGTAGCCTCCGTGAGAACAGTTTCTTGGGTTTTTTCCCAGACCCGACGCTTCGGCTATCGGCGGAGGATGTCCTTCTATTTGGCAATGCAGAGGTTTTTCGCGGTCTGCTGTTCAACGTAGCCCCGTTGGCCCATGCATTGTTCTTTCCGTTCATCGCGGCTTGCATTGTGCCGCGCTTTGTCAGTTCGGGCTTTGTCGAGGAACCGTGGGGGTTGTCGGAGGCTCGGGGAGGGAAGCGTGTGTGTGCTATCGTTGCGCGAGTGGTGCTATCTTCTTTTGCCCTTTTGGGCGCGTTTGTCCTGTCGAGTGTCGTTTTGTACTGTCTTAACTGCGCAATCGTTTCGGATGCTCAGCAGTATTTCAACCTGCATGTATTTTGCTATCGACTTGTTCTTGCTGCCGCTGCCTGCCTTGCATACGTGGTTTCTTGCGTAATCGTTGTTTCCTATTTTGGGTCCGGCTTCGGTCCGATTGGCATGCTGTTGCTTGTCAACGTCGTAGCGATCTACATACAGATCGGGGCCAATTCCATGCTTCCGCTTCCAGCCTCGATGCTCATGTGGATTTGCGGCGTGACCCCGTTGGGGAATGGTCAATGCATCTCGATTTTAATTGACTGCCTCATAAACGTAGCAAGCGTTTTTATCATTTGCTTTACTGTCGACCGATTGCGGTCGAGATTTCTCTGATTGTTTGTGAGGGATAATCATACCGAGCATATCAAATACAGGGGGGGCGGGCACCGTAGCTGGTGTCCGCCCCCCGGCTTAGGAGGCTTTAACCTGAGTGGTTCGCGAGCTAGCGGGCCTGCTTTACCTTTGCCGCCGCCTCGACAAACGACTTCCACAGGTTAAAGTCGGTTTCGAGCGTCTTCCACGTGTACTCGGGATGCCATTGCACGCCTAGACAGAATGGTTGGCCTTCGACCTCGATGCACTCGGGAATACCGTCGGTTGCCTTGGCGACCAAGCGCGTGCTTTTACCCAGACGATCGACGCAGCAGTGATGTGCCGAGTTGGTCTGGATCAGCCTGTGTCCGCCAAGCGCGCGCTCCAGCAGCGAGCCCGGCATGACCTCGACAGGGTGCACGGGATCGTTGAGCACGTGGGTATGGCGCCACTGTGTGCGGCCCTCGCGAGCGCCCAGGCTCGGCACGTCCATGCACAGAGTGCCGCCAGTGGCGACATTGAGCAACTGCGTGCCGCGGCAGGTGGTAAAGAGCGGCTTTTTGGCGCGGAGCACCTCGCCGACCAGCTTAAACTCAAAGCTATCGCGGATCTCACAGCAGAGGGTGGGGTCGTAGGGTCGATCATCGCCCCAACGTTTGGGATTGACATCGGGGCCGCCGGGAATGGCGATGCCGTCGGCGATATCGACGTAATGACGGATGACCTCAATGTCCTCGGTGATGGACATCTGCAGCGGCAGGCCGCCGGCGGCAAGGATGGCATCGACAAAGACACTTGCGATTTCCTCGTTGGGGGAGAGCGTCTCGCTTAAAAACGGCTTTGCCTCTTCCCAACGCGGCGCGACGAGGATGAGCGGGCGGTCGGCGGGATCGACGTCGACGTGCGGGGTGTATGACGATGAAGTGCGAGTTCCGATCATAGGTGTTGCTTTCGAATCTAAAGGTGACAGGGCGCATGAGAGACGTAGGACAACACTTTCAATGGATTTGTCCCACGGGGTGGCTGGCTAGTGGCCCTTAATGGAGTTGAGGAAGTCCTGGGCGCGCTTGGTCTGGGGGTGGTCGAAGAACCCGTCGGGCGTGCCGGTTTCCACGATCTGGCCATCGGCCATAAACACGACACGGTCGGCCACGCGGCGGGCAAAGTTCATCTCGTGCGTAATGACGATCATCGTCATGCCCTGCTGCGCCAAGCGCACCATGACCTCGAGCACCTCGTTAATCATCTCGGGGTCAAGGGCACTCGTGGGCTCATCGAAGAGCATGGCCTTGGGCTGCATGGCAAGAGAACGGGCGATGGCCACGCGCTGCTGCTGGCCGCCCGAGAGCTGTGCGGGCACCTTATCGGCCTGCTCGGCAACGCCTACGCGGCTCAGCAGGTCCATGGCGCGCTCGCGGGCCTCGTCCTTGGAGACGCCCAGCACGTCGACCGGTCCCAGCATGACGTTCTGCAGCACCGTCATATGTGCGAATAGGTTGAACTGCTGAAACACCATGCCCAGCTCGGCGCGCATGCGGGCAAGATCCTTGCCTTCCTGCGGCAGGGGCTCGCCCTCGATGAGAATCTCGCCCGAGTCGACGGTCTCCAAGCGGTTGATGGTGCGGCACATGGTCGACTTGCCCGAGCCCGAGGGGCCAATCACAACGACGACTTCGCCGCGGTCGACCGAGAGATTGATGTCGTTGAGGACGTGCAGATCGCCGTAGTGCTTATCGACGTGCCTGAGCTCGATCAACGGCTGATTGCCGGTGGATGAGGTGCTCTGTGCCATGGTGCTCGGCTCC
This sequence comes from uncultured Collinsella sp., assembly GCA_900542175.1. Taxonomy (GTDB): domain Bacteria; phylum Actinomycetota; class Coriobacteriia; order Coriobacteriales; family Coriobacteriaceae; genus Collinsella. The sequence goes on along the minus strand of UQNC01000021.1, from coordinate 2,843 downwards.
TTATGACTCGAAATGGTAAAGCGTTAGCGGATGATGGTCGCGCCGGTCTTGTGCGAAACGTAGACAGCGGCCTTGTTGATCGCGACGTTGATGAGGATGTAGATGACCGCGATCACCAGATAGACTGATACGAGCGCGTCGTAGTTGGTGATGAGCACGCGGGCATTTTGCATGAGGTCGGGGTAGCTCACCACGTAGGCGACGGTGGTGTCTTTGACGACGACCACGAGCTGCGAAATCAACGACGGAATGATAAACCGAATCGCCTGGGGCAATACGATTTTAAAGGTGATTTTGGCCTTGGAGAGACCGAGCGCCTGGGCTGCCTCGACCTGACCACGCGGCACGGCGTTGACGCCGGCGCGGAAGATCTCGGCAAGTACGCCGGCTGCAGCGAGCGCGACGGGAAGCGTGAGCATCCAAAACGACGGCAGTGAAATCTTGTACTGAGGCAGCACCAAAAAGAAGAAGTAGATGAACAGCAGGCTCGGCACGCCACGGAAGAAATCGGTGAGCACGCGGCAGACCAGCTGCAGCGGCTTGATGTCGCTGGTACGGCCGAGCATGAGGGCTAAGCCCAGTACCAGCGCGATGGCGCCGGCGGTGAGCGCGACCTTTACCGTGCCCTCAAAACCGGCAAGCAGGAACTTCCAGGTGGTGAGGTGCGTAAAGAAGTACCAGTAATGGACCGAAAGCTGGCCGGTCACATAAAAGCGCTGCAGTACCAGAGCGATGAGCGCGGCCACGGCAACAAGTGAGATGGCGGTGCCGACGCGAATCTTGGCGCGCATCTTGGGGCCGGGAGCCTCGTAGAGCGCATCGCGCATGGTGAGCGCGGAGGTGGAGTGCTTGCTCATCGGAGGATCCTCACCTTCTTATCGATGTAGTTGCCAATGTGGCTCACCACAAAGGCCGTGCCCAGGTAGCCGAGCGCCGAGATAAAGAACGCGGCGACGCCGCCGAGCGAGCGCGTGTTGATGTAGCTCACCACGCCGGTGAGCTCCTGCGGTTTAAGTGGCACCTGACTGCCGAGCGCGGTGGTGAGCATGACGGCGATAAAGAGGTTGGTCATGGGCAGCACGCTCGAGCGCAGTGCCTGCGGAATCACGATCTTGGCGAGGATGCGGTTGAAGCTCATGCCCAGCGAGCGGGCGGCTTCCACCTGGCCGACACCGACGGTGTTGATGCCGCTCATAAAGTTCTCGGAGCCAAAGGCAGAACCCAAGAGCACTGTGGCGACGATGACGCAGGTGCGGTAGGGCAGGACGACCTTGAGCGGCGGCAGCGCGTAGACGACGATAATGAGCAGCGCGATGCCGGGGATGTTACGGAAGACCTGGACATACAGGTCGCCAAAGACGCGCAGCGGCTTGAGCGGCGACACGCGCATCACGGTGACGGCGACGGCCAGCACCATGGCGATGGCAAACGACTCAAGCGTCATGCCCCAGGTTGCTAGCAGCGCGTCGATATAGTTCTGGCCATAGAGCGACCAGAGCTCGGAGAGACTCATGCGGACCTCCCGCCGGTAAGGAAAGGGGCTCCCGTGTGTACGGAAGCCCCGACAACTCAGTGAGGAAACAGTTTAGCGCAATAAAGCACATCGTGCGTTTCCGTATGGTTTCGTAGCGGCCGTTACTAGGCTCGCTGCCTAGGCGCCGATCTCGGGCAGCTCGGGAACATTGGTGTCGCCCGTACGGTCGCCAATGCAGATCTGCCACAGCTCGGTCCAGGTGCCGTCATCCTCGATCTTCTTAAGGAAGTCGTTGACAAAGGCGACACCGTCGGAATCGAGCGGCAGGCCGATGCCGTAGGGCTCCTTGCTGCCGAAGGGCTTGCCGGCAATCTTGTACTTGCCGGGCTCGCGGACCAGGGCGCTCTGCTGCATGTTGTTGTCGATGACGTAGGCGTCAACGCGGCCCTGCTGAAGTGCCTGGCGGGCCTCCTCGTCGGTCTTGAACTCCTGTTGGCTGGCCTTGGGGGCGAACTCCTCCAGGATGGCGGGGCCGTTGGAGCCGGACTGGACGGCGACGTTCTTGTCGGCCAGGTCGTCGACGCTCTTGATGTCGTCGTTGTCGGCGAGCACCAGGATAGCCTGCTGGGTGTAGTAGTAGGGACCGGCGAAGGAGACGAGCTTCTTGCGCTCGTCAGTGATGGTGTAGGTGGCAAAGACAGCGTCGACCTGGCCGTTCTGCAGGACGGACTCACGCGTGTCCGAGGTTACCTGGGTGATCTCGACCTTGTTCTCGCCCAGAATGTAGTTGGACAGGAGCTGTGCGATACCGGCGTCGAAGCCGCGGGTCTGACCGTCTTTCTCGTTGAGGAGGGAGAAAAGTGTGGAGGTCTGAACGCCACCGATCTTAAAGACACCGGCGTCCTTGACGGCCGTGGCCCAGGTGCTGGCGGCGATGGCGTCGTCATCGGCCTTGGGGCCGTTGTCGACGAGTTTGTCGAATGCCTTGGCATCGAGTATGGTGGAAGCCTCGGTATCTTCGGAGCTCTTGGAGGAGCCGGCGGCGGAACCCTTGTCGGCCTCGGCGCTGGTGTCGGAGCAGCCGGCAAGACCAAGGCCGGCAACGGTTGCGAAGGTGGCGGCGACAAAGCCGCGGCGGTCGAGAACGACCTGCTGGGAGAGGTTTTTGCTCATGGTAGAACACCTTTCTCAATAAAATCCCTAGCGGTTGAGTAGAGTTATACCCCATCCCGCTCAAATGGGTCAACACGAAATAACTCAGAAACATACTTGTCTTATAGGTTATTCTACCTACCAAAAAGGGACAGGTCTATTTTGAACTGCGTCCCGAATCTTGGCCTTCTTTATTAGAAGCGAACACTAGGACGCT
>UQNC01000020.1 GCA_900542175.1 uncultured Collinsella sp. | reverse complement strand
CAGCCGCCGCACCGCTAAACGGTCACTCCCGGCAGTTGGGGACAGTCCCTTTCTGCCGGCAGAAAGGGAACGTCCCCAACTGCCGGGTGTGGGACAATAACGAGCGAATGTGATTGGGCGTCTGGAAAAGGGGTCGCGATGAACAAGTTGAGGACGCTTGCCGACGTGTTGCGCCAGGCTGGCTTTGCACGCATCACGGGCCTGTTTCTCGTCTTCTATCTGCTGTGCTCGACGGCCGTCTGGCTGTCCGAGCCCACGACCCTTACGTTTGGCGACGGCCTCTGGTTTAGCTTTGAGACCGTATCGACCATCGGCTTTGGCGATATCCCGGCCGAGACGCCGGTTGCCCGCGCTATCACTGTCGTTTTGAGCGTCATCAGCATCTTCTACATCGCCATGCTCACGGGCGTGGCGGTGAACTACTGCAACACGCTCATCAAGATGCGCCAAAAGGACACCATGGCGCGCTTTATGGATGATCTGGAGCATTTGGAAGAGCTCGATCGTGACGAGCTTGCCGACCTATCGCGCCGTGTGCGCGAATATCGCCGACGCCAACGCTAGAACGGGCGCCGCGCGTCACGACGAGGGGGACTGAATATGAATATCACGGTATACCTGGGTGCCAGCGTCGGCAATGACCCGGCGTTTCTGCCCGCGGTGCAGGAGCTGGGCGACTGGATTGGCGCTAACGGACACGCGTTGGTATACGGCGGGTCCAAGTCGGGTCTGATGGGTGCGCTCGCCGATAGCGTACTCGAGGCAGGTGGACACGTGACGGGTGTTGAACCGAGCTTTTTTATCGAGGCCGAGTTTCAACATGACGGTATCGACGACCTTATCGTGACGAGCGACATGGCCGAGCGCAAGGCCAAGATGATCGAGCTCGGCGATGCGTTTATCGCCTTTCCGGGCGGCACGGGCACACTCGAGGAGATCGCCGAGGTCATGTCGGCCGTATCGTTGGGGCATCTGAGCACGCCGTGCATTCTGTATAACTTGGACGGCTACTACAACGACCTCAAGTCGCTGCTCGAGCATATGATCGATAAGGGCCTATCGAGCCTGCAGCGCCAGCAGGGCATCTACTTTGCCGATGACCTGCGCGAGATCGCATCGATTATCGGCAGCTAGGCTTTGGGTCTGTCGCGCATGCGGCACCCAACGGCGCCCTTCGCGGCGTAGATGGTTGGCCTGCCTGCGTTGCGCTCGTCTTACAATAAAACGTATCTTTGTCGCTTCTGACCACGGGAGGCCCCGATGGATAACCTGGCAAAACCCAAAAACCGTGCGCTGTTTTTAGTGAGCGTGGCTGTGACCGGTGCGTTTGCGGGCGCTGCGGTCTGGCTGTTCTTCTTTGCGATGGAGCATGGTATCGACTATCTATGGACCGAGATCCCGCATGTGCTGGGCGTCGCTTCTCCCGAGCTCGCGAGCGGTCCGTTCGGCTTTTTGCCGTACCCGTTTTTCGTCTGCCTGCTGGGCGGCCTGCTGATCGGTATGTACGAAAAGATGATGGGCACCAAGACCGATGACCTCAACCAGGTGATGGCCAAGGTAAAGCGCGACGGCCGCTACCCGTACGACAACCTGGGCAAGCTTTCGCTCGCGGCATTGCTACCGTTACTGTTTGGCGGAAGTATTGGACCGGAAGCCGGTCTGACCGGCGTCATCGCGGGCCTGTGCAGCTGGGTCGGCGACCGCATGCGTCGCTTTGGCGCCGAGTTTAGGGAGCTCACGCTGCTGGGCACCCAGGCTGCCCTGACGGCGCTCTTTACCGCGCCCGTGTTTGGCTTTGTGGCGCCGCTTGCCGGTAGCGCCGACGGCGACGAGGACCCCGCATCCGATGAGATCACCATCAAGCTGCCCAAGGCGCAAAAGACGGTGGTCTACGGCATTGCGATTGCCGGCGGTCTGGGCACTTACCTGCTACTTGGCCAGCTTGTGGGCGGCGGCATGGGCATGCCGAGGTTCGAGGCCGCCCAGGTGGGTAACCTTGAGCTTGCCTGGCTTATCCCCCTGTCGCTCGTCGGCACGGTCTGCGGCTGGCTGTACTTTGTCTCGGAGCACGCGAGCGAGGCTCTGGCGCACGCGATGGGGGAGTGCCCCGTCGCCAAGGCCATGCTGGCCGGTCTGGTACTCGCCATCTGCGGCACGGTTTTGCCCTTCACCATGTTTGCCGGCGAGACGCAGGCCGACGTGCTTATGGAAACCTATCTGACCATCCCCGCCGGCGTGCTTATCGCGACCGGTCTTGTTAAGGCCATGCTGACCCCTGCCCTCATCAACATGGGCTGGCGCGGCGGCCACTTCTTCCCCGTCATCTTCTCGGGTGTGAGCCTGGGCTACGGCCTTGCCATCCTTACCGGCGCCAATCCGGTCTTTTGCGTCGCCGTCTGCACGGCATCGACGATGGGTGCGGTTATGCGTCAGCCGGTCATGGTCGTGGGCCTGCTGCTCATGTGTTTCCCGCTCAAGGGCATTGTCTGCATGATTATCGCTGCAGCCATCGCCGCCGGCATTCCGCTGCCCAAGTCGCTGCGCAAGTAGTACGGTGGCGCACGCCGGGGACATGCCGTTTGCCATAGATTTGCGGATGGGCGATTGCGACCGATTGTGGCCTACGTGGGTCAAGTTTCGTGTGGCTACAAATCTCGTACTCGATAAACCTTGGTGCTGACGGTGCAGCTGATTGCACATAGCGCGAGGGCAAGTGCGGCGATGCCTGCACACAGACAGCCCAGAACGGCAGGGTCGGGATTCGCTCCGGCAATCGACATGAGCCAGTTGCTGATGGGGTTGGAGGAGCTCAGTGTGGCCATGGTGCCGCAACCAAGCAGGGCAAACAGGCCAACGGATAGGCGTAGCGCCTCCATGTGTCCAAATCGAAAGAACAGCGGCTGTGCCAGGAACACCATCATGAGGGAGATGAGCATCGATGCTGCCGAGGCGATTGCGATTTCAAAGACCGTCTGTCCCGTCGAAGGAATGCCCGCGCTGCTGAAGAGCGGGATGGCGACGATACTCAAAAGCGTAGCTGCACATGCCATGATGGCGGAGAAGACAATAACGCTCAGGTAGCGTGCGCAGATGATGTCTTTGCGCGAGAAGGGCAGCGTTGCGCGATAGCGTTCCCATCCGTTTTTGATTGTCGTAACCGGCCAGTGAGTTCATGAATATGATGGGCGACATGGCACTGACGGCGCCGGCACCGGCGCTTATACCGGAATCGCCATCCGACGCGTTGGCGAGCGTCAGCACGACGAAGATGAACAAGCCGACGCCCGCAATGCTCGGGACAAGCGTGCGAACGATGGCGAGCTCGGACATAAAGGCTCGTTTCATTTCGAAGCCCCTTTCAGTATGAGGCGAAGATAGTCATCAATGGTTGCCCGATCGCAGGGAATCTCGGGGAAGGCCTCGAGCGCTTCGCGACGGTTGGGCACGAGCACGTCCACGCTATAGGCGTGGTGGGCGGCACGGGCGCCTTCGACGCAAGCCATAAGCTCGGCGGCCTGTGCTTGGGTGCAGTGGGCGATGCCGGCGCGGTCGGTAATGTCTTCGCGCGGCAGGTCAAACACAATCGAGCCGTTATCGATGCAGATGACGCGGTCGGCGGCGCGATCGAGGTCGGACGTAATGTGGCTCGAGAGCAGCACGCTGTGTTGGCCGTCGGCGACAAAGGCAAGCAGCTCATCGAGCAGCTCCTCGCGCGCCATGGGATCGAGGCCCGCTGTGGCTTCGTCCAAAACGAGCAGCTTGGCATTGTGGCTGAGCGCACACGCGAGCTGCAGCTTCATGCCCATGCCGCGGGAGAGGTCCTTGACCTTTGTCTTGAGGTCGAGGCCAAATCGGTTGATGAATCCGGCGAACGTTTTGCGGTCCCACGTGGGGTACGCCGGGCCTACGAGCGTCTCGATCTGGCCCACCTTGAGCGTGGAAGGGAAGGGACACGTGTCCAGGACAAGCCCGATGCGGGAGCGCAGGTGGCGCTGCGTCTCGTCGGGCGCGTTGGCGTCGCAGCGCTGTCCAAGCAGATGCACCTCGCCGGCATCGAGCTTTATAAGCCCGAGCGCGGCGCGAATGGTCGTTGTCTTGCCGGCGCCGTTTGCGCCCACAAAGCCGACGATCTGGCCGGGCTCCACGGCGAGTGTGACGTCTCGCAACGAAAAACGGTCGCTCACGCGGCGTGAGATGCCTTTGAGTTCTAAAAGGTTTTGCATGGTATAGCCTTTCTTTCAGATGGCTACTGCATGGTTTCGGGGGCTACCAGGTCGAGCATCTCGTGCAGCTTGTCGCGCGTAACGCCCAGGGCTTCGGCTTGGCTCGCCGCTTTCGCAAGCAGTTCTTCGATATGGCAGAGCTGGTTTTCGCGCAAGAGCTCCTGGTTGCCCTCGGCGACAAAACAGCCCTTGCCCTGCATGGTACAGATAAAGCCAAGTTGCTCCAGGTCGGCGTAGGCGCGCTTGGTGGTGATGACGCTCACGCCCAGGTCGCTCGCGAGTGAGCGGATGCTGGGGAGTTTGGCTCCCGCCGCGAGCGTGCCCGAAAGGATCTGAGCTTTGACTTGCGAGGCTATTTGCTCGTAGATGGGCTTGTCGCTCGAATTGGATAGGATGATGTCCACAGCGGCTCCTTAGCTGATGGGCTACACGTGTATATAACCGGTAAGCACAGTATATATACACTATGCACAGTTATGCAAGAGCTAAATGTGGAATAGTCCGCCAGTGCCGCGCTTGCCCCAAAACAATCTCAATCTGTAACACCTAGGTCCGTTTTGGGTCGCCTGCTGTTACAGATCGAGATCTTATTTGCCCGCCTGCTTATTTGTCTCAATCTGTAACAGTAAGAGTCGATTTGCGCGGCTAGATGTTACAGATTGAGACATTGGCTCCCTGCCTTCCTGTTTATCTCGATTTGTAACAGTTAGACCTGATTTAGGCGGCTAGATGTTACAGGTTGAGATTGTGCCGGCGGGCCTGCCAGTTTGTCTTGATCTGTAACAGGTAGAGGCTCAAAACCCGTCTTACTGTTACAGATCGAGACAATCCTTGAGGCGGCTGCCCGGTGCACAGCGAGCTCGGCTAATGAATTTGTCCTGATAGGTGCCCTATGGCGGGATTTCGCGGCTACAATAGTGCGGTTACATCGACGTAATGCACTCAATGCAAGAAAGGATCCGCATGGCAAGCCTGTCGGATGAAATCTCGTCGCGCCGCACATTCGCGATCATCAGCCACCCGGACGCCGGTAAGACCACGCTTACCGAGAAGCTGCTGCTCTATACCGGCAGCATCCAGACTGCCGGTTCGGTCAAGGGCAAGAGCTCGGCCAAGCACGCCGTCTCGGACTGGATGGACATCGAGAAGGAGCGCGGCATTTCCGTTACCTCCTCGGTGCTGCAGTTCACCTATAATGGCGCCTGCGTCAACATCCTCGATACCCCCGGCCACCAGGACTTCTCGGAGGATACCTACCGTACCCTTATGGCCGCCGACGCCGCAGTCATGGTCATCGACGGCGCTAAGGGCGTCGAGGCCCAGACCAAAAAGCTCTTTAAGGTCTGTACGCTGCGCCACATTCCCATCTTCACCTTTGTGAATAAGCTCGACCACGAGGCTCGCGATCCGTTTGAGCTCATGGAAGAGATCGAGAACGTCCTGGGTATCAATACGTATCCCATGAACTGGCCGATCGGCAGTGGTCGCAACTTCCGCGGCGTGTTCGACCGTCAGACCCGTCGCGTCATTGCCTTTGAGGGCGACGGTCACGCCAACGCCACCAAGAAGGTCGCCGAGGTCGAGGCCGAGCTGGGCGATCCTTCCATGGACGAGCTCATCGGCGAGGAGAACCACAAGAACCTGATGGACGACATCGAGCTGCTCGATGGCGCCGGCGACGAGCTCGACTTGGATGCTGTGGCCTGCGGCAAGCTGAGCCCGGCGTTCTTTGGCTCGGCGCTCACCAACTTTGGTGTGGAGCCCTTCCTCAAGGAGTTCCTGCGCCTGGCCCCGACGCCGCGCGCCTATACCGATACGCTCACCAGTGAGCCGGTCGATCCCTGCCGCGACGACTTTAGCGGCTTTGTGTTTAAGATCCAGGCCAATATGGACAAGAACCACCGAGACCGTATCGCCTTTGTGCGCATTTGCTCGGGCAAGTTCGAGCGTGGCATGGACGCCTTCCACGTGCAGGGCAACCGTAAACTCAAGCTTGCAACGGGCACGTCGATGATGGCCGATGACCGCGCCATCGTGGACGAGGCGTACGCGGGCGATATCGTGGGCCTGTTCGACCCGGGTATCTTTAGCATCGGCGACACCGTGTGCTCCGGCAAGCGCCACGTGCAGTATCCGCAGATCCCGACGTTTGCCCCCGAGATGTTCGCTCGCATTACGCAGGTCGACACGCTCAAGCGCAAGCAGTTCGTCAAGGGTATGGAGGAGCTTGCCCAGGAGGGTGCCATCCAGATCTTCCGCGAGCTGGGTGCCGGCATGGAGAGCGTTATCGTGGGCGTGGTCGGTGTGCTGCAGTTTGAGGTACTCGAGCGCCGCCTCAAGGCCGAGTATCGTGTTGAGGTCCGTCGCCAGCCGCTGCCCTATACGGACATCCGCTGGATTCAGAACGACCCCGATACCATTGATATCCCGGGCCTTTCGCTCACGCGTGACACGCTGCGCGTCGAGGACATGCGCGGCGGTAAGCTGCTGCTGTTCACGAGCCCGTGGAACGTGGATTGGGCAACCGATCACAACCCCGATCTTATCCTGTCGGAGTTTGGCAACGTAGCCTTTTAATGCATCGGCGCGGTGGCCCTGTGGGGCTGCCGCGCCGTTTGCTTGCCTGATGCCGTGTGAGCGGCTATTATACCCATCGTCGTCTCAAGACCGTGACGTCCGAGCAGTTCGGGTCCGATATCCTGCTCGTTAAACCTAAAACCAAAGGAGTACATAATGATCAAGAAGGTCATGGAGGACTACAAGGTCCTGTTGCGGAGCATTCCCGCGGCAACGGTTTCGCTGTTTTTCGTGAGTGTCATCATGATGAACCTGCTGGCCAACAAAGAGCTTATCAGCCTGCCGTATCTGGCACTCGATTGCGGCTTTGTGGTGAGCTGGGTTTCGTTTTTGTGCCAGGACATGATCTGCAAGCGCTTTGGCGCCAAGGCATCCATCAAAATCTCTATCCTCGCGCTGCTGGTCAATCTGGCCGTGAGTCTGTGCTTTTGGGCATGCTCGCTCACGCCCGGCATGTGGGGCGCCTACTACGACACGGGTATGATCGAGGTCAACACCGCCCTTAACGCCACCATCGGCGGCACCTGGTACGTGGTGCTGGGCTCTTCGCTGGCAATGCTCGTTTCTGCCGTGGTTAACTCCACACTCAACCAGTCGCTCGGTCGTATGCTCAAAAAGAATAACTTTGCGAGCTTTGCCTTCCGCTCTTATGTGTCCACGGGTGTTGGCCAGTTTATCGACAACTTGGTCTTTGCCATTGTGGTGAGCCACACGTTCTTTGGTTGGACCTGGGTGCAGGTTCTTATGTGCTCGCTGACCGGCGCTGTTGCCGAGCTGCTGTGCGAGGTCTTCCTGAGCCCCGTGGGCTACAAGGTCGTGCGCGGCTGGGAGCGCGAGAATGTGGGTGCCGAGTACCTCGAGCGTCACGCAACCGCCTAAGGAGCAAGCATGCGGGTTTTGATCACGGGCGCTTCGGGCGGTATCGGAGCCGCGTGCGTGCAGCGCTTTTTGGACGAGGGCCACGAGGTCGTGGGCTTTGACCTGCTGCCGGCGGCGGTCGAGCACGAGCGCTACCGCCATTTGATCGTTGATGTCCGCGAGCCTGACTCGTTTCCAGGCGACCTTGAGCCTCAAGTAATCGTGAACGTTGCCGGTACGCAGGATTCGGCCGACGACATTGCCGCCAACCTGTGTGGCACCATCAACGTGACCGAACGCTACGCCTTTGTGGGGGAGGGGCTTGCCGCCAAGCCGACAGCGGCTATCAAATCCGTGGTCAATGTGGGGTCGGCGAGCGGACATACGGGATCGGAGTTTCCCGCCTATGCCGCCAGCAAGGGCGGCGTTATCGCCTACACCAAAAACCTTGCAAACCGCCTGGCGCCGCAGGCCATCGCCAACAGTGTGGACCCGGGCGGCGTTATCACGCCGCTCAACCGTTGCGTGATGGAAGACGAGCACCTGTGGAACCAGATTATGGAGCTCACGCCGCTTAAACGCTGGGCCACCGCCCAAGAGATCGCCGAGTGGATCTACTTTGTGGGCGTGACCAACCGGTTTATGACCGGGCAGAGCCTGCTGATTGATGGCGGCGAGGCCGGCCGCACCCAGTTTATCTGGCCCGAGTAGAAAACGCGCCCGATGGAAATCCGTCGGGCGCGTTTTTGATGTATTGATTTTTAGCCGAGGCAAGTCCAGTTGACGGGGGTCGAGCCGTGCTGTTCGAGTAGCCGATTGGCTGCCGAGAAGGGGCGCGACCCTATAAAGGCGGGGAGTTCTGCCGTGGCGCGGTTGGCCGAAAGCGGCGAGGGGTGCGTAGAAGCTAGGCAGAACTTGCCGGTTGCCTTGCCCGCGCCGATCGCGTCGAGCTTGCCCTCAACCATTTGCTGGGCAAAGCGGCCCCATGCCAAAAAGACGACCGGTTGGGGCAGCTGACAGCAGCGTTCGATAACGTAGTCGGTGAGCGTGCTCCAGCCCAGTTTGGCGTGCGAATTCGCGGCATGCTCACGCACGGTGAGCGTAGTGTTGAGGAGCAGGACGCCCTGTTGTGCCCATGGGGTTAGGTCTCCCGTGGCGGGAATGGGGCAACCCAGATCGGCGTTGAGTTCCTTATAGATGTTGCGCAGGCTCGGCGGCAACTTGGTTTGCGACGCGGGGACCGAGAACGACAACCCCATTGCCTGGTTGGGTCCGTGATAGGGGTCTTGACCCAAGATGACAACCTTGACGTGGTCTGCCGGCGTGTAGGCGAGGGCATTGAGGATGTCGTCTTGTGCCGGGTAGATGGTCTGCTCGGCACGCAAAAGGGCGATGCGCTCGAGCAGCTGGTTCGTCGTGTCACGTACCGGCTGCGGCGCATCGCCCAACCAAGCTGCTATGTTGCGGTCGCGCGTTGCGGTGTCCATGGAACTCCTTTATGGCAGATGCTATGTCGGCATCTATTGTAAAGGCGCACCGGTTGCCTTTATGCCGCGGCTGTATGAAGAGTGGGGTCTACGAGACGCGCTCGGGTGCTCCTGCCATGTGAGCGTGTCCTTGCGAGCGAAGGCGCGGGAGCTCGACGGTTGCCACCATGACGCCGGTGAGGATGAGGGCGGCGCCAAAGAAGGCGATGGGGCTCAGGACCTCGCCAACCAGGAAAAACGAGAAGACGGCGGAGCAGACCGGCTCGAGCGAGAAGGCAAAGCCCGTGGTCTCGGCGGGCACGTGGGGCTGTACGAGCGTCTGGGTGATAAAGCCGTAGGCAGAGCAGATGAGTGCGAGCGCGATGACGACCGCGACCTCGCCCGGCGTGCCGGGAAGCGTGAAACCGCCAAAGGTGAATGCGGCGATACCCGAGAATAAGCCGCCGAAGCCAAGCTGCCAAACGCCCAGGGCCAGCGGGTCGACTTCTTCGACAAAGCGCTTGGCTACGATAATGTGGCTGGCATAGATAAAGGCTGAGAGCAACTTGATGAGCGCGCCCGGGTTCAGGCTGGTGAAGTCGGCGCCCGAGAGCAGCAGCATGCCACAGGTGACGATGGCGGTGCCGACGAGAACTTTGCGCTCGGGGGCGCGGCGCAGCAGGGCGGCGTTGGCAAACGGCACGATTACGACCGTCAGGCTCTGCAAAAAGCCGGCGGTTGAGGCGGAGGTGAGGCTGGAACCCAGGCACATGCAGGTGAGCTCGGTTGCCATGATGGCGCCGATGATGGCGGCGCGAACCATAAGGTCGCGGTTGATGCGGAAAGCGCGCTTGTGGAAGAGCAACAGGCAGGCCGCAAAGGCGATGATGCAGCGCAGCGCAACGATGCTCGTGGCGTTCATGCTGTCCATGCCGATCTTCATGAGGGGGTACGAAAAGCCCCATGCGACGGGAACGGAAAACGAGAGCGCGATTGCTTTTTTGCGATCCATGGGACTCCTTTTGTTACAGAACGGTTTCGCAAAAAGGATTCTGCTCCCAGATTTAGATGTAGTAAAGCGAATGTATCTTCAGTATGATTAAGTATTACTAATGTAGGCGGGAAAAGCGCTGGCAAAACGTTTTACGGCTACGTCGATGTGGAGGTACGATGGCATCGCGGTATCAGATTGTTTGTATGGTGGTCGATCGCGGCAGTCTTAAGGGTGCAGCCGATGAGCTGGGCTATACGCAAAGCGCGGTGAGCCAGGCCGTCAAGGCGCTCGAGCGCGAGCTGGGTACCACGCTTATCGAGCGCGGTAAGCAAGGTGTCTCGCTTACGCGCGACGGCAAGCAGTACCTGCCGTATCTGCGCCAAATCGTAACTGCCGAGGCCGAGCTTGAGGGCAAGCGCCAGGAATTGCTGGGACTCTCCTCGGCTGATATTCGTATCGCAACGTTTACCAACGTGAGCCGCACCGTGTTGCCGCGCGTGATCCGCGACTTTGGTGCCCTGCATCCGGGTGTACGCTTTACGCTCAAACAGGGCGATTACACGCGCAATGCCCAGTGGGTGCACGATGGCGTGGTTGATTTTTGCTTTACGGCACGCGGATTTACTGCTGGGCTCGAGAAGCGCGTGGTCTATCACGATGAGTTGGTAGCACTGTTGCCGGCCGCGCATCCGCTGACGGCAAAGGAAAAGGTGACGCTCGCCGACCTGGCGTCCGAGCCGTTTGTGCTGCTGGATGAGGGCGAACAGAGCCTGGTGCTCGATGCATTCGCGGCGCATGGGCTGTCGCCGCACGTGACGAGCGAGGTGACCGACGACTACACCATCATGGCGATGGTGGAGGAGGGCCTAGGCGTGAGTATGCTGTATCGCCGTACCGTCGAGGGCATGAGGGCCGATATTCGCGTGCGTCCCATCGTGCACGCTCCCTCGCGCGACGTGGTGGCGGCCTGGCGCAGCTGGGACACCATGCCTATCGCCACGAGGCACTTTATCGACTATATGAGCTCACATATTGTCAATTAATGACTGGCATGGCGTTGAGTGCGGTGTTTAGCGGGCTGTCGCTTTGGCTTGGGCGGCGCGATAGGTGCGTGCCGGGTGGCAGAGTAGTACCGCCACGACCATAAAGAACGCCGTGGTGCCCAGGCTGATGGGGTAGACCATCATGATGTTCGCAAAGGTGCGGAAGTGCGGGAACACGCAGAATACCCAATAGAAGCGAATACCGCAGACGCAGATCATGGTGATGAGGGCGGGCATGAGCGAGATGCCAAAGCCGCGCAGGTAGCCGGACATGTTTTCGTAGAACATGCTAAAGGCGTAGGCAGGGAAGATCGAGCACACGCGGATATAGCCGATTGAGACGATGTTGGGGTCGCTGTTGAACAGCGCCAGGATTTCGCGTCCCAAGCCTACGATGATGACGATGGTGGTGAGCGCGACGATACCGCCTTCGATCAGGCAGACCTTGAGCGTCTTGGTGCAGCGGTCGATCTGGCGAGCGCCGTGGTTTTGTCCCACAAAGGTGGTGCAAGCCTGGCTAAAGCTGTTGAGCAGGTTGTAGCACACGTACTCCAAGCTCATGGCGGCGCTTGATGCCGCCATGACCTCGGTGCCCAAGCTGTTGATGGCGGACTGGATGATGATGTTAGCGACGGCAAAGACAGCGCTTTGGATGCCGGCGGGCAGGCCGATCTTGACGATGCGCTTGAGGGCGACGGGGTCTAAGCCTAAGTCGCGTGGGGTGACGCGGACGACGGAGTCGGTCTTGAGCAGGTGGACAAAGAGTGTGGTGGCGCTGACGGTGTAGGCGATGGCGGTGGCGATGGCGACGCCCGCGACGCCCCAGTGGAGCACGGGGACAAAGATGAGGTCCAGGCCAATGTTGAGGACGGTGGACACGGCGAGCGCCTGCAGCGGCATGCGGGTGATGCCGACGGAGCGGAAGATCGCGGCCTCAAAGTTGTAGAGCAAGATCGAGGGCATGCTGAGCAAAAAGACGCGCAGGTAGAGCGAAGCGAGCGGCATGGTCTCGGCAGGCACGTTGAGCGCAGCGAGCATGGGCTCGGCAAAGATCTCGCCCAGTGCGATGACGACAAAGCCCACGAGCGCCATTAAAATCGAGGTATGGACGGCGCGTTTGACCATGTTCTGATCGTTGCGGCCGATAGCGTTGGCGATGACCACGTTGGAGCCAAGCGACATGCCAATAAAAAGGTTGAGCATAAGACTGGTAAGCGGAACATTGGAGCCGACCGCCGCCATGGCGAGGGTTCCCTGGTCGCCCGAGAAGTTACCGATGATGACCGTGGCGATGAGGTTCGACAGCTGCTCCAAGATGCTCGTGGCGGCCACGGGGAAGGCGAACAGGGGAATATTGCGCCATAGCGAGCCGGTGGTCATGTCAATGTGCTTAGATGCGGTGTCTGCCATACGCTCTCAATCTCTAATATGCTCTTTCGTGCTTATTTGCGCAGACGATGATACTCCTAATGCAACCAGTCGGCACTTAGGGACGTTCCTTTTCTGCCGGCAGCTGGGGACACTCCTTAGTCATTCAAGAACGTCCCCAATGACTAGGTGGGGAAGGCGTGCGACAATGGTGGGCGTTGTGTTGTTCGCGCTAAGGAGTTGCCATGTTGTTGTGTCCCGTTTGCCATGAGCCGTTGGTGGACGACGAGCGCGGTGCTGCATGCGCGGGCGGACACCGATTTGACCGTGCGCGCGAGGGCTATCTCTATCTGCTGCGCTCGTCCAAGAGCGGTGACTCCATGGGCGATCCCAAGTCGCAGGCACGCAGCCGTCGCGACTTTCTGAACCGCGGTTACTATGCGCCGTTGCGCGATGCGATGGTCGAGCTGGTGCGCGAGCGGGTGTCTGGTCGTGCCGCGTCAACGAACTGCCCCATGACGTTGCTCGATATTTGCTGTGGCGAGGGCTACTACACCAGCGCCATGGGTGCGGTGCCGGGCGTAGATGCTTACGGTTTCGACCTGGGCAAAGAGATGGTTCGCCTGGCCGCCAAGCGCGGCGATGCGACCTACTTCGTGGCCAACATGAAGGCTATCCCCGTGGCCGATGGCGCCTTCGATATGGTGACCGAGCTCTTTGCCCCCTTTAACGAGCGCGAATTTGCCCGCGTGCTGGCGCCAGAGGGCTCGCTCTATACCGTGGTGCCGGGTGCTCGGCATCTGTTTGGCCTCAAAGAGGTGCTCTACGACACGCCATATCTCAATGACGAGAAGCTGCCGAAGACCACCGAACTCGAGTTGGTCGGAACGCAGCGGGTGTTTGCGAACATTACGCTCCAGACCCAGGCTGACATCGAGGCGGTGTTCCAAATGACGCCGTACTACTACCGCACGCGCCCTGCCGATAAAGAGCGCCTGGCAAACCTGGACACCCTTCAAACCGACATCGACTTCATCATCGCCGAGTACCGTCACAGCTAACAACCTGCCAAAAAGGGACAGGTTTATTTTGGCAGGTGTTATCTGGGCAAACGTAAAGGGCCGACCGCGGATATGCGCGATCGGCCCTTTTAGTTACTTGGCTGCAGAGGCTATGAGAAGTGAGCGCTTACAGGCGGTCCTTGTTCTCGGCCTTGACGGCGTGTGCCTGCTGAACAAAGAACAGGTCGTAGACCACGATGACAAAGGCTCCAATATTGACGGCGCTGCCGCCGAGCGCGGGAAGGGTGAGCACAGCCTGCGCAATCGTGGCGATTGCGGCAACGATGCCGAGCTTAAACGCGCCATCCACCTGCGAAGGCTTGTTGGCGCCCTTGATGCCCGCAACACCTGCGCCAAGGTCGATAACGCCCTTGGCGACAAGCACGACCGCGGCGAGCATGGCGTTCGATCCGTAGACGGATTCAAATTTGCCGGTTGCGATGCCGGTGATACCGATGACGAGGCTGGCGATGCCCAAAACAAAATAGATGAGGGCAAGGATTTTGAGTGTCTTGCGCGCGGCGCTCATAGGTAGTCCTTTCGATTCGGGCGCTGCCAGTCTGGCGCGTCCCATATGCTGCACATATCGTGAAGCACATTGTAGTTCAACGTGACGGCGTGTGTGTTAGAAAGCGCTTCTCGCCTGTGCAGGGCAATCTTTCAAAAAGGAAAGCCAGCTGTAAGTCAAATCGATGGCAGCTCATGTGCGGCGCTGCGATGATGAGGCCGTGATAAGAAGTGAGTCTAAGGAGGAGCCATGATGTACGGACCAGAGCAAGTGCGTGAACCGCGGTCGTTGGGAAGGCGCATGGGTGATTCTGTGATCGCTGCCGTGTGCACGGGATTGATGGCGGTGCTTTGCATTGGGATGCTGTGGACCATGTCGCATGTGGGACAATAACGGACGGTTGGGTGCCGACATGAATGGCGCCCATGTATTCGTTTTGTTTGCTAAGGAGTGTCCATGGGCGTCGTCGATCCCTTTTCTGTTGCTCGGGCCGCGGGGCTTGAGCTGACCGGGAAGTCCGAGGGCCTCACGCTCACCGACGGCACGATGGAACTGCGCGCCGATTTTGGCCGCATGCTGCCACGACTCAAGCAGGGCCGCCTGCAGCAAGAGCTGCTGGTAAAGGTTGCGCGCACAAAAGGCATCGAGCGCCCATGGGCGATTGATGCCACGGCGGGCTTTGGTGAGGATTCGCTGCTGCTGGCGGCCGCGGGCTTTACCGTCGATCTGTATGAACAGGATTGCGTAATCGCGGCGCTTCTCAAGGACGCCTTGGATCGCGCGGCAGATGATCCGGCGCTTGCGGCTGCTGTGGCGCGCATGCGCTTACATGCGGGCGAGGACAGCATTGCCGGCCTTCGCCATACGGCCGAGCTGATCGGGCAGGGCGAGCTCACCGCTCCCGACGTGGTGTATCTGGACCCCATGTTTCCCGAGCGCACCAAGAGCGCGGCGGTGAAAAAGAAGTTTCAGCTCTTGCACCATCTGGAGCAGCCGTGCGCCGACGAGGAGACGCTGGTCGAAGCTGCGCTTGCGGTGCACCCGCGCAAGGTCGTTATCAAGCGACCGGTGAAGGGGCCGCTGCTTGCCGGCGTCAAGCCGAGCTATCAGCTTGCGGGCAAGGCCGTTCGTTACGATGTTTTGGTGCCGCCGCGCCCGTAGCTTGTGCACGATGGCTGGCGCTTCGCCAGCGCCGTGCCGATGCGGGGGTCTATTTCCAAGGGTGCGACGTCAGGTGCCAGCCGCCGCAGTATTCGCATTTGTAGCAGGCCAAACCACGCCGTCCGCGGTTTTCGCAGTCGGCCATAACGGCCTCGGCTTCGGCGCGTGTGTCGTAACGGTTTTTGCGCTCGCACGACTTATAGCGCCAAGCCTCGTCGCGCTCGGCGTCCAGGGCGTCGCGGCGCTCGTCCTCGCGTGCAAACAGGTCGCTCATATCGCCGCCGGTGGCAGCGCCCAAAAACTCGCTTTTGGCTTTTGACCAGGCGGCTCGCTTTTTGCTCCCCATCTGCTTCGCGCTCCTCTCCAAACGTTGGTATCATTGCTCAATCAAAGTGATACCAATAAACGTGAGGTCGCCGCGTGATGATCAGAAAAACCCTCGATACCGACATTCCCGCCGTCATGGCTATCTATGACGCGGCCCGCGCCTTTATGCGCGCGCATGGCAACGCCACGCAGTGGCCCGAGGGCACGCCTTCGGCCGAGCAGCTGGCTGCCGATATTGCCGCTGGTGGCAGTTACGTGTGCGAAGTCGACGGCCGCGTGGTGGCGACGTTTGCCTTTTTACCGGGTCCGGACGAGTGCTATGACGTGATTGAGGACGGTCAATGGCGCAGCGACACTCCGTATGCCGTGCTGCATCGCGTGGCATCCGACGGCACCGCGCACGGTATCGCGGCGGCGATGTTTGCCTTTGCCAAGGAATGCGCCGACCATCTGCGTATTGACACGCACGAGGACAACTTGCCCATGCAGGGCGCCATCGCCAAGGCGGGGTTCGAGCGTGTCGGTATCGTCTATGTGTCCGACGGCACGGCGCGTGTCGCGTTTGATTGGCTGCGCGAGGCGTAGGAGCCAAGGCACGTATCATCACCCAGCTCAAATAAAAAATGGCCCCGAGTGGGGCAATTTTTGGTAAAACGCGTCGTTGTGGGACTCGCATTGTTACCGCCCCAGATGAACCCGGGCAGACAAAAAGGGGAGGTGCCGGCTTTCGCAAGGCGCGAACCTACGAAAATCGCCGCGCGGCAACGCGGGGCGATGAGCTCGGTCGGGGGATAGGGCCCGCTTCGCCCACCGGCCCGTAAATTGTATCATCCAGTGTGGAGCGTGAACGCCCGTTGCCGCGTGCGATGGGCTTGCAATAAGAGGAGAGCCATGTCGAAGCAAGCGGTCGTTGGAATCTTGGCGCATGTCGATGCCGGCAAGACCACGTTGGCCGAGGCCATGCTGTTCAACGCGGGCCGCATTCGCAAGCGTGGCCGCGTGGACGATGGCGATTCGCATCTGGACACTAACACGATCGAGCGCGAGCGCGGCATCACGATTTTCTCGTCGCAGGCCGTGCTCGACCACGGCGATACCCACGTCATGCTCGTGGATGCTCCCGGCCATGTCGATTTTTCTGCCGAGGCGGAGCGCACGCTGCGTGCCCTGGACTACGCGATTCTGGTGGTGGGCGCCAACGATGGCGTGCAGGGGCACACCGAAACCCTGTGGCGCCTGCTTGCACGCTATGACATCCCGACGTTCATCTTCATCAACAAGATCGATTTGGAGCATCCCGGCCGCGATGTTTTGCTGGCACAACTCGGGCAGCGTCTTTCCGAGGGCTGCCTGGATGCCAACGAGCTGCTGGCGGGCGGCGCCGTTCAGGAGGACGCTGCTGCGTTGGACGAAGCGGCGCTCGAGGAGTTTCTTGAAGCGGGTGAGCTTTCTGTCGCAACGCTGTCGCGCATGGTTGCCGAGCGCAAGCTCTTTCCCTGCTTTGCCGGCTCGGCGCTCAAGGACCAAGGCGTTGACGAGCTACTGGATGGTATATGCGCGCTGATGCGTGAGCAGGCGTGGCTCCCGGAGTTTGCCGCGCGCGTCTATCGTGTCAGCCGCGGGGATCGTGGCGAGCGCTTGGCTTGGGTTAAAGTGACCGGCGGCACGCTGCGCGCAAAACAGATGATCAGCGGGCATTCCAGTGCCGAGGCGTGGGAACAGAAGGTCGATCAGGTACGCATCTATAACGGCGAGAAGTATGAGCTTGCCCAAGAAGTTGCTGCTGGCGGTATTTGCGCCGTGACGGGTCTTGCGCACGTTCGCCCAGGGGACGCCCTGGGCACGGAGCCCGCGGGCGATGCGCCCGTCATCGCTCCGGTCCTCACCTATACGGTGCTGCCGGGCGAACACGACGTTCATGCGGTGTTTAAAGCGCTGAGTGAGTTGGCGGACGAAGATCCCATGCTCGGCGTAAGCTGGAATACGCATCTTGAGCAGATCCATTTGCAGTTGATGGGCGCCGTGCAACTCGAGGTCGTGCAGCGGGTGTTGGCCGATCGCTTTGGCCTTTCGGTTGCGTTTGAGCCCGGCGGCATTCTCTATAAGGAGACTATTTCGCGGCCGGTCGAGGGCGTGGGCCACTTTGAGCCGCTGCGCCACTATGCCGAGGTGCATCTGCGCCTGGAGCCGTTGCCGGCGGGTTCGGGTGTGCAGTTTGGCACCGTGACCTCGACCGACGAGCTCGATCTTAACTGGCAGCGTTTGGCACTCACCAACGCTATGGAGCGCGACCACCTGGGCGTGCTGACGGGCTCGCCCATCACCGATGTGCGCATTACGCTCACGGGCGGCCGCGCGCATGCCAAACACACCGAGGGCGGCGATTTTCGCCAGGCCACGTATCGCGCGATTCGCCAGGGTTTGATGCAGGCGCGCGAGGTCGGCGCAGACGTGTTGCTGGAGCCGTGGTACCACTTTGAGCTCGAGGTGCCGGGGGAGTGCGTGGGCCGGGCGTTGTCAGATGCCACACGCATGGGTGCCGAGTACGAGCCGCCGACGATGGCGGGAGACCGAGCGAAGCTTGTGGGTCGCGTGCCGGCATCCGAGGTGCAGGATTACGCGCTGGAGGTGGCTGCCTACACGAGCGGGCGCGGTCATCTGTACCTGGAGTTCGCCGGTTATGCGGCTTGCCATGATGGCGAGCGCGTAATCGAGGCTGCCGCCTACGAGCCCGAGGCCGATCTGCCCAACACGCCCGACTCGGTCTTTTGCTCTCATGGCGCCGGCTACACGGTCAAATGGTATGACGTGCCCGCCGCAGCGCACGTAAAGATCGATCCCGTCACCTTCCGTCCCTGGCGAGCAGCAGACGCCGAGTTTTTCGGCCACATGTGACAAAGGGACAGCCCCTTTGTCACATGCTATTGGTATAACTCAGTATAAGTTGGTATAACTGTTACCAGGGTTTGCCAATCCGAGGAGGCCGATATGAATCCAAATCCCTTTAAGCCCACAGCTGGTAAGCGGCCTCCGATACTCATCGGTCGCGAGTCGGTCATCGAAGATTTTGAGGAAGGGCTCGACAACGGCGCCGGAGCGCCGGGCAGGCTCATGCTCATTACGGGAAACCGCGGCTGTGGCAAAACGGTTCTCCTGCGGGAGCTGCAACGTCTAGCCAGCGAGCGCGGATGGGCGGTTGTCTCCGATTCCGCTTCGCTTGGTTTGTGCGACCGCTTGGCCGACGCGCTTCGCTCGAATAAACCCGTTGTGACGTCAATGGAGTTTGGGCCGTCGTTTGGCCGGATGTCGGTCGAGGCGGCGCGGGCAAAAGGCGAGACATTGCGAGGGCTGGTCAACGAGCGTCTCAAGAAGCTCGGTCCGGGCAAGGGCGTCTTGTTTGCGATTGACGAGGCACAATCGGTGTCTATCGAGGAACTGGCGGCTCTTGCCGTCCTCTATCAGCAGGTGCTCGGAGACCAGGATGCCACGGGCTTGCCCGATAGCGACCAGCGCGGTCTTGCGCTGGCGTTCGCCGGCTTGCCCAGTATGGTTGACGATCTGCTCGAAGAGCCGAGCGTGACGTTTTTGCGGCGTGCCCAGCAGCGTACGTTGGGGGCAATATCTTTGCCCAAAGTGCGCGATTCGTATATCCAGACGGTCAAAGACGCTGGTCTTTACGTTGACGCGGAGACGGCGGACCTTGCGGCGCGCAAGAGCATGGGGCATCCCTATATGGTTCAGCTGGTGGGCTATTACATGTGGCGGTCTGCTGTCCGGCGTGGCTCGCAGGTCATCGAAAGGCGCGATGTCGAGAATGGCCATGCGGATGCCGTCTCCGAGTTCTACGAAGCGGTTGACGCACCTCTGTATTACGGTCTGCGCAGCCCTCAGCGCCTCTTTATCGAGGCTATGGCGGTTGACGAGGACAAGCCGACGCGCACGGCGGATATCATTGAGCGCTGCGACCGTACCCAGAGCTGGGCGAGTAAATATCGCGCAAGCCTGATTCGCGAGCGCGTCATCGAGGCCGCCGGATACGGCCTTGTGCGGTTTACCGTGCCCATGCTGGGCGAGTATATCCGCGACCGCGTTTTATGGCATGAGTAGGGTGATAAAGGTGACGGAACAGAAGATGAGCCCGCAGGCTATCGAGGTGCGCGGTGCACGTGTTCACAATCTCAAGGACATCGATATCGATATTCCGCTGGGGAGGCTCGTGGGCATTGCCGGCGTGTCGGGCTCGGGCAAGAGCTCGCTGGCGCTGGGAGTTCTTTATGCCGAGGGCTCGCGCCGTTACCTGGAGGCGCTCAGCACCTATACTCGACGTCGCCTGACGCAGGCCGAGCACGCCCAGGTGGACGAGGTATTGCACGTACCGGCGGCACTCGCGTTGCATCAGCGTCCCAGTGTGCCAGGCGTGCGCTCGACCTTTGGTACCATGACCGAGCTCAACAACAGTCTGCGTTTGCTCTTTAGCCGCTGTGCCCATCACGTGTGCCCACATTGCGGGGCGCGTGTGGAGCCGAGCCTTAACGTGGCTGCGGGCCTGTCGCTCACGTGCCCCGCATGCGGCCGCGAGTTCTACGCGCCGAGTGCCGAGGACCTTGCCTTTAACAGCGGCGGTGCGTGCCCTACCTGCGGCGGCACCGGTGTCATGCGCGAGGTGGACGAAGCGAGCCTGGTGCCCGACGAGTCAAAGACCATCAACGAGGGCGCGGTGCTTCCTTGGGGCACACTCATGTGGGATCTGATGAAGCAGGTGGCTGGCGAGATGGGCGTGCGCACCGACGTGCCGTTTAACCAGCTCACGCCTCAAGAGCGCGACATCGTGTTCCACGGTCCGGCGGTTAAAAAGCACATTCTCTACGTTCCCAAAAACGGCGAGGGCGCCACGCCGCTCGATTTTACCTATTACAACGCTGCCTATACCGTCGAGAATGCGCTCGCCAAGGTTAAGGACGACAAGGGTCTCAAGCGCGTGGCGCGCTTTTTGCGCGAGGGGCCATGCCGTGACTGTGGCGGCACGCGTCTCTCCGAGGCCGCACGCCATCCCCAGGTGCGCGGTATCAATCTGGCGCAGGCCGCGGCTATGACGCTGGGTGAGGCGATTGAGTGGGTGCGCGGGGTGCCCGCATCCTTGCCGGCCGAGATGCAGCCCATGGCGACGGATATCTGCGATTCATTTTTGAGCACGGCCCGTCGACTGGTCGATCTGGGCCTCGATTACCTTTCGCTCGACCGCGCCGGTGCCACGCTCTCCACGGGCGAGCGTCAGCGCGTGCAGCTCGCCCGCGTGGTGCGTAACCGATCGACGGGCGTGCTCTATGTGCTGGACGAGCCCTCGATTGGCTTGCATCCTGCCAATGTCGACGGCCTGGTAGGCGTGATGCGCGATTTGGTGGATGACGGCAACACCGTGGTCGTTGTCGACCACGACACGCGCGTACTGGCGGAATCCGACTATCTGGTCGAGATGGGCCCCGTTGCCGGAGCAGGCGGCGGCAATGTGATCGCCGCGGGCGCGGTAGGCGAGGTCGAAGAATCGCAGGGCAGCCGCATCGCCCCATTTTTGCGCTCGGAGCCTGAGCGCTTGCGTCCGCAGGTGCCTGACGACGAAATGTTTGACCGGGGCCATATCCGCATGGCGACCGATGCCATCCATACCGTCAAACCGCTCGAAGTCGATATCCCGCGCGGTCGCCTTGTCGCGGTGACGGGCGTTTCGGGTTCGGGTAAGACGACGTTGGTGCTCGAGACACTCATCCCGGCACTTAAGGCGCAGGCAGCCGGCGAGCGCCTGCCAAAACACGTGCGTTGGGTCGATGCCGAGGGCATTGCACGTGCCAACCTGATAGACGCCACGCCCATCGGTGCCAACGTGCGCTCGACGGTAGCGACTTATGCCGACATCCATGATGAACTGCGTCGCGCCTTCGCCCGCACGCCCGAGGCCAAGGCAGCCGGCTACAAGGCAGGCGCATTTAGCTACAACACTGGCGCTTTGCGCTGCCCTACGTGCGATGGCACGGGTTCGATATCGCTCGACGTGCAGTTTTTGCCCGACGTCGAGATCGTCTGCCCGGCATGTCGCGGCTCACGTTATGCAGATGCGGCTTCGCATATCCATCGCGAGGGCAAGGACGGGAGCTTGCTGACGTTGCCGCAGCTTATGGACATGAGTGTGGACGAGGCCCTCGACGCCACGGTGGGACTCAAGAAGGTTCAGGCGCGCTTGCAGACCTTGCACGACCTGGGCTTGGGTTATCTCACACTTGGCGAGCCCACACCGGCGCTTTCGGGCGGCGAGGCGCAGCGTCTTAAGCTTGCGAGCGAGATGGGCCGCGTGCAGGACGATGCCGTATTCGTATTTGACGAGCCCACGATCGGCCTGCATCCGCTCGATGTTCAGGTGTTGCTGAGTGTGTTTGACGGCCTCGTCGCCAAGGGCGCCACAGTTGTCGTGATCGAACACGACCTCGACCTTGTCCGCAACGCCGACTATGTGATCGACATGGGCCCGGGCGGCGGTGACGCGGGCGGGCAAATCGTCTGCGCCGGCACGCCGGGCGACATCGTGGCCTGCCCCGCAAGCATCACCGGCCGCTACCTATAACCGAATGTGACAAAGGGACAGTTCCTTTGTCACATTCCCGGAAAGCCTGTTTGGCGCAGGGCCTCGTAGAGGACGATGGCGGCGCTGTTAGAGAGGTTGAGAGCGCTGATGCGGTAGTCGTCCGGGTCGACGAAGTTGCCGCAGATATCCTGTCGAAGGATGGCTTCGTGGCTGTCCTCGGTATGCCCGAGCGACTCCTCGTGGGCCTCCCAGGCGTCGGCGTTTTCGAGCGAGTCGCAATCGCGCAACATGGGGATGCGCTCGCAGCGCTCGGGCGCCGCGGCAAGCAGTGGCTCGGGAATCCCCGAGCTCTCGCTGCCAAAGACCAAAAAGTCACCGTCGCGGTAGGTACTTTGCGCATAGGTGCGGCGCGCCTTTTTGGTCAGCAGATGCAGGCGTTCGTCGGCGGGGGAGAGGCCGTTGCGCGCAAGGAAATCCTCCCAGCCGGCATAGGTCGTCACGTCCAAATTTTGCCAGTAGCCCAGGCCGGCGCGACGCACCGTCTTGTCGTCGAGCGAAAACCCCAGCGGCTCCACCAGATGCAGGCGGGCGCCGGTAACCACGCAGGTGCGGCCGATATTGCCCGTATTGGCCGGAATCTCGGGCGCATACAGCACAATGTTGAACATGAATCTCCTTGGCTCAGAACGAAAAACCACCACGAAGGGCACCTTCGTGGTGGTTTGGCGGTTACGTAGGCGGAAAAATGCCCGCTTGGATAAATCTAGGCGCGGTGCCAGTCGGTCAGGCAGGCATCGAGGGAGGCGATGAGCGCATCCTTGTCCATGTGACGGCCGATGATGCACAGGCTCGTCATGCGGTCGCCCGTCTCGTCGTCCCAAATCTGCATGATCTCGGGGTTCTCGTCGATGATCTTCTGCTTCTCGCCCTCGGGCGCGGAGTCAACGAACAGACCGTTCTCCATCAGGCGCATTTGGTGGCCGGCCTGCTCGAACATGTAGCACATGTCCGGATCGCCGGTCTGCCACAGCGGACCCTTGACGCGGATGACCTCGTCGGGCCACTCCTGCTCAACAAAATCGGTGAACTTCTGCAGGTCAAACGGCTTGCGGCGCGAGTACACAAAGGTCTCGATGTCGTACTCGAGCACCTCGGGGTCGTCGTGCTCCTCGGGATGCTCCATGGCCTCGATCCAGGCGGCGGAGTTGTAGGCGCGCATAAAGTCGAAGCGGTCGGTGTCGAGCAGCTCCTCCATGGGGACCTCGCCGTTTTGGGCCTCGACAATCACGGCGTCCTTCTGCAGGCTGCGCACGATAGCCTTGAGCTCGGCGATCTGCTCAGGGCTCACGGTATCGGTCTTGTTGAGGATCAGCGTGGAGCAGAACTCGATCTGCTGGATGAGCAGGCTTTCGATGTCGTCCTCGTCGATATCCTCGGCCAGCAGGTCGCGACCGCCGTTGAACTCCTCATACATGCGGGCGCAGTCGACCACGGCCACGATGTTATCGAGCGCGAGCTTGGGCTCGCCGCCTACCTTGGCCTCGTCGCAGAAGCTCGAGATGGTGTAGGCGATGGGGATGGGCTCGCAGATACCCGAGGCCTCGATGATGATGTAGTCGAACTTGCCCGAATCGGCGATGCCCTGCAGCTGGTTGGCAAGGTCGTCCGAAAGCGTACAGCAGATGCAGCCGTTGGTGAGCGGGATGAGGTCGTCGGTCTCGGAAAGGCCGCCGTCGGCGATAAGACTGGCGTCGACGTTGATCTCGCCGATATCGTTGACGATCACGGCGGCGCGGATGCCGCCGTCGTTAGCGAGGATGTGGTTGAGCAGCGTGGTCTTGCCGGCACCGAGGTATCCGGTAAGCATGATGATCTTCACGGGTTTGTTGGGCATGTGCCCTCCTTTGTTAGACATGGCTTACAGTTGAATCTTATGCCAAACGCCTGCTCTTATACCCATGCGCCGGCAAATAACACAGGCTACTCCCAGGCTCCCCATACATCGGGGCAATAACCGACGGTGGCCTTTTTGCCGTTGCGCACGATGGGCTCGGCTAGAACCTGCTGGTTTTCGAGCAACTTGTCGAAGCGCTGGCTAGGGGTGAGGTGCTGGATGAGCGCGAGCGTCTCCTCGTCCTTGGCTTTGGGGTTGAGCAGCTTGTCGATGCCGCCGACCGCCTGCATCACGCTCGTGAGCTCGCCCTTGCTCATCTCCTTTTCCTTAAGGTCGATAAACTGCACCTTAATGCGGCGCTCCTTAAAATAGCGCTGGGCCTTCTTGGTGTCGAAGGACTTCTTGGTGCCAAAAATTTGCACGTTCATATAATGTTCCGCCGTTCTAACGAATGAAGTTGGTCCTGGCGCGATCGGCTTCGGGGGCTTCGATGCCGGCGACCTGTCCTGCCTCGATGCAACGCAGGAGCCAGGCCATGTTTTTGCCGATATTTCGCATGGTGGCCAGACCCTCGGCATCTCCATCGGCCTCGCCCGGCATGGCGCCAAAGACGTTGTTCCAATAGGTGGAGGCGACCACGGGCATCTGGTTGATGGTGAAGTATTTATTGAGTACATCGAAGGTGGTCGACGTGCCGCCGCGACGGGCGACGGCGACCGCGGCACCCGGCTTGTGCGCAAAGGCCTTGCTGCCAGCATAGAAGGCGCGGTCGAGGGCCGAAAGGATGCGTCCGCTGGGGTGCGCATAGTAGACGGGTGAGCCAAAGACAAAGCCATCTGCCTGCTCGGCGGCAACGATCAGCTCGTTCACCACGTCGTCGTCAAAGGTGCAGCGGCAATCGAGCTTGCCGCACTGGCCACAGCCAATGCAGTCGCGAATGGGCTTGGCGCCCAGCTGGAACACCTCGGTATCGATGCCCTCGGCATGCAATTGCTCGGCGACCTCGGCGAGCGCGCGGGCGGTGTTGCCGTTTGCCTTGGGGCTGCCATTGACCAAAAGAACCTTCATCACAAGCTCCCTCTGCTGTTGGTGACTTCTGCAGAGGATTATCGCACGATGGGGGAGGCGGTGCGGGCGTGGTGCTAATCCAGTTTGGTACCTGGCACCTGCACGGCTTTCCCGAGCAACACTTTGAGCTCGTTCAAAATGGAAACGGGCTGTCGGTCGACGGTATCCAGATGAAGCGTGGCCACGCGAAGGGGCGGCTGATATTCAAACGAGCCAAAGAGCACGGGAGAGCCCAGGAACCGCTCGATTTCCTTTGCGATCGCGTCGGTCTCTTCGGGATCGAATTCGTCGAAAAGCGCCACGAACATCGGTCCGGTCGAGCGGAACAGACGACCCTTGCCGCGCGAACAATCCATGAGGCAGGCGGCGCTCTCCGCCAAAACGCGGTCGCCTGCATCAAAGCCAAAGCGGGCATTGACCTGAGCGATATCGTCGATTTTAATGGCGACCAAGCCCGCCTTGCGCGCGACGCGACGCATTTCGCCAATGGCGTTGACCAGGGCGTGGATGTCGCCCAGGCCGGTCACGGAATCGGTCGTATCTGCCAAGCTGCGGTTGATAATCATGCCCACGTACATGTTGGGCTCGGTATCGGTGCCGTCCAAGCGGTAGCCCGTGCAGTCGCAAAGCACGTATGCTTCGGTGGCATCCATCACGCGATACTGCATGTAGTGGAAGTGCCACGTACCGTTTATCACCATGTCGAGCTCGGCGCGTACGTTGTCGCGGTCCTCGGGGTGAACGCGGGCAAGCCACAAGTCGAGTGAGTTGTAGGGATGCTGGGAGGGCAGGTCAAAATCGCGTACGGCATTAACCGACCATTGTGATTCGCCCGTATCGAGATTGAGGATAAACGGATAGCGCGTCTCGGAGCTCATAGAGATCGCTTGGAATACGCGGTCGTTGCACGGAAGCTGCTCGGCAATTGGGCGTGGCGGCGCGTCATTGTCTTTCGGTTGCTGCACACGATGCATAAGCTTATAGCGATACATCTTGCGATCGGCATCCATCGTCATCTGGCGACGCGTGTCGCCGGCAAGTGGATTGACGCGCGAGCAGCCAAAGCTAAAGCTAGCGATCATGGGCGCCTTGCCACCTGAGCTCGCCTCGATCAGCCCGGCACGTACCTGCTCCAAGCGCTGCTCGAGTTCAGTCTCGTTTGCAGAGAGCGAGATAAGCACAAACTCGTCTCCACCGATACGGAACAGCATCTCATCGTGCTCCATGGTTTCGGAGAGCGTGCGACAGATGCTCAGAATATAGCGATTGCCTTCGGCGTGGCCAAACCTATCATTGCAATGCTTGAGATGGTCGATGTCAATATAGGCGCAGGTGAAGGGGTCGCCTTTGCGCCAGAGCTGCTCGACGTGACGGTCGAGTCCGCCACGATTGTCCAAGTTGGTGAGCGGATCGATATAGGCGTTGCACTCAAGCAGCTGGCGCTCTTGTTGCAGGATGGCATGCGTCTTTTGCAGTTGCTCACCAACGGCGCGTAGCTCAGCAGGCAGCACGGAAACATCGAGTTCGGCGGTCGAGACACCATTCGCAAGTCGCTGAAGATAGGCAATAATCGATTGCTCGCCCAAGCGATATGACTCGTTCATGATGAATAACCTCCTTGGGCAGAACAACGGTTTGTATCATATCCCCAATTCGGTTTGAATTGGGGATATAAGTTAGCTAATGGAGACAAATGTCCCCTTCGGCGGTGGTGTTTTGCGCGCGAGCGTATCAGTTGTTTTTGCCACCATCGAGCAATGCCTCAAAATCATTCGCCGGCATGGGGCGGTAGTAGAGGAAGCCCTGAGCGTAGCGGGCGCCCATGTGGCGTAGTATGTTTGCCTGCTCATTTGTCTCGACGCCTTCGACCACGACGGACAGATGGAGCGACTGCGCCATCTCGAGCATCGATGACACGATCTGCGCGCTGCGGCCTTGATCGCGGTCGGTGGGCACAAAGGTGCGGTCGAGCTTGATGACGTCGACGTTGACGTTCTTGAGCATCGCGAGCGTGGACTGGCCGGTGCCAAAATCGTCCATATAGGTCGAGAAGCCGCGGGTGTGCAGGTCGGCTGTCAGTTTGTCCACGGCCTCGGACTCCCCCGTATAAGCCGTCTCGGTGATCTCGATACGCATGAGCTCGGGCGGTAGGTTGTATTGGGCGGCGAGCGCCCCCATATGTTCGGCAACGTCGCAGGCAAGGATATCCACGCGCGACACATTAAGCGAGACCGGAACCACGCGAAGTCCTCGATCGAT
The DNA here is from genome assembly GCA_900542175.1 of uncultured Collinsella sp. Lineage (GTDB taxonomy): Bacteria > Actinomycetota > Coriobacteriia > Coriobacteriales > Coriobacteriaceae > Collinsella. Next base: position 5,621 of record UQNC01000020.1, on the reverse strand, counting down.
GCGCCCGCGCAGCCACGAGGCGACACCCTGCCAAATGTACTTGTCGAGCGTCACCACAAAGCCGCTTTCCTCGAGTGCGGGGATAAACGTTGCGGGCGAAATGAGAGAGCCGTCCTTGTCAATCCAGCGGGTGAGTGCTTCGGCGCCAATGATCTCGCCGGTTTCCATATCAACCTGGGGCTGCAGGTAGTAGGTGATGTGGTCGTTTGAGAGCGCATACTGGAACTCGGTGAGGGTGCGGTGAAACGCCACCTCGCGCTTGTATTCCTCGGGGCGAAAGACGGCGATGCGATCCTTAAAATCGTTTTTGGCGCGCCGATTGGTAAACATGGCCTTGGCCTGCGCGTCGATGGTGATTTCCTCGTTGGGGTCGATGGGGCAAACGCCCATGGACGGCCAGAAACCCACGCCGTCATCATGCTTGGCCACGGCGGCGCGAACGCGGTTATAGATTTGATGGACGGTGTTGTGCTCAAAGGGGATGAGAATGCAAAAGTCGTCTTGGCCCCAGTATCCTGCGACGCCCATCTCGGCATTCTCGATGTCTTTGAGGACCGTGCCCACATCGGCGAGCACGCGGTCGCCCTCGGCCTGTCCGTGCCATTCGTTGAACAGTCGCATATGACCCATGTCGACGGTGGCGATACACCAAGCGGCGTCGCGCCTTGTCTTAAGAAATGCGTTGGCACGCCGCATAAACTCGCTGGGTCGATAGAGGCCCGTGAGCGTATCGATGCGTTCGGCGACGGCGCTTTTACGCTCAATCTCGGGTATGGGGAGGCTGTCGTTGGGTGCAAGCCCGCCGGCGGCGCGAAGACGACGGTCGAGTTCGCCTAAAACAGCGGTCGCTTGATTGATTAAGCGCTCGTAAAAGGCCGGGACGACAAGACAGACGGGGGTAATGGTGTCGTTCGCGATTCGAACAGGAGCGAAAACGGCCTCTTTAAGATGATGGGTCAGTTGCTCGAATGCCTCGAGGTCCAGATCGTTGCTGAGCACGACGAACTGGGCGTTTCGCGAGCGGAAGACGCGACTTCTGCCGCGGGTGATCGATAGCATGCGGCCTGCGTATTCGGCGAGCATGTTGTCGACAGCCTCGGCCCCGTAGAGCTCGTTGAACTTTGCCGTGCCACAAACGCGGACCGCTATAAGCCCCGTCTCGCAACGGTCGCGACGGCAGGCATCGATAGCGTTGATCAGCATACGCTGCGTTCCGAGGCCCGTGGCGGCGTCGACGGTCTCGGCGAGTGAGTGGTTAACAAGTTCGCCGACATAGAGCGAGGGGGTATTTCCGTCGCCGTCGATGCGAAACCCGCGAGCGCGGCAGAGGACGTAGTCGCCCGCGGCATTGCGCATGCGGTACTGCATGACGCGGCGGTGTTTGGAGCCATTATAGATTTGGTCGATGTCGTTGATGTAGGCCTCAAGGTCATCGGGGTGGACGCGCGTTTTCCAGTAATCGTGGCAGTTGTCTACATGCTCAGAAGGAAGACCGAGATCGCGCAGGGCGCCTTGTGACCATAGGGTGCGATGTTTGTCCAAGTTCTCGATAAAGCAATAACGGCCTTCGTTGAGCATCGAAAAGGCGTCAAAAACGCGATCGCTTATTTCGAAGTCGTCGGTGTGGACTTGCGCGATATTGCGTCGATCAAGATGCATGGCATGGCGTAGCTTGTAGTCGTACATGCGATGGTCGGCATCGAGTGTCATGCGATTGGAGACTTCACCCAGGGCGGGGTCGGCGTGCGACACTCCGTAGCTAAACGAGTGAGGCATCTCGGAATCGTTGTTTTTGAGTAGGACCGTTCGGCAGTGTTCCAGGCGCTCGGCGAGGTCGTCCTCGGTCGCAATCGTAGACAGGATGGCAAACTCGTCGCCGCCTATGCGAAACGCCGCCTCGTCCACTTTCATATACAGCTTGAGATAGAGACTTACCTGCAAGATATAGCGGTTGCCCTCGTCATGCCCAAAGACGTCGTTGCAGTGCTTAAGGTTATCGATGTCGATAAACGCCATGGTCACGGGCAGTTCCTGCTCCCAGATTTCCTCTAGGGAATGGGCAAAGCCGCCGCGGTTGCCAAGTCCGGTGAGCTGGTCGGTAAAGGCCGTCCTAATCAGATCATCCTGACGCTCGAGAAGGTCACGGACGGTCTTTTCGAGCGTTTCGGTGTAATTGCTGGCGGTGTCCATGTTGTAAGCGGCTTTCTGAGGTCGGGGCGGATGGCGTCGGGCGAGCTCGTAGTGTACACGCGTCGTTGCTCGGCGCCTTGCGTGTATCCAGGCCCCCGCCTTGCTGCGTTGTTGAGTTACTTTGCCGGCTAATGTTCGCTGTTGATAACAGCTGAGTAGTATAGACAACAGTGCACAATTATATATAGGCGCACATGCTGTGGGCGGCTATTATTCGCCAAACGGCAACGCCTGGGTGCGCATGAAAAATGCGACTGAGTCGATATATGTTGACGGGTATACTTGTCCCGTTTTAAAACGCAGGAACGGAGATGGTCACATGGCACAGCCGGATACGACGCGCACGGTGGGGCTGGCACTCGAGGGAGGCGGCTACCGCGGTATGTATACGGCGGGCGTGCTCGACGTTTGGATGGAGCACGGCTTAACTTGCGACCATATGGTGGGTGTCTCGGCGGGCGCGGCGTTTGGCTACAACTTTAAATCGCGCCAGATCGGCCGCGCCATTCGCTACAACAAGGCCTATTGTGCCGACAAGCGCTACGCAAGCGTGACCAGCTGGCTGCGAACCGGCGATATGTTCAATGCCGACTTTGCTTATCACGAGGTGCCTATCGAGCGCGATCCCATCGACTTGGAGACATATCGCGCCTGCCCCATGCGGTTTACGTGCGTGTGTACCGATATCGAGACGGGCAAGGCCGTCTATCACGATCTGCCGTATGGCGACGAGCGCGATATCGAGTGGATCCGGGCGTCGTCGGCAATTCCCGTGGCGACGCGTCCCGTTGCTATTGACGGGCATAAGTATCTGGATGGTGGCGTGGCTGATTCTATTCCCAGCGCATGGCTGTTTGCGCAGGGGTATGACCGCAATATCGTGGTACTCACGCAGCCGGCGGGCTTTGTGAAGCAGCCCAACAGCGTGATGCCCATGCTGCGGCGCGTGTTCCGTCACTATCCGGAGTTTGTCGCAGCGCTTGAGCATCGGCATGAGGTCTACAATGCCACGCTCGATGACCTGGCACGTCGCGAGGCTGCCGGCGAGATCTTTGTGGTGCGGCCGAGCGAATCGGTGAAGGTGCCGTCGCTGTGTCGCGAGCCCGATGAGCTCGAGCGTATCTACCAGGTCGGTCGTCGTGATGCGGAGGCGACTTTGCCGGCGTTGGAAGCGTATCTGGCGGGGTAAGGGTCGCATGCGGAAAGCGCATCCCGGAATGGAGATCCAAACTGGGATGCGTTTTCCATTGCTGAAGTTATGGGGCCGCGGAGCAACTGCTCGGCTTATGCCTATGCCTGCTGCCAGGTGTCGACGAGCTTCTTGGCCGCGGCGTAGGGGTCATCGGCGCTGCAGACGGCACTCACCACAAAGAAGCCGTCGACGCCGGTGGCCTTGAGCTGCGGCAGGTCGGCCGTCTTGACGCCGCCGCCCACCACGATAGGCACGGGGCTTGCCGCGTGGAGTGCGGCCAGGTCCTCAAAGCTCTTGGTGATGATAGAGCCGTCGGCCGCGCGTCCGCAGTCGCGCTTGGTCTCGGTCTCGTGGAGTGGACCGATGCCCAGGTAGTCGACCAAACTCATGTCGGCGGTCTTGACGTACTCGAGCATCTCCTCGCAACGGGCCGAAAGGCCCACAATGGCATCGGGGCCCAGCAGCTTGCGGCAGACCTCGACGGGAATGTCGCTCTGGCCCACGTGCACGCCGTCGACAGCAATACCCTGCTCGCGTGCGGCAAGCACACAGTCAAGGCGGTCGTCGATGAGCAAGGCGACCTGACCGGTCTTGCCGGCCTGAGCGATTGCCTGCGCGGCGTCGCCGGTCAGCGCAATGATCTCGCGGGCGCTTGCCACCTTGGAGCGCACCTGGATGCAGGTAAAGCCTGCGTCGAGCGCCTGGGCCACCACATCGCCCACGGGGCGTCCCAGCGTGTTTTCGGGGCCGAGTACCAGATAAGCCGAGATATCAAGGTTGTCGCGGATGCTCACTGTGCTTCCTCCTGCTTTTTGATCTGCGCTTCCATGCGTTCAAGCTTGCCGGTCATGGTGTCGGTAAATCCGGGCCGAATATCGGCTTTGAGCACGACTTCGGTGCGGATGCCCTTGCTCGCCAACACAAAGGTTGCGTCGCGCACGACCTGCATGACCTTGTCCCAGTCGCCCTCGATCTCGGTGAACATCGAGGTGGTGCGGTTGGGAAGGCCGCTCTCGCGAATGACGCGCACGACCTCGGCGACCTCGGCGGACAGCTCATCGCCGGTGCCGCACGGGGCGATGGCCACAGCGATGAGCGTGTTCATGCCGGCATTGGTTGCGGGCTCGGACATGGCCTATGCCTCCTCGAGGTCGAGCTGGTTGTTGGCGATGTCCTGGGCGGTTGCGCGGTAGAGCTCGTCGATAAAGGCGCCCTTAAAGCTTGCCGGGGCGTCGGCGACAGCGGCGGCACGCGAGCCGGCAACGTTGTAGACGGCGGTGCCGCAGACGGCGGCCGTAAACGGGTCGGCAGCGCAGGCGTACACAGCCAGCACGCCGCCTTGCGAGCAGCCGCAACCGGTGATCTTGGACATGAGCGGGCTGCCGCCGTGGGACTTGGCCACGGTCGTGCCGTCGGTGATCAGGTCGACTTCGCCCGAGACCACAACGGCGCCGCCGGTGTAGCGGGCGAGCGCCACGGCGGCATCGCGGGCGGCGTCTACTGTGTCGGTGGTATCGACACCGCGCACGCGGCTCAGATCGGCCGCCTCGCCCTCAAGACCCCACAGGCCGGCGAGCGCGATGATCTCGGAGGCGTTGCCGCGCACGATGGCGGGCTTGTACTGCTTGAGTTCGTTTACCAACTGGGTGCGCAGACTACCGATACCCAGGCCCACCGGATCGAGCACCCAGGGCTTGCCGGCGTCGTGTGCCGCCTTGGCCGCGCGGGGAATCGTTTGCTCGTAGATGGGGAAGAGCGTGCCCATATTGAGATAGATGGCGCCGCCGCCGGCAACGAGCGCCTCGCCCTCGTCGGGAAGATAGACCATGGCGGCCGATCCACCCACAGCGAGCTGCGCGTTGGCGACAAAGTCGATCGTCACCGTGTTGGTGATGGAGCCGGCCATCGGATTGGTGGTGCGAATCTCCTCCACGGCCTTGACCATATGTTGCTTAAGCTGTTCCGAATCAATCACTGCACATGCCTCCTTGGCATAGAAAAGGGGCGCTGTGCATAGACAGCGCCCCTGTAAAGGCGGCATGCTCCCTACGCCAGCATTAACTGACAGGTTCAAAGGATTGGGCCCCATGCCCTCTCAGCCTTGTGGTTTGCACCGCCGGCACTCCCGCATCGAATCTGTTGTTCCCTATACTAGCGCACCTGCCAAAAAGGGACAGGTTTATTTTGAACTGCATCCCATTTCTTGGACTTTGAAATTAAGGTTCGAGAAAAGGGAGGC
>UQNC01000019.1 GCA_900542175.1 uncultured Collinsella sp. | reverse complement strand
CCCGCCGCCGCGCACGGCCATGTCGCCTGCGATTGCGCCGGCAACCGCCTCGTCCGTGATATTGGCGCCGTCTGCCCGGGCGTCGACGGTGCAGCCGTCCACCACGAGCGCCCGCGAAACGTGGATCCCGCACTGCGAGCCTGTCGCCATTAAGGTCCCGGTACCGCGAAGCGTCAGGTTGCCCCACACCTCCATGCCGCACAGCGTGATGTCCGCATCGGGCGCATGCGACTCCGTCACGGAGTTTTGCCCGGCAAGCGTCAGCACCAGGTCGCCCTCGGCGCCGATGGCCTCGCCCGCGTAGCCGTTAAGCTCCAGGTGGTCGGCATCGGTCCAGGCCCAGCCGGGGCCCGACACACCCGGCTCGTAGTACGTCGTGCCCGCGATGATGAGGCTCTCCGCGCCCGCGGCATAAGAGGGCCCGCCCAGCAAAAAAACATAGGCAGGCCATGGCAACAATCGCAATGTAATGACGGCTGGTGTAGGACTCGGCAGCAAACATACCCGCTCCGATCTTCGCAGGAGCCAATAGAATGTGCACCAGAAAATGCCCTGGTAGCAGCAGTTATTAGTTTAGCGAGATCAAGGCACAAACAAAGAAAATGTCCCTGAGCAGCGCCAATAATTAGGTGTAAATCGTTTTGTCAGTCGGTGAATGGAGGAGACTCTTACGTAATCGATCGGCAGCCGACTCTCAAGTCAACAAATAAGGATAATTGGAATATCCAATGTGCAATTGAAGCTATCTTCCCGATGTTCCCATGAGGCAGGGCCCTGAACCCGTGCTCCTGATCGTCCTCGTCCGGAAGCGAGCAAGCTCTGTCTTTCTGTAGTACTCCGCAATGTTACATACCTGCGGGCCTACCCCCTCCTCTACTGACATTTCACAGGGCGTCGCGGTTATATCTTACCGTGGGCCATCTAAGTTCTCGTTCGTCACAATTGCACACCTGACGTTATCGCGTAGATACCGCAAACGTCAGGTGGCAGCAGGGACGTGGTGGTCAATATTCGGTGAGCGGAAATGGTCAAAAATTATTTTTAGCAGTGGTTAAAATCGCCCGGTGCTAACAGCTAGTTTCCCTGCTCAACCGAAAAATTATTCCACAATGCTATTTATTAAGGAAACTCTTGAGAGTCTTAACGGAGCTGCGGTTAGCAAAATAGAAGACAATTGCGCAGCAGAGGGATAGTGCGCAAATCGAAGGAAGCGAGTTGAGACCAGCCGCAAGAAGCGAAACCACAATGACAATCACTCCGTAAGCCAAAATCCTCTTCCAGTCAACAGTCATCGTGCAGTATCTATGGGTTTGCTTCAAGCGAGCAACGAGAATGGCTGCATTTCCAAGGAAGTTGCCAAGTGCCGCCCCCATAAGACCTATCAAGGGAACAAGCGCAAGGGATGCAACGATATTCACGGCGGCGCCGATGACCGTAGTACTGGCAGCGCCCTTGGTGTCCTTGGCACACATATATAGTACTCCCACAAACGCAGAAAGCGCATTGAGGGCGGCGCCTAGGTATAAAAGTGCTACGTAGTTAAAGCATGAAAAGTAAGAAGGATCCATGGCAAAATGGACAAAGAGCTTGGTCACAGGCACGCCGGGGATGAGCAAAGTAGCAAGCAAAATGGCGTATTGGTTGAATACCTTCGAGAAATACTCGTCCTTCCCCTTCTTCTTGAAGAGCATAACTGCTTGCTCCTGCCAAGCGGGGGTGAAAATGTTGGAAATCATCGAGAGCGCGGAGGGAAACTTCATCGCCACGGAGAAGATGCCATTTGCGGAATAGCCCATGAAGCCGACAATTATCAGTCTCCCGAGCATAGTCATCGCCCACCAACTCAGCTGATTGGGCAACAAATAAAGCGAGTAGCGCAGCATCTCCAACGCCACTTCCCCATTAATGCCGGATGCCGCAAACGATCTGAGTTCTCTCTGCGGAACAACCAGAAATAGCGATGCTACGACTGTGGCGGACAGCATCGCGTAAAGAAGTCCGTGATATCCCACATTCAGGACGGCGACCAGGAGAAAACAGCCAAGACAGTACGCGATTGAGTAAACGATGCCAGAAATCGCGAACAACTTATTGTTATGAAGGCCACGCGTGCCGTACTGAAAACTCTGATAAAGACAGCTCAATACGACAAGGACATACATCAGACCCGCATCGGCAAAGTCGACAATAAGCCAGCAGATCCAGAATATCGCCGTGAACACCGCTGTAAGCCCAGCAAAGAGACCCAACCAAGTCGAGTAGACGCTTTTTTTATCGGCCTTAGCATCAATAACCCAACGGAACAGCGACTCTGGAATAGCAAGAACTGCAATGGGTTGCAGGAGGGCAATTATGGTATAGACCATGTCATAGATGCCCATGTCGTCCGTTGCGATATAATGAGTACAAAGCGGGATTATCAGAAGCGTGAGAATCTTAGAGCCGAATGTGCCAATAGCAAAGATGCCCGTGTTCTTAATGAGAGCCATAGCATGCGATTGCTCGGAACCCTCAGTATCCTGTTTCTTCTTTTTTATTTGACTCAAGTTTCCTTTACACCAACCCAAATATTGCAGCAAGATACTTAAGGGAACCAGAAACCCCGAATTCGCTTAAAGTGTCTCGAAACGGCAATGACGAACCGGAGACTCGATCGAGGCGCCCTTGCACCGTCGGGGATGCGGAGAGGTGCGGCCCATGCGAAAGATAGGCCGAGAGTTCCCGGGGAAGCGCCTCTCGAACGTCGGTAAGGTCGCCAGTCGTTAGCCCCGTGAACTCAAGCACCTTTGAGTTGTCGAGAATGCGATCGACCATACGGTCGTAGCGAACCTGGGGAATGTAGCCATATTCCTTCAAAGCGGGACCGCAATGGTACTCATAGTCATGAAGTGTCACATCGCGCGTCTCGACCGGCAAGACGGAGCGATACAAGTTGAGCACTTCGCCCCAAGTCTGGTGCTGCGAGGTCGCCACATTGAAGTCCTCACCGGCGGCAGCGGAGTTCCCGACCAACAGTGCAATCATCCGCGCGACATCACATGCCCATGTGAGAGTGCATTGTTTCCCCATCATATCGTGAACGACGGGGACCGGAAGCCCCTTTAAAGCGCGCCAAAGCCAGAGACTGCTTTCGTATGTACATAGCTGAAATCTGCCCACACCATCACCCGAGAAGGTAATGGCGGGGCGCACGATGGTCCAGTTCTCCATCGAGCCGAATCGAAGGATGTCCTCCTCATGAGCTTTAATGATTGCGTACTCTCCGCCAGCGCGATATCTCTCATCAGGACACGACTCAAGGAGACGCGGGCTTCGCTCGTCAATAATCGGCGAATCGGCAAAGACACGGTAGGACGAGAGGAATACGTAGCGGCCAGCCGAAGCAAGCATGAGCTCGGACACTGAACGGAATACCTCGGGGTCCCATGTCATAAAGTCTACTAGGACATCGTATCCATCCTTTAACACATCAGCGAGAAATACTGGATCCTTCGCATTGCCCCGGAGATAGGTGACCGAACCCTGCGATCTACGGGCGCTTCGAGAGGTAACGAAGACGTCCCACCCACGAGAGGAAAGTTCCCCCTGGAGATAGTTCCCTATCGCACCCGTGCCCCCCAGAAGTAGCGCTTTCATCGAACAAGCCCCTTCAGCATGCGTACGCCCTTTTCACCAATGACAGACTTGATGGCAGCCTTGGCGTTTCCCGTCGTAGTCTCCTCGATACTGTAGAGGATCTTAAGTGCATCGGTGTCGTCCTCGGGTCGCACAAACGCTTCAATCAGAACGGGGCGGTCGCGCGGTTCTGGTGAAACGAGCAAGTCAACAGCGACTAGATACTCATCTTTTGTCTCAACGCCCCGATATTCGAACCCAAGGTCCTCGGCAAAGTGCTTAATAAGTTTGCGCGACTGGTGCCCGTAATGGCCCCGAGCGCTTACATAGAGGTCTGCCTCATCGCCGAGGGGGTAAGCGCGATTGATATGATTCTTGAACTCGACACCGCAGCCGTTGTTAACAATGAGGATGCGTAGGTTGTTGCCAACATGACGGTTACCGAGTGCATTCATATCATAGAAAAATGCAAGGTCACCGAACACGCCGAAGCAGGGGGCATCTGTAGCCAGCGATGCTCCGAGCAGGCTTGATACGCCACCGTCGATGCCAAATCCTCCCGTGTTGCAGTACCCACGGACCCGATTGCCCTCGAAGAGGCTCCATGTACGCAACGAGTTGTAAATTCCCATGTGGATAATTGAGCCCTCAGGGAAGAGGGGCAGAGTCTGTTGAGCCATCCAAGCGTTTGAGAAAGGCAATTCAGGAATCTTGGTCATAATGGCGGTAGCCTCGCGCGCGCACTCCTCTCGGTACGCCGGCGAAGTAGTCGAGTCAACCATACTCGCATATGTTTCAAAGAAGCGCTCCTCAGACATGTCGAAGACGTTCTTCAAGCAACCGAAAGTGTCGCGCACCTCTCCATCCGGATTGACGCGCCAGGACGCCTTAAGACGTCTTGGCGCGGCTCCCCCCGAAGTGTTCCCGATGTGGATGAGGACGTCGATTGTCTCTGACGAGGCAACGGCATTGCCTTGCGAGAAAAGCAGCGAGGGGTTCACGCGGTAACGGCCCCAATAGTTACTCGTCTGATCGCAGAGAACGCACGCGCCGTAGGTCTCGCAGAATGAATCAACGGCAACGGTAAGTCTATCGCTCCAGCGGCTGTGCGCACCGACATAGACGGCAACCCTGGAGCCGGAAGGGATCTGAGGAAGTTCATCTTCTGATGTATAACGCATGATGCTACGGCTCTTGGGGAGCTCTGAGGCATCGTATACCTTGGTATAGGTTGTGGTGAGGTTGATGTGGACGGGGGCTCCGCCATCGCGCCGAAGCTCAAGCAGCGCTCGATTGATGGCAACGTTGGCGTAAGTGGCATCCTCAGCGCTCTGAATGATAGGCACTTGCACGCTCAACTTCACGGTGTCGATAGGTTGGACGGTTCGATCGATGGCCTGTTGAATGTTTTGGCCAATGCGGACCGCATGCTGCGTCGAAGTAACTGCAAGCACGGGAAGTTTCCGATAATAGGCCTCAGTGAGACCCGGAAAGTAATTCCTGGACGCTGTGGCCTGCGTGCAGCTGAGAGCCACCGGCTCGCCAGACTCTTCTGCAAGACCGCAGGCGATATAGGCCGCGGAGCGTTCATCAACGGAGGAGAACACCTGGAAATACGGGTCGCGCTGAAGACTGACCACGAACGATATGTTTGTGGTCCCCGGAGAGGCAACGATTTTCCTCACTCCATGCTGCTTCATAAGACTCATGAGCATGAGAACGTTCTTCTCTTCTGTGTACTTAGCAGGCATCTACGCTACCTTTCTTTGTTAATGGTTCACGATTACGCGCACCGTTAGTGCTCAGAGAGTACCGGCTTGAGAGCCCCTCGCAGATACTCCAGAGAACTCTGGCGAAGTGAGGAAATCCTGGTTTCGGCACGAGCAAAGTTGACTTGGGCGACAGAGCAGGATGCGTCCTTAGCATCCCATCGGATTAATCTATCCTCAAGGCCTGTAAGGCTCAAAAAGCTTTCAATTCTTACGTTTTGTGAGGCGGTGGTGCCAGGTTTAAAGCGTTCAAAGACAGAGAAGTCTCGTTCTAGTAGGGTCGAGAAGACAAGACCGTGGAACGAGTCAGTGCACACATGGGATGCATTGTCTATGAGCCAGAGGAACTCTAGCGGCCCCACGCCAGAAGGAACCATACCCCCACGCTTAATATCTCCGTTAAACACAGGGATGATAACGAGTTCGAGGCCCTTTTTCTTGGCAATGGAACGGGCAAGCTTCCAGTTCCCCTCGGAGCGACCCAAGAAGTAGCAGAGACAGTAGCGCTCGGAGACTAGCGGAGTGTCATGCCGACTGATAGAACGCCACTCATCAGCACCGAGCAGTACCACTGGATCGCAGACAACCTTACACTCCCTGCCGCTAAGGTCCCTCACCATTCGCGCTCCCGCAGTCTCACGAGCGCTCAAAGCGTTGAAGCCAGAGACAAGTGGGGCGATAGCCGCAGCAATGGTATCCGGGAGCGAGTCACAACCGAAGCTTGGAGCATAGGCGATACGGGGTTTATCGTCAGCGACGAAATCGAGATAGTAACGAGGGTCGAAGCAACGTGGGGACCACACTTGATCGCTGCCGCAGACAAACGCATCAAAAAAGGAATTCAGAGCTTCAAAATCATCTGGCGAAGCTACCGGCTCGGTTTCTTTAATGAAGGTGGAAGTAAACCCCTTGAACGCGGCACTCTTCTCGGCTGAGGTGAACGGCGCAACCCCCATTGCACGCTGCTGGAACATGCGAGCGGCCTTGAAGGGCTTACTCTTACGCAGCCCGGATTGATTTCGCTGCTGCCAAGGCGCGGGGTCGTAATTCACGAGGCGAGCGTCCGCCCCAATGTCATTCAATGTTCTTTGCAAGGCATATGCCTGAAGAACCGTCCCATAGTTTTGAGACTGGTACCAAGTCATTTGAGAAATTAGAGGTTTGTGAATATCAGGAATCACGGAGTACTCTCCTTTCGATAGGCACCATTCCTCGAGAGAGGAGAATTAGAGGCGCGCAGACAGCAGCATTTACGGCATGCCACTCGGTGAAAGCAAAGATGAAAATGGCAATAAGAGCGGCTGCAAAGATGGGATCGATTCCTTCCTTCAATTTGAAAGCACGCCATGCGAGCACTAGAAGCCAGGCGAAACCTGCGACCCCCATATTGAACAGAAACGATGCGTACATCCCATCAACAGTGTGGATATCGTGAAATGATCCCCTGATGAGAAGAACGCCTTCAAAGGCATGGTGTCCGAAAACAGTGAGACCAGCATAATTCCATTGTGCCCACCAAAGAGCAGGCCTACCAGTAAGAAAATCACTCGCAGCCTGGCTGAAGTTGGGTCCCATGAACCAGATGGCGGAAATCCACAACGTAAAAAGAAAGAGAACCAAAGGAACGGCAACGATAACCCTTGGCACCCATTTTACAAAGCCGCTGCCCGCACGATTTGACCAGGCCGTTAGTACAACCACCAATGCATAGAAGAGAAGGAGAGATGCTGCCGAAGTCCGCGAACCCGCTACAGCAACAATCACGCTCGTAGAAATCGCGCCGACGATTCCCCTCAGCGCAATGTGTACATCCGTTCGACAGAACATGGCCATAGCCCAAGCGAAGAATACGGCTGCGCAGTAATTCGGATGGATAAAAAACAACGCACTACGATTCGAAGACAGGCCTCCGATATCGGACCATTGCAATCCAATCGTCACGCCCATCAGCCGAGCGATGACATAGGTCCAGATCATAAGGACTATGATTGCCGTTACGGCGCGGCTCCAGCATTTAAGGATAGATTGCGGATCAATTTCATATGCGGCGGTAAGAAGAAGCGAAGTAGTCAACAAAACAGACTCGCCAGATAGAACATAGGACACAGTTCCGAGACATATACCTATAATTCCCAAACCGCTCGAGTGGCCCTCCAGGAAAAGGACAGCCACCCTGAACGCCAGAAAAGCGCATCCAAATAGCAATAAGACCTTAGCAAACGCACCTTCTACCGCAACGAAAACAGTAGCTTGGAGAAAGAATTTGGCAAATAAGACCCAAAAACCCATCCAGAAGAAGACCGAGCTCCTTGACGAAAGTGATAGGTTTACAGGCTGATCAGCGGTAGCGCTATTCGTCATTCGAAAGAACCTCCCAATAGCGCTCCGCCACGGCATCCCAAGTATTCGCTGTGGCAACAGCGTGAGAGCGACTTGCCACCTCGCGATAGAGGGCGTTATCAGAACACAGGCGAACAAGGGATGTGGCAGCCTCATCTGCCCAATCCGCTTCGTCGATATCGCAACGAATAGAGTTGGATCCGTCAAAGAGCGCAGAGGCGCCGCACTTCTCGGAAACAATAGGTATGCAGCAAGATGCGGCGCCCTCCAAAACGGATACATTGAAGGTGTCGAACCTGCTGAGCCCGGCATAGAAGTCAGCCTTACGATAGAGCCTCATTAACTCTTCCTTGTCAGATATTTCTCCGCGGTAATCAAGCTCAACACCACCCTCCCTAGCCATCTTTTCGCAGAGGGCACGATTGGAGCCGACGGCCCGGGAATCCCGACCGCATACTATGAGCCTAGGTTGGGCATCCGTTAGGGCAGCATACTTCGACAGCGCAAGGAGTGCGAGATCGCAGCCCTTGCGCTCCTCGAATCCTCCCGTCGTTATCACGACGGGAGGATTCGAGGAGCGCTTCTCAGCCAACAATGAGTCGACTTCAACCCCTACAGGGAGGTCGACACCGTTCCCGATCACCGTAACGTTTTCGTTACGGCCATACAACTTCTTAAGAACTTCAGCCTCAAACCTAGAAACACAGATGAGATTCGGGAACTCTCTAATTAGCTTAGGTTCGAGCTTAAGATCACGAGACAGCACCGGCCGGTATTTGCGTTCTTCGGCTGCAATGCCATGAAGTACGAGGTAGTAGTTATTGCCGTGATCAATCTTCGATAGCATGCAGAGCGCCATGGGTACTCTGAATCCATTTTGGTGCACGCATATGGAGTAACCCTTGTAAGTAAATGGAATCTTCACAATGAGCTTTAGCACATCGGCAAAGGAATAAACCTCAGCAAGCTTGCAAGCATGATTCTGGGCAAGACGGGAGTGGACTGCCGCGGCTACGCCCAAAGGCCCCCTGTTTCCGTCGAGACGTGAAATCAGCAGCACCTTCTCATTAGGAAAGTCCATAAACGATATCCTCTTTGGCCTCGTGCTTTTCAAGGAACTCATCTACAGTTCCAACAACGCGAGCCGGGTTGCCGCATACGACCGATCCAACCGGAAAGCGGCCTTTAACAACCGACCCCCCCCGATGATGCAGTCATCACCGATAACAGTGCCAGGCAGAATCATTGTGTTTGCGCCGATAAAACAGTTCCTGCCAATAGTCACAGACTTGAGAAGCTTACCATGAGTCCCACGGCGAGCATACAACGCCTTGTCGATGCTGTAGTCGTGGACTAAGATGGACGTTCCATAGCTGATGGTGACTCCATCGCCCAAAGTGATGAGATTGTAGCCCGCCGCATCGAAGCGGCATTCAGGGCTTATCCAAGGATCACCGTACTCGGAGAACTTATCCGAGATGTTGACCCCTAGCCACGCCAAGTAGCGAGGGTATAGCTTTTTATAAGTTTTGTTCGATAACTTATTTATTGCAAGGAGAACGCCCTTTAAAGGTATTTTCGCTACGCGTTTATATCCCTGAGCAGCAGGAACGACTTTGTCGACCCTCATTATTAAAAGCCTTTCTCTATCATGGATAGTGCTTGATCAAAGCCGGCAACGAAACTTGAATCAGCACGATGAAGCGTCTCCCTGCACCCACCTGTGTCGTAAGTTATAACAGGAGTGCCACAGGCCTCGGCTTCAAGGTTGACCGTCGGATAGTTGTCCTCTACGGTAGGATTGAAATAGACGTCCGCCGTTGTATAGATGCCGGCGAGCTCCTGGGGAGAGTTGGTACGTTTGAGGCCAACAACGCCCCGGGGAAGCGCCTTTAGCTGCCGATCCGAAAGGCCGACGAGCGCTACGACAAACTTGTCAGAGTCAAGTTCCTCGGCTAAGCGGACGAAATCAGGAAGTCCCTTGCGCTTGGTCCAAGGGCTCGCAACGCCTAGCACCATAAACCGGTCGCCAATACCGTATCTCTCGCGGAAGTCGCTTGGGGTGGGTTTGAAAACGTCGGTGTCGATGACGTTATGACGGACCTCCACCGGATAATCTTTGAGAAAGCTCTCCCCGACCAAATCCGCGAGCCACTGTGAAGGTGTTATTAGCGTCATCCGCTCAGGCGGTACGCTCGTGAAGATGCGTTTCTTATCTTCATAGTTTCTCGCGCAGTTGGTTTTTGAAATCGTTATGGGATAGGTGTCCAGCTGCGGGCAGCATTTCGAGTACGCGCAATGAGACTGCCATTGTGCACACTTCACATATGTGAAGTGTGCACAATGGCCCGTAAAGGCCCAGCAATCGTGCAACGTCCATTTAACCTGGCAACGATGTGAGGCGAGCCAAGAGAACAGCATCTCTATGTTCACGTAATAGCCGTGTATGTTATGCAGGTGCACCACATCGGGATCGATCTCGTCCAGGCGCTTGAGCAGTTTTGCGGTATCTCGCTTAGAGTAGAAGCCCATGCGGTCATGCAAACGTGTCATGGCGCCGTGGGAGAGGTAGCCGGCCTTCGAAGCGCAGCACTGCTCATGGTCGCTTATCGTGTTGTGGCGACGGCCCCAGAAGATGTAAGAGTCAACCCCGCGCTCAGTCAGCTCATGGTGAAGGTTGCGCATTATGGTACCGGTGGAACCGTTGTAAAAGCTGTTGAGCTGGACGTAGCGCAGCGGGCGTCCCAGACATTCACCCAGAGCGAGTGCTTCGTCGACGAGCGCGTCGGTCGTGAGCCCTTGGGTCTGCGACACTAGCATTTCCTCCACACCATCTTGTCTACGACGCCTGTGTAGCTCTGAATGATTTTCACGACCTTGGTGGACACGGTCTCGTCGGCGTAGTCGGGCACGGGGGCCTCGGGGAGCGACCCCTCGGCGTCGAGCTCGACGGCGGTGTGGACCGCCTGGAGCAGGCCGCGCTCGCTGATGCCGGCAAGCGTGAAGCACGCCTTGTCCAGCGCCTCGGGGCGCTCGGTCGAGGTACGGATGCACACCGCCGGGAACGGGCGGCCGATACTGGCGAAGAAGCTCGACTCCTCGGGCAGGGTGCCGGAGTCGGAGACAACCGCGAAGGCGTTCATCTGCAGGCAGTTGTAGTCGTGGAAACCCATGGGCTCGTGCATGCGCACGCGCGGGTCGAGCTTGAAGCCAGTGGCCTCCAGGCGCTTACGGGAGCGCGGGTGGCAGGAGTACAGGATCGGCATGTCGTATTTCTCGGCCAGCGCGTTGATCGCGGTGAACAGGCTCGTGAAGTTCGCCTCGGTGTCGATGTTCTCCTCGCGGTGGGCCGAGAGCAGCATATAGCGCTTGGGCTCAAGGCGGAACTCGGAGAGGATATCGGATGCCTCGATCTTGTCCAGGTTGGCGCGCAGGACCTCCGCCATGGGCGAGCCTGTGACGTAGGTGCGCTCCGGGGCGCAGCCGGTGTCCTTGAGGTAGCGACGGGCGTGCTCGGAGTAGGCAAGGTTGACGTCGGAGATCACGTCGACGATGCGGCGGTTGGTCTCCTCGGGCAGGCACTCGTCCTTGCAGCGGTTGCCCGCCTCCATGTGGAAGATGGGGATGTGGAGCCTCTTGGCCGCGATAGCGGACAGGCAGCTGTTGGTGTCGCCCAGGATCAGCAGCGCATCGGGCTGGACCTGCACCATCAGCTTATAGCTCGCGGCGATGATATTGCCCACCGTCTCGCCCAGGTCGGCGCCCACAGCGTCCAGGTAGACGTCGGGGTCGTCCAGCGACAGGTCGCGGAAGAAGATGCCGTTGAGCGTGTAGTCGTAGTTCTGCCCGGTGTGAGCCAGCAGGCAGTCGAAGTGGCGGCGGCACTTCTTGATGACCTCGGACAGGCGGATGACCTCGGGGCGGGTGCCCACGATGATCAGCAGCTTCAGGCGGCCGTCGTCCCCGAAGCGGATATCGGAATAGTCCTTGCCCATGCGGCTAGACCTCCTCGTAGTAGGTGTCGGGGTCCTCGGGGTCGAAGGGCTCGTTGGCCCACATGACCGTCACGAGGTCCTCGGTGTCGGACATGTTGGTGATGGAGTGCGTGTAGCCGGGGATCATCTCGACCACGCGCATGTCGGGACCAGAGACGACATACTCGTCGACGGGGAAGGGCTTGCCCTCGGCGTCCTCCCCCACCCTCCTCAGCCTGATCGACGCGGTACCGGAGACCACCAGGAACCTCTCCCATTTGCTCATGTGCCAGTGGTTGCCCTTGGTGATGCCGGGCTTCGAGACGTTGATGGAGACCTGGCCGCGCTCCGGCGTGCGCAGGAACTCGGTGAACGAGCCGCGCTCGTCGGTGTTGGGCTTCAGGGAGTAGGCGAAGTGCCCCGGCTCGTAGTGGGACAGGAACGTGCTCCAGAGCTTCTTGGAGAAGGATCCCTCGGAAAGGTCCGGCACCGAAAGCGTCTCGCGGCTGTCGCGGAAGCTGCCCAGCAGGTAGACGATCTCGCCCAGGGTTTTCACGTCGGTCCCGGGGACGTAGCAGAAATCATCTCCGTCGACGCGCTCGAGCCCCTCGTATCCGCAGCGGTGCTCCTCCCCCAGCAGGGCGCCCAGCATCTCGTCGACGAGGTCGTCGATGTAGAGGAGCTCCAGCTCCACCGAGGGGTCGTTCACGGTGTAGGGGCGGCTGTTGGCGATGGCGTCGCAGAAGGTGGCCACGGCGGAGTTGTAACGCGGGCGGCACCACTTGCCGTAGAGGTTGGGAAAGCGGTAGATGAGCACCGGGGCGCCCGTGCGCTCGGAATAATCGCGGAACAGGCCCTCCCCCGCCAGTTTCGACTCGCCGTAGACCGAGCCCTCAAAACGGCCGGAAAGGCTCGCCTGCGCGGAGCTGGAGAGCATGACGGGGCACGTGTTCCCGTGGCGCACGAGGGCATCAAGCAGCGTGGAGGCGAACCCGAAGTTGCTCTCCATGAACTCCGCCTGGTCCTCGGGGCGGTTGACGCCGGCCAGGTTGAAGACGAAGTCGGCGCGGGAGCAGTAGCCGTCCAGCTCCTCGGTCGTCGAGTCGACGTCATACTCCATGACCTCGAGCGGCAGCAGGGCTCGGTATTTGGCGCGGCGGTCCTTGCCGTCGCGGATGTTTTTCAGCGCGCAGCAGAGGTTCTTCCCGACGAAGCCCCTGGCGCCGGTGACGAGGACGCGCACCCTACTGCACCGCCTCGTGCTCGCGGCCCTCGAGCGCCAGCTGCACGTACTCGGCGGTCTTGATCTTGGCGATGGTGCCCTCAACGTCGAGCCTCTCGGTGTTGTGGGAGGTGTAGGACTCGTCGGCCTGGGTCTCCACCTCACCGTCCACGACGAACTTGTCGTAGTTCAGGTCGCGCGAGTCGCATGCCACGCGGTAGTAGCCACCCATGTCCTCGGCGCGCAGGCGCTCCTCGCGGGTCATGAGGGTCTCGAAGAGCTTCTCGCCGTGGCGGGTGCCGATCACCTGGGTGCCCACGCGGCCGAAGACCTCCTGGACCGCCTCGGCGAGGTCGCCGATGGTGGAGGCAGGCGCCTTCTGGATGAACAGGTCGCCGGGGTTGGCGTGCTCGAAGGCGAACTGCACCAGGTCGACCGCCTCGTCCAGGTTCATGAGGAAGCGGGTCATGTTGGGGTCGGTGACCGTGAGCGGCTCCCCTTTTCGGATGCGGTCGATGAACAGCGGGATGACGCTGCCGCGCGAGCACATGACGTTGCCGTAGCGGGTGCAGCAGATGGTGGTGCGGCCGGCGCCGTTTCGGGCGTTGGCGTAGATGATGGACTCCATCATGGCCTTGGACTTGCCCATGGCGTTGATGGGGTATGCCGCCTTGTCGGTGGACAGGCACACGACGCGGTCGACGCCCTCGTCGATCGCGGCGTGCAGCACGTTGTCCGTGCCGATGACGTTGGTGCGCACGGCCTCCATGGGGAAGAACTCGCAGGAGGGCACCTGCTTCAAGGCGGCGGCGTGGAAGATGTAGTCCACGCCGTGCATGGCGTCGCGCACCGACTGGGCGTTACGGACGTCGCCGATGAAGAAGCGCACCTTGGAGGCGAGCTCGGGCGACTTCTCCTGCAGGCGGTGGCGCATGTCGTCCTGCTTCTTCTCGTCGCGAGAGAAGATGCGGATCTCGGCCAGGTCGGTGTCCATGAAGTGCTTGAGGACGGTGTTGCCGAACGAGCCGGTGCCGCCCGTGATCATCAGGGTCTTGTCTTTGAATGCGGTGGTGGATTTCATCTACTTGCCTTCCTTGCGCTTGGCGCCCGTGAACTGGTAAAAGAGGAATTTGGTATTAGTAACTAGATATCGTTTGAAAAGTCGTTTCGGCTCTTGGATAAGTCTGTATAGCCACTCAAGGCTCAGGTTTTGCATCCAGATCGGTGCCTCCGGTACCACTCCGGCGAGAACGTTGAACGCGCCACCAACGCCGATCATCAGCGGCTGCGGCCCCCCTTTGAGTTCGTGCATAAGAAGCTCCTGACGAGGCGCACCAAGCGCGATCCATGCGAAATCGGCCCCTGAGTCGGCAATACGTTGGGATAAATCGCATTTTTCGCCATATGTCAGTGGACGGAAAACGGAGGGTTCCATGCCTGCGATTTCCAAGCTCGGATATTCCTTTTGAAGCGCATCTCTGAGCGCCTCGAGGTTCTTCGTCTCATTTCCGTAGAAGTAATGGCTCCATCCGTGCAGGCTGGAGACCTCAAAAATCTCTCGCATCAAGTCTGGACCAGTAACGCGGTCCATTGATGCAACAGCCTTTCTACCAACAATCGACAGGGGTTTTCCATCAGGAACAGACATGACGGATTCAGCTTGGCAAGCCCAATAGGAAGGATCATCGTGGGCCATTACAGACGTATGTGCATTAGAAACGCAGATGTATTCGCCACGGAGCTCATCGATATGCTCAGTAAGAAAATGAATGCAGTGAGGCATATTCGTGCCGGTAATCGGGACATCAATTACCGGCACGCGATTGAGCTCGGAATACTTTGAATAATTATCGAGCATTAGCACGCACCCTTACCGGTGATGACCTCGATTACCGTAAGGACGACAATCTTGAGGTCCATGATGATCCCGCGCTTAGCGATGTATTCAAGGTCGCGCTGGACCATGCCGTCAAAATCGATCGAATTGCGGTCCGTCACCTGCCACCAGCCGGTGATGCCTTGCTTCACGGCCAGGCGCTGCAGGTCGTACTCGGTGTACTGCTCAACCTCGCGCGGCAGCGGCGGGCGCGGGCCCACCACGCTCATCTGGCCCAGGAACACGTTGAGGAACTGCGGGAGCTCGTCGATGGAGTGCTTACGTATGAACTTGCCGATCTTCGTGACGCGGGGATCCTCCCTCATCTTGAACATGGCGCCGGCGATCTCGTTTTGTCCCTTGAGCTCGGCGAGACGCTCATCGGCATCCCTGTACATGGAGCGGAACTTCCACATACGGAAGGTAGAAAGGCTGCCGTCACGTTGGATTCTACCGACGCGAATCTGGCTATAGAACGGGTTGCCCTCGCTCTCCAGGCGGATGACGATGGCGAGCACCAGGCTGGGAATGGCGATGACGGCCAGCGCGCAGCCGCTGAACACGATGTCGAAGGCGCGCTTGACGGCGCGGTAGGCCAGGCGCGAGTTGTCCCAGTCCACAATGGATTGCATGTCCTTATAGCGACCTGAGCCCTCGCGCCGGTCCATGGCCTGAGCAATCAGCGCCGCCCCCGCGGGCGCATCTGATGGATATTCTGTTTTATCCGACACGTTCTCTTCCAACACTACATCCCCGCCCCCGGGGCTCCTTCCTGTCCCGTTAAACAGTCGCCCGCACTTAGGCGATCGCCTTTTTAAGGTTGCGCATCACGCGCTGCTCGTTTGAAAGCACCGCGAGGCCGACGCGCGTAGTTACGCATCGGCCGCACAGGTTGAGCTCCAAATAAGCAGTGCTCTTGCGTCTGTTGATGGTTTTAATAAGGCCTTCGTGGCCCAGCAGTGGACCTGCCGTCACTACGACCTGATCACCGTTTTTTAGGGCCTCGCTCATGGGCACAACGCGGTCTCCCCTATGCGTAAAGCCTCCAATAAGCTGGACCTCTTCTTTAGCCAGAGGCACAAACTGACCGTCCTGGGAGAGCACCCGGGCAAAGTCGTCCATGCGCAGCAGATACTGTTGCACGGTGCGGGGATCTGCCGTATCGCAGATGAGATAACCGGGAAAGAGTGGCTTGGTCGTTTTGACCCATTCGCCGTGTACCTTAATCTCGGTTTGAAATTGGGGATAAAAGAGCTCCTGCATGGCGCTCGCCGGCACCATGTGCTCGATGCGCTCGCGCATTACGTCTTCGCGACCGTTAATGACCTGGATTACATACCACACAAGCACCACCCCCTTGCTGTCTTACGTGTGGATCGCGGGGTTTGG
This sequence comes from uncultured Collinsella sp., assembly GCA_900542175.1. Taxonomy (GTDB): domain Bacteria; phylum Actinomycetota; class Coriobacteriia; order Coriobacteriales; family Coriobacteriaceae; genus Collinsella. Next base: position 17,578 of record UQNC01000019.1, on the reverse strand, counting down.
GTATGGCTTCGCCAGGGCGCTTGTGCGCGAAGGCGCTCCATATTCAAACCCTGAGCCCAGTTAGACAAGCACGTGGCTCTGCCCCACCGTGAACGGTATGTATGAGTGCAGTTACTAGAGTCGCGGCCGTGTATCGCAAAAAGACCGCGACTCCAGCTGGCTGCGTGCGAACCAGTCAAGCGGGAACAAAACTGGACCGCACGCAAACAGCTGAAAACTACTACGCTTCGACACGCAAGCTATTAAATGCATCTTTGAATTACATCAATACAAATAACAACGTCGCATGACTTCTTTATTGGAGCTCGTGGTGTTTCTGGCACCGCCGTTACGGCCGGATGCTGATCGACCCTGCGCTTTGTGGCTTGCTGGAGCCGTGAGCACAGTTGAACTCATGTAACGTTAGGTATTCTAGCACAAGCTGGTAGCGAAACTGATTTGGCTTGTGGTGGACAACATATCGTTCATTTAGCGTGTTCAAGGGGGTTGTTTTGGGATGTTGTTCACATTGGCGCAGGATATTGGGGTGCTAGCGAAGGTTATGGATGCTCCTGAAGCCCGAATTGACCAGCGAGGCGTACTGGTAATTGCGTTTGTCCAACAAACTATGTACAGACATGGGAAATAAATTGTGCAACTTTTTGTTGGCGTAGGTGGGGTTTGCAGCGCGTGGTGTTTTGGCATGAAAAAAGGCCTTCGGAATTCCGAAGGCCTTTGCATTCACGATGGTGGAGACGAGGGGGATCGAACCCCTGACCTCTTGACTGCCAGTCAAGCGCTCTCCCAGCTGAGCTACGCCCCCGTGACGAGGAGATACTATAGGGGAATGTTTTGCTTGATGCAAGGGGGAATTTTGATTGATTGTCTCATCTTACGGGTTTTCCTGGAATGGGACTGAATTAGCTATTTTTGGCGGGTAAGAAAATAACTTGTTGGGTTTATTAGTTTTCTGGTTGAAGAATGTCTCCTACCATTTTGTTGAGTCAATGGTTGGATTTAAAGCGGAGCAACTCATTGCAGTTGTAGAATCTCTGGTTGAAATCGTCTTTGCCTGGGAGGACCGACCATGGCCGAGAAGTTCGCGTTCGACTACGTGAACGAGATTTTGGGTATCGTCAACTACGTGCGCGAAGTGCTACGCCCCGCCTACACTACTGGGACTGCTGAGCCGCATCTCGATCGCAACATCGCGAGCAGCAGCCTAACGATTGACCCACGCATCGACGTCCCGGGACAGCTCTTCGTGACCGAGCGCGACCGCGACGACGAGATGGTGGATGAGTTCATCGAACCGAGGACAGGTCCGAGAATCGACACAGAAACGGGCGAGGTGTTATGAGCATGACAGCAATTGCCGATTGGGAGCCCATGCCCTCTACGTGTTTAAAATGCAGCGACAACGAATACGGGTTCCCCGCCGTCGTCTGCCGTACGCCCAGCAGGCTTGTGGAAGAGTGCGAAAACGCCTTCGACGCAGGGCTGCTGCTCGCCGCTTTGACTCTCGTAGTGACCATCCCAGACGTATGCGCAAACATCGACGGGACGGATTACCGGAAATGGTGCGAGGAGTACCTGGGGCTCCCGAACGATGGGAGAAAAATGACCAATGCGCGCAAGGGCGAGAAGCGCCCAGATGAGATAAAAGAGGAGTTTGAGACGATAGAGAAGCGAGGCATCTTTACGGCATCGGATCTCTATCAGCTTCGCTGCGCGGTGATCCATGCGGGGTCGTCGGTCATCGAGGGAAGGGGCGAAGACTATAGCCCCTACAAAGCCATCGGGGTTTGCGTACAGGGCGATGCGCGCGGGATAATCGCGAGTTATGGGCATAAAGGAATCGGACATGGAAGCCAACAGGACTGCGAGTTCGATTGCGTCATCAAGCTTGAAGGGCTCATCTCTCTCATAGCAAAGGGTGTGTGCAAATTCGTCGAGGAAGACCCCGAGCGCGATCGAGAATACTCGACGGGGAAAGGACTTTCCCGCCAAGGCGTGGTGGACTTCAGGCCTTTAATCAAAAAGTAAAGTTGTTAAGCACGTGGTTGGATTTGCATATGAGCGGGTTGTTAGATAAGTGGTTGGATTAAACAGAATCCCGTTTACGGAAACCAACCGATCGTTTAACAACTTCCAACCACTGATTGTATATACCCTTTTTGGCTTTGCCAAAATTATCCAATTCAGCCCCGTCCCGATAAAACCCTCACGCCAGCAAATAACCGATCGCAACACCTTGGTGGACTTGGATCTTGGCCGTACCCCTGACGACGTTGCTAATGCCCGTATCGGCCAACAGGCCCAAGGGACTGTAATCTAGCTCCCATTCTAGGCCGTACTCGCTTACCACCGTCCCAAGGGCTATGGCGATGATGGAGAACGTCTTGCCTTCGGCGCCCTCGATGGTCCACGACTCACCTGCGTGAAGAATGCGGGCGACTACCTTGTCCTCAGCAATCCAGACTGGGGCGTCATCATAGCCTGCAAGCAAGCCCAGCACGGATAGGGCCATGTCCGGACGGCCGCCGGTGGCGCAGGTCGCAACCACTTCGGCACCCGTCCAGCGACGGCGGACGGAGTCGAGCGCCAGCGCCAGATCGGTATAGTCCTTGTACGGGTCGTGGCGCTCTACTTCAAAGGCTTCGGCGGCATCGACCAACGCGCGGCCCGCATCGCTCACCGTGTCGGCATCCCCCACATAGACGTCGCAGCTCAGGCCAGCGCCCAGTAGCGCATCAAGTCCGCGGTCCACGGCGACAATGTGGTCGCACTCCCCTGCTAGCCTACGCAACAGATCCGCGCTCGCCACAACGGGCGAGCCACAGACCACTAATACCTTACAAGCCACAGCCCTCGCCTATCCCTCAAACGCAAGCACGCGGGCCAGATCCAGCTCCTCGTAGCAGTCGATAAAGATATCGCAGTTGGCGCGCACATCGTCGCGCTCCATACGGCCATGCGGGTCATAGATACCCACGCGCTTAAAGCCGGCGGAGCCAGAGCTCTTTAGGCCAAAGACGGCGTCCTCAAACACCCATGAGCGCTCAAACTTGTGCCCATGGCGCCCCTCCAGACGGCGAAGCGCCAGCTCGTATACGTCGGGGAACTGTTTGGAACGTCCCGCCTCGCCCGTGGTGGTCACAAACTCCATGTAGGCATCGAGCCCGGCGCCCGCAAGCGCAGACTTAACCAGCTCGGCTGGCGTAGACGTGGCAACGCACATGGCAATGCCCGCCGCCTTCGCCTGCTCCAAAAATGCCAAGAGCCCCTCGCGCGGTGGCACCTTGGAGTAGCCATCGATCAGGATGTCGCTCAGCTCGCGATACAGCTTCTCGCCATTCGCTCCAATGCCCCAGGTGTCGTGGTAGGCCTGGCACTCGTCCTCGAGCGACAAATGCTCAAATTGGGCAAAATCGTCGACCGTTACGTCAACTCCGTGGCGGTGCAATAACTCGGGCTGAGCATAGGCCCAAACGGGGGTGCTATTAACCAGTGTTCCGTCGCAATCGAAAATAAAAGCGACATTGGGAGCAGCGGTCTGGGACATAAATGTACCTTTCGATGTCAAATGGTAAACATCCTGCTAAAAACGTTTTACCAAACGTCAGACTAACAATCTTGAAACCCTAATTGGTAAAACTGTCAAGAGTTTTACCATCGCAATTCTGCCAGTGGTCTAAACATGGCGCTCGCCGATTAAACACCGCCGCAAATCCACTTTTCTCCATAAAAGTAACGAACAGGTGTTATCGTATTTCGTGCCGAAAGTTCCACCGAGCACGCGAGGTGGAACGAATCATAGAACCATCGCCGTCCCTTCGATTCGTGCAGCCTTGGACCTTTCGCATCTAGTCACCAAGGCAACACGCTGCCGCGTCATGATGGGATCAAACGTGAGCGATACAAAGCTAAAGCCAACGGCTAAAAAGCCCGCAACCCGTAAAGCCGCCCCGCACGCACCGGAGCTCACCAAGGACGATGTCTATCTATTTGGCATCGGCACGTGGGAGCGCAGCTGGGAAAAGATGGGCGCGCACCCCGACACGCAGAACCGTACGCGCGGCTGGCGCTTTTGCGTTTGGGCGCCCGATGTAAAGAGCGTGCATGTCATTGGCGAATTTAACGACTGGGATGAAGAAGCCAACCCGCTGGTGCCCGTGCATACGAGCGCTATTTGGGAAGGCTTTATTCCTGGCGCAGAACAAGGCCAGCTCTATAAATATTTAATCGAGACCAACGAGGGCGAAAAACTGTACAAGGCCGATCCGTACGCCTTCAAGGCCGAGTGCCCTCCGGGTACCGCTAGCGTGCTGTGGACCCTCGATGGCTACAAATGGAACGACGCCGCATGGCTCAAGCGCCGCGCCGGCCACAACCACATGTCGCAGCCCCTTAACATCTACGAGGTGCATATTGGCTCGTGGAAGCGCCACGGCGACGCGCCGCAGGGCGAGCCGGACGAGTATGGCAACTATCCCGGCCCCATGGATCCCTTCCCCGCGCAGCGCGGCGAGTTTTACACCTACGACGACCTGTCGGTGGAGCTCGTGGACTACGTGCGCGACATGGGCTATACGCATATCGAGGTCATGCCGCTCATGGAGCATCCCTTCGATGGCTCCTGGGGCTACCAGACGACCGGCTATTATGCCGCCACGTCGCGCTATGGCGACCCGCAGCAGCTCATGCACTTTATCGATGCGTGTCACAAGGCGGGCATCGGCGTGATCATGGACTGGGTGCCCGGCGGTTTTTGCGCCGACTCCCACGGCCTTGCCACCTTTAACGGCCACATGCTGTTTGAGCACGAGATTCACCCCAACTGGGGCACGCACAAGTTTGACTTCGCCCGCGGCGAGGTCCGCTCCTTTCTGGTCTCCAACGTGCTGTACTGGCTCGAGAACTTCCACGTTGACGGCATCCGCATGGATGGCGTGTCCAGCATGCTGTACCTCAACTTTGGCATCGACGATCCGGGCCAAAAGAAGTTCAACAAGTACGGAACCGAGGAGGACCTGGATGCCAGCGCGTTTATCCGCCAGGTCAACTGCGCCGTGGAGGCCCACTTCCCTGACGTGATGATGATGGCCGAGGAGTCCACCGCGTGGCCGCTCGTGACCTACCCGCCGCAGGACGGCGGTCTGGGCTTCCACTACAAGTGGGACATGGGCTGGATGAACGATACCCTGCACTACATGCAGACCGATTTTCCGTGGCGCCCCGGCAACCACGGGCTGCTCACGTTCTCCATCATGTACGCCTTTACCGAGAACTTTATTTGCCCGCTGAGCCACGATGAGGTCGTGCACGGCAAGTGCTCGCTGATCGGCCGCATGCCGGGCGACTGGTGGCGCCAGTTTGCCGGCCTGCGCACGCTCGCCTTCTACCAGATGACGCACCCCGGTGCCAAGCTCAACTTTATGGGCAACGAGATCGGCCAGTTTATTGAGTGGCGCTATTACGAGTCCATCCAGTGGTTCCTGACCGAGGAGTACGAGACCCACCGTCATCATCAGGCGTTTATCAAGGCGCTCAACCACCTGTACACCGCCGAGCCCGCCCTGTACGAGCGCGGCTACACCGACGACGGCTTTACCTGGATCGATGCGGATAACTCCAAGCAGTCCATCGTGAGCTTTGTGCGTCAGGGCGAGGACGTCGATGACGACCTGGTGATCCTGATTAACTTTGACCCGGCGAGCTATGAGAGCTTCCGCGTGGGCGTGCCGCGCGAGGGTGACTGGGAGGTCATCTTCGATTCTGACCGTCCTGAGTTTGGCGGCAGCGGCTATGCCGGCAAGGAGCCCTACACCTGCTCGAGCGAGCCCTATCCCTGGAACGGGCAGATGGACTCCATTGAGATTAAGGTACCCGGTCTGGCAGGTGTGGTGCTTAAGCGCCGCGGTCCCAGCAGCTATAAGCCGCCCGTGGTCGAGGAGCCGAAGAAGGCTACGCGTAAGCGCACGTCCTCGGTGAAGCCCAAGACTGCTGCGGTCAAGAAGGCACCGGCTAAGGCGAAGACTACGACGACCAAGGCGAAGGCTGCCGCGAAGCCCGCCGCCAAGGCCACTACGGCCAAGAAACCGGCTGCCAAAAAGGCCGCTACCAAGACCAAGTCTGCTTCTGTTAAGCCGTCTGCCAAGAATGCGTAACAAAGCCGTTACAGCTGTAATTACCCGCCCCGCCGGGGCGTAGGATATAAGTCATAACCGTTCCGGGAGAAACATCCCCGGGGGAAAGGAACGTATGAATAAGATCTTCGACAACAAGCAGGAGTTTACCGAGCTCTATCGCGATGCCGTCATGAGCATTAGCGGCAAGAGCGTCGAGGCCGTCAGCGACCTTGACCGCTTTAACGCCCTGGCCAAGCTCGTGGCCGAGAAGGCGCGCACCGTTGCCACCAAGAGTGACGCCCGTGTGACCGCCGAGGGCAAGAAGCGCGTGTACTACTTCTCGATCGAGTTTTTGATCGGCCGCCTGCTCGACAACTACCTGCTCAACTTTGGCGTGCGCGACATGGTCGCCGAGGCGCTCGACGACATGGGCTTTGACCTGTCCGTCATCGAGAACCAGGAGCCCGATCCGGCACTGGGCAACGGTGGCCTGGGCCGTCTGGCAGCGTGCTTCCTGGATTCCATGGCAGCCGAGGGCATTGCCGGCTACGGCAACGGCATGCGCTACCGCTACGGCCTGTTTAAGCAGGAGATCGTCAACGGCAGCCAGGTCGAGACCACCGACGAGTGGCTCACCCACGGCTACCCTTGGGAGGTCCGCCGTCAGGACAAGGCCGTGACCATCAAGTTTGGTGGCCATGTCGAGGGCTTTGAGGAGAACGGCCGCACGTTCTACCGCACGGTGGACACGCAGGACATCCTGGCCGTCCCTTATGACATCCCCGTGGTGGGCTATGCCGGCGAGACCGTCAACAAGCTGCGCGTCTGGGCTGCCGAACCGGTCGAGGAGCACTTTGACCTAGAGGCCTTCAGCCGCGGCGACTACGCCCTGGCCGACGCCGAGCGCGCCGAGGCCGAGGCCATCAGCGCCATCCTCTACCCCAACGACGCCGGCGAGCACGGCCGTCTGCTGCGTTTGAAGCAGGAGTACCTGTTTGTTTCGGCCGGCATCTACAGTCTGCTCGACACCTTTGAGAAGGAGCACGGCGAGAACTGGGAGCTGCTGCCGCAGTTTGTAGCCATCCACACCAACGATACGCACCCCGCCATGTGCGGCCCCGAGCTCATGCGCATCCTCATCGACGAGAAGAAGCTCGAGTGGGATGACGCCTGGAACATCGTGACGCAGGTCGTGAGTTACACCAACCACACCATCCTGCCCGAGGCTCTGGAGAAGTGGCCCATCGGCACGTTCTCCAAGCTCCTCCCCCGCGTGTACCAGATCATCGACGAGATCAGCCGTCGTTGGCACGAGTCGTTCGACACCACGCAGGAGGGCTGGCAGGAGCGCCTGCGCCAGACCGCCATTCTGTGGGACGGCGAGATTCGCATGGCCAACCTGTCTGTGATCTGCAGCCATAGCGTCAACGGCGTGGCAAAGATCCACTCCGACATCATCAAGAACATCGTGCTCAAGGACTTCTATGCCCTGACGCCCGAGAAGTTCAACAACAAGACCAACGGCATCTCGCACCGCCGCTTCTTTGCCGAGGCCAACCCCACCTATGCCAAGCTCGTGACCGAGGCCATTGGCGATGGCTGGCTCAAGGACGCCTTTGAGCTGGAGAAACTCAAGGAGTTCCAGAACGACACCGAGTTCCTGAAGGCCGTGGGAGCCTCCAAGCGCGCTAACAAGGAGCGTCTGGCCGCCTACGTTAAGGCCGAGACCGGTCTGGTCATTGACCCCAACACCGTCTTCGATGTTCAGGTTAAGCGCTTCCACGCCTACAAGCGCCAGCTCATGAACATCATGAAGGTGATGGACATCTACAACCGTCGCATCGCCGATCCCAACTTCCACGTGACGCCGACGACCTTCATCTTTAGCGGCAAGGCTGCCTCGAGCTACACCTTTGCCAAGGAGACCATCCGCCTCATTAACTCCGTGGCCGACGTCATCAACAACGACGCCCGCGTCAACGAGGTCATGAAGGTCTGCTTTATCCCCAACTTCCGCGTAAGCAACGCCCAGCTCATCTACCCCGCTGCCGAGATCTCGGAGCAGATCTCCACGGCCGGCAAGGAGGCCTCGGGCACGTCCAACATGAAGCTCATGATGAACGGCGCCATTACGCTGGGCACCCTCGACGGCGCCAACATCGAGATCGCCGACCTGGCCGGCCGCGAGAACGAGGCCATCTTTGGCCTGACCGCTCCCGAGGTCGAGCAGCTCTGGGCATCCAACAGCTACTTTGCGTGGGATACCCTCAACGGCGACCGCGAGCGTCTGGGCCGCGTGATGGACGAGCTCAAGGACAACACGTTTGCCGGCCTTTCGGGCAACTTCGAGAGCATCTACAACGAGCTCATGAACAACAACGACCCCGACCTGGTCATGGCCGATTTCCGCAGCTACGTGGATGCATGGGAGGCGCTCACGAACAGCTACGGCGATCAGGAGACCTGGAACCGCAAGGCCCTGCTCAACACCGCCTCCTCCGGTTGGTTCTCGAGCGACCGCACCATTCGCGAGTACCGCGACGAGATCTGGCACGCGTAAAGGCGCGCGAGCTCCCTTTGCCGCACGGCATTACTCGACGGGCGTGACAGAGCGCCGCGCCCGTCGCAAATGGGTTTAGGAACATCGATGACAGAAGGAGAAATCGATGAGTAAGAAAGAATGCATCGCGATGCTCCTCGCAGGAGGACAGGGCAGCCGATTGGGGGCACTCACCCAAAAGATCGCCAAGCCGGCGGTTAGCTTTGGTGGCAAGTTCCGCATTATCGACTTCTCGCTCTCCAACTGCTCCAACTCGGGCATCGACACGGTGGGCGTTCTGACGCAGTACCGTCCCTACCTGCTGCATGCCTACGTGGGCTCCGGCGAGGCGTGGGATCTGGACAGCCGCGACGGCGGTGTGTCGATCCTGCCGCCGTACGAGACGCAGACCGGTGGCGCCTGGTATGCGGGCACGGCCGACGCCATTACGCAGAACCTCGACTACATCAAGGCCAACGACCCCAAGTACGTCCTGATTCTTTCGGGCGATCACCTGTATCGCATGGACTACCGCAAGATGCTCAAGACGCACATTGAGAACAACGCCGACCTCACGGTGAGCGTTATGCCCGTGCCGTGGGAGGAGGCCAGCCGCTTTGGCATCCTGACCACCGACCCCGAAGACGGCCGCATCACCAAGTTCACCGAGAAGCCCGAGAAGCCCGATTCGAACCTCGCGTCCATGGGCATCTACATCTTCTCGGCCGACGTCCTGATCGAGGCGCTCGAGGAGGACGCTCTGGACCAGCGCTCGAGCCACGACTTTGGCAAGGACATCATCCCCAAGCTGCTCGGCGAGAACAAGCGCCTGTACAGCTACGAGTTCCACGGCTTTTGGAAGGACGTCGGCACCATCGCCAGCTTCCACGAGACCTCGATGGACCTGCTGGGCAACAACCCCGAGTTCGATCTGTTTGACAAGAACTTCCCCATCATGTCCAACATCACCACGCGTCCGCCGCACTACATTGGACCGGACGGCCGCCTGGACGACTGCCTGGTCTCCAACGGCTGCAAGATCTACGGCACCGCTCGCCACTCGATCCTTTCGACCGATGTCATCATCGAGGAGCGCGCCGTGGTCGAGGACTCCGTGCTGCTGCCGGGTGCGCACGTTAAGAGCGGCGCGCACATCTGCCGCGCTATTTTGGGCGAGAACTCCACGGTCGAAGAGGGCGTGAAGCTCGGCTCTGTCGATACCACCAAGGATACGGCCGTCGTTGGAAATGACGTCGTTATCGGGAAGGGGGAATGATCCGATGATCAATCGCAAGGCCATCGGTTACATCACCGCTAACTACTCTTCGACCTACGGCAGTGTGCTGCTCAAGGACCGCCCCATCGCGTCCGTTCCGTTTTTGGGCCGCTACCGCCTGATCGACTTTCCGCTGTCTAACATGATGAATGCCGGCATCAAGACCGTCGGTGTCGTCATGCCGGGTAACTACCGCTCGCTGATCGACCACGTGGGCTCGGGCAAGGACTGGGGCCTGGACCGCAAGAAGGGCGGCCTGTTCATGGTGCCCGGCAACGCGTATGGCACCACCAAGGGCGGCATGCGCTTCCTGCTGCGCGACATCATCTCAAACAAGACGCTGTTCCAGCGCTCGGAGAATCCCTATGTTGTGATGATGGGCACCAACATCATCTTTAACATGGACCTCAACACCATCATCGAGGCGCACGAGAACTCCGGTGCCCAGATGACCGTGGTGTACTGCAAGGCCACGCGCAATGTCGAGGACGAGACCAAACTCGAGATTAACGAGAACGGCCGCCTGACGGGCGTGAGCGCCGGCGTCGCGTACGGCGACAACGCCTCCATGGACTGCTGCATCGTCAACCGCGAGACGCTCCTCGAGATTATCGACCACTACCAGGCCGCCGACTATCTGGACCTGCTCGAGGCACTCCAGGGCGACTTTGGCAACATCGACGTGTGCAGCTACGAGTACAAGGGCGAGGTCGTGGGCGTGTTTAGCGAGAAGTCGCTGTATCGCCGCAGCATGGACCTGCTCGACCAGACCGTGGCCGACCAGCTCTTTGACCCCGAGCGCCCGATCCTGACCAAGGCCCACGACGTGCCGCCTTCGCGCTATGCGACCGGCAGCCACGCGTGCAACTCGATCATCTCGGCCGGCTGCATCATCAAGGGCACCGTGCGCAACTCGATCCTGTCGCGCGGCGTCGTGGTCGAGGAAGGTGCTTCGGTTACCAACTCGATCATCAACCAGAGCTGCATCATCAAGAGCGGCGCCCGCGTCGAGAACGCCATTCTGGACAAGAACAACGTGGTTCCCACCAACACCGAGCTTCGCGGCACGCCCGAGAACATCCTGGTGCTGGGCAAGGCTCCGTTAACTTCCGACACCACCATCGTACGTTAACGTTGGCACCGCAACATCGCTCGTAACATGTAGAATAGCCGCCCGGTTTGTGCCAGGCGGCTATTCTCGAATTGCAACATGGGAGACAATATGGCAGATTCCAGCAAAAAGATGCAGATCGTGTTTGCCTCGGCCGAGTGCGCACCGTTTGTGAAGACCGGTGGCCTGGGCGACGTGGCGGGCTCGCTGCCTGCGGCGCTTGTGCGCGCCGGCGCCGAGGTTATCGTGATGGTGCCCAAGTACGCCACCATCAAGGACGAGTACAAGGCGCAGATGGAGCACTTCTCCGACTTTTACGTGAGCCTGGGCTGGCGCAACGAATACTGCGGGCTCGAGAAGCTCGAGCACGACGGCGTCACCTATATGTTCATCGACAACGAGCGCTACTTTGCTCGCGACTATCCGTACGGCTTCTTTGATGACGGTGAGCGCTTTGCGTTCTTCTCCAAGGCCATCACCGAGAGCCTGCAGCACCTGCCGGCCGGCTTTGAGTGCGACATCCTGCACTGCAATGACTGGCAGACGGCACTGGCGCCCGTGTTCTTGCGCGAGTTCTACCAGGGCCTTCCGCTGTACGACCGCGTCAAGACCGTGTTCTCGATCCACAACGTGGCGTTCCAGGGCCAGTTTAGCGACACCGTGATGGAGGACATCCTGGGCGTGGCGCATATTCCGGCGGCCGCCTCGCAGCTGCGCTGCGACGCCTGCAGCATCAACTACATGCTGGGCGCGCTGCGCTATGCCGACGCCATCACCACGGTGAGCCCCACCTATGCCAACGAGATCCAGACGCCCGAGTTTGGCGAGGGCCTGGACGGCGTGCTGCGCGAGCGCTCCTATGCGCTGCAGGGCATTTTGAACGGCATTGACGTGGCGGGCTTTGACCCGGCGACCGACAAGCGCATTGCCGCAAACTACACCGTGGAGGACCGTTCCGGAAAGGCCGTGTGCAAGGCCAAGCTGCAGGAAGAGCTGGGGCTCGAGGTTCGCGACGACCGTCCGCTCATGGTGATGGTCACGCGCCTGACGCGCCAGAAGGGCATGGACCTGGTCATGTACGCGCTCGACCGCATCCTGGCCGGTGGCGTGCAGGTGGCGGTGCTGGGCACCGGGGACCGCGACTACGAGGACGGCCTGCGCTACTTCCAGGACAAGTACCCCGGCACCATGGCCGCACGCATTGAGTTCGATCCCGCGCTGTCGCAGCGTATGTATGCCGCCGCCGACATGTTCCTGATGCCTTCGAAGTTTGAGCCCTGCGGCCTGTCGCAGATCATCGCCATGCGCTACGGCACCCTGCCAATTGTTCGCGAGACCGGCGGCCTGAAGGACACGGTGATCCCGTATAACGAGTTTACCGGCGAGGGCACGGGTTTCTCGTTTAGTAACTTTAACGGCGACGAGATGGGCGACGCCGTATTCCGCGCGGCGCGCCTGTTCTGGGACAACCGCGATGCCTGGAACCAGCTGGTCACGCAGGCCATGAGCCAGGACTTTAGCTGGACGCGCTCGGCCGACAAGTATCTGGACCTGTACTTCTTTATGCACCCGGAGATTGAGAGGCCTGCGGCTGTGGCTGAGGCTGTTGCTGAGCCGGTGGCCGCTGAGGAACCCAAGGCCGAAGAGAAGCCGGTTGAAGCTGAGCCCGTTAAGGCCGAGTCTGAGGTGAAGGTCGAGGCTACTCCCAAGCCCGAGCCCGAGGTGAAGCCTACTGCGAAGCCTGCGGCAAAGAAGACCGCGACTCGTAAGACGACGGCTAAGAAGACCACGACCACGAAGGCCGCTGCGAGCAAGGCTGCGACTGCGAGCAAGGCCACCGCTGCCAAGGCAACGACCACGCGCAAGCGTACGACCGCCGCTGCCAAGAAGGCCGCCGAGGCCGAGGCTGCTCCCGAGGTAAAGGCTGAGGCTGCCGCCGAGGCAAAGCCTGAGGCAAAGGCTCCGGCCAAGACCGCTACCAAGAAGACGACCGCGTCCAAGACCACGATCGCCAAGAAGACCACGGCTACGAAGTCGACGACCAAGAAGGCCGCCACGACCAAGGCAGCCGCAAAGCCGGCCGCCAAAGTCGAGGAGACGCCCGCTGCGCCTAAGGCTGAGGAAGCTGTCGAAGCTAAGCCGGCCGCCAAGACCACCACGCGCAAGCGCGCTACGACGACGGTCAAAAAGGCCACGGCCAAGACCGCTGCTCCCAAGGCAGAGGCTAAGGTCGAGGAAAAGCCCGCAGTAAAGGCCAAGCCGGCACCGAAGGCCGCCGAGGTCAAGACCGCTCCGAAGGCTACGACAAAGACCGAGCCCACCAAGGAGGCCCCGGTCTCCCCCGCCGCTCCCACTGAGGAAAAGGCTCCGACCAAGAAGACCTCCGTCCGCAAGGCAACGGCCACCCGCAAGCGCCGCTAGCCCACAGACGATCTAAAACCTAATCAAAACACTAAACAAGGGGCGCTCCAACCGGGCGCCCCTTCTCTGTAGATAGTTGGTAAAACGTTTTTCTAGGACAACCGTTCGCCGATGGTAAACGGATGTTGTTTATACACCCTGTGTACAACAGATATACTTATAACCTGTGCGTAAAGCCCATGGCCAGCAGGCCATGATTCTATTGAACTGGACCGTACTATGAGATTGATTCACAACAGCCGCCTGTCGCAGTTTCGCACTCCGTTTGGCGCTGTGACCACTGGAACTACCCTTTCGCTCTCCGTGATTCTGGAGGATGCCGATCCCAATCAGGCAACGCTTACGCTGCGCACTTGGGTCGATGAGATCGGTGAGTCTCTGTATCCCATGACGCACGAGGGCGACGGAATATTTACCGTAGAGCTTGAGTGCACCGAGCCCTGTCTTATCTGGTACAGCTTTATCTGCAATATCGAGGGCCAGCCCGAGGTTCGCCTGGGCGCGCCGCAAGGCCGCACCGGCGGCGAGGGCGTAACCTACGACTACGCCGAAGTGCCGTCCTTCCAGATTACCGTCTACAAGCACCGCGAGAACCGCCCCACCTGGTACGAGCGCGGCATGGTGTACCAGATCTTCCCCGACCGCTATGCCCGCGACGAAAACTGGCGCGAGCGCACGCTGGCCGAGGTCGAAAAACCGCGCAACGGAATCCAGCGCCGCATGATCGAGGACTGGGACGAGCCTCCCGTATACGAGCGCGCCGAGGACGGCTCCATCAAGACCTGGGACTTCTACGGCGGCTCGCTCAAGGGTATCCAAAATGACCTGCCCCGCATCGCAGAGCTGGGCTTTACGGCCATCTACCTCAACCCCATCTTTGAGGCCGCGAGCAACCACCGCTACGACACGGCCGACTACACCAAGATCGACCCGATTCTGGGCACCGAGCAGGACTTTACCGAGCTGTGCCAGGCAGCCGAGAAGCTAGGCATCTCCATCATCCTGGACGGCGTCTTCAACCACACGGGTGACGACTCCATCTATTTCAACCGCTATGGCAACTACCCCGGCGTAGGTGCCTGGCAGAGCGAGGATTCGCCGTGGCGCGATGCGTTTAATTTCCACGAGGACGGTTCGTACGACTGCTGGTGGGGCGTGGGCAATATGCCTGCCATCAATGAGAGCTCCGAACTGGTACGCGAGCGGCTCCTGGGCAAGGACGGCGTGATCCGTAAATGGCTGCGCGCCGGTGCCCATGGTTGGCGCCTGGACGTCGCTGACGAGCTTTCCGACGACTTCCTGGCCGAGATCAAGAAGGCCGTACTTGCCGAAAAGCCTGATGCACTTTTGCTCGGCGAAGTCTGGGAAGACGCCTCCAACAAGATTAGCTACGGCCATCTGCGCCGCTACCTGCAGGGATCCGAGCTGGACTCTGCTATGGATTACCCCTTCCGCGACATGGTCATCGGCTTTTTGATGGGCTACAAGAACGCCTACCAGGCAGCCGAGGATATCGAGACCCTGCGCGAGAACTACCCGAGCGAGGCATTGTCCTGCGCGCTCAACCTGCTGTCGAGCCACGACCGCCCGCGCATCATCTCGGTGCTCGGTGGCGGTCCCGACGAGTCACAGCTGCCCGAGTGCGAGCGCAGCAAATGGCGCCTGGACGAGAACTCGATGGGCCTGGCCAAGAGCCGTTTTTGGCTCGCCACGCTCATGCAGATGACCTTCCCCGGCGTGCCTTCGATCTACTACGGCGACGAATACGGCCTGGAGGGCCTTACCGATCCGGGCAACCGCCGCACCCTGCCCTTGAAGGAAGACCTGCACGACTTCGACACGCTGGCTATTGTCAAGAACGCCTCCGCCGTACGCCGCGCACTGCCGTTTATGATCGACGGCGAGATCAAGGCCTTCGCGCTCAACGACGAGGTGCTGGCCTACAACCGCACGGGCAAGGATGGCGAGTCCGCGACGGTTATCATCAACCGCAGTCTGCGCAATTCGCACCGCGTGACGATTCCGGCGCTCGGCGAATGCGCGAGTGACGTCATCAGCGGTCGCGAGTGCGAGATACACAACGGTACGGTCACGCTCGATCTGTATCCGCTGGGCTCGTCGATCATCTATCACCATGCCGAGCAGCGCCTGCAGGAGCCGCTCGATCACGGCGCGGGCGTTGTGTGCCATATCACCTCGGTGCCCACCGACGATGGCAAGCCCGGCACGATCGGCGCACCCACGCGTCGCTTTATCGACCATCTGGCCGCTATGGGTATGCGCTACTGGCAGGTCCTGCCCGTCAACCCGACGGACTTCTTCCGCTCCCCTTACGCTGGGCCTTCGGCCTTTGCGGGCAATATTGACCTGCTGCCCGAGAGCCAAGAAGAGCTGGCGGCCGACTTTGAGACTTGGAAGGCCCGTGGCGGCGAGGATGCAGACCCGCTCTACACGGCGTTTAAACATCGCAACGCCGATTGGCTCGAGAAGTACTGCGTCTACATGGCCGTTAAGAAGTACTTTGAGGGCGAGTCGCGCCACGATTGGCCGGCCGATGTCGCGCGCTACAACGAGCATCTGATTGACGACAAGCGTTTCCACGACGAGGCCGAGCTGCAGGCGTACATGCAGTACCGCTTTGACCTGGCCTGGTGCGAGCTCATGAACTATGCGCACAAGAAGGGCATCGAGGTCATCGGCGACATTCCCATGTACGTTTCGGACGATTCGGCCGACGCGTGGAGCGAGCCCGAGAACTTCTGGCTGTCCGATACCGGCAAGGCGATTGAGATTTCGGGCGCGCCGCCCGACAACTTTGCGCCCGAGGGTCAGGTGTGGGGCAACCCGACGTTCCGCTGGGACCACATGAAGCAGAACGGCTACCGCTGGTGGATGGACCGTTTGCGTCGCGCGTTCTCGCTCTACGACCGCGTGCGCCTGGACCACTTCCTGGGATTCCACAGCTACTTTAGCATTCCCGCAGGCAAGGCCTGCGCCGACGGCCGCTGGCTGGCGGGTCCGGGCAAGGATCTGTTCCAGACTGCCTATGACGAGCTGGGGCCGCTCAACTTTATCGCCGAGGACCTGGGCTACCTGACGCCCGGTGTTCGCGCCATGGCTTCGACTTGCGGCTTCCCCGGTATGGACGTGCTGGAGTTTAGCGATTACGACGTCCGCTGCGGTGTGCATCCCACGCCGGGCAAGATTCTGTATACCTCGACGCACGACACGTCGACGCTCACCGGTTGGTGCACACGCTCCTTTGCGGGCGGCGACGAGCCGAGCGGTGTTGAGGTGGCGGCCAAGCTGATGAGCGACGCGCTGGCAAGCGACGCTCCCCTGGTGATGATGCCGCTGCAGGATGTTCTGGGGCTTAGCGACGACGCGCGCATGAACGTGCCGGGTGTCGCCACGGGCAACTGGACCTGGCAGGCCGATGAGGCCGACGTTGCGGCCGCCGAGGGCAAAACTGCACAGCTCCTGCGCAACACCCATAGATTCTGGGACGAAGCGTGATAAAACCCCCGATATAGGGTACAGTTACAGCTGTTTGAATTTATGCGGGCAGAGCGATCTGCCCGCTTTGTGCTGAAAAGGAAGTATTATGGCGCGCTACGATTACAAGTGCTCGAGCTGCGGCAACGTGTTTGAGGTTGAGCATCCCATGTCCGAGACCCCCGAGGTCGTGTGCCCGAGCTGCGGCGCTCCGGCATCCAAGACGTTCTCGGCCAGCGGCATCAAGTTTGAGGGCAGCGGCTTCTACAACACCGACCAGCGCAGCGGTGGTTCCAGCACCAGCGCCACCAGCGGCTGCTGCGCCAACTGCCCACACAACCACTAGCGACAAGCGGTTCCGCTACCCAGATTTCCCTATGAGTTGCGGTGAAATAGTTCCTGAATCAGCCCATTCAACGCCCAAACAGGAACTATTTCACCGCAACTTTTCTATAGATTGGATTTCGGTCTGATGCTAAGTTTGTAACATTTCAAAACCCTACCGGATTACGGGGCTGAATTGACAACCTCTATCCATTCCAGTAATTAGCAAATTTCAACAAGCCATCTACCTGCACTGATAATTGTTCTCGGGGGAAGCGGGCACTGCGGGGCGCGGCAACGGC
>UQNC01000018.1 GCA_900542175.1 uncultured Collinsella sp. | reverse complement strand
CGGTCCCGTTCCGAACCCGGAAGCTAAGCCCCATCGCGCCGAGAGTACTGCGGGGTCAGCCCGTGGGAGGCCAGGGCGCCGCTGACCGGTGGACGGCACCGAGCCGTCTGATGACTTGAAGAAGGGGGAGGCCTCGCGGCCTCCCCCTTTTTTGCGTTTACGGGGCGTAAATGACTCAATTACACCAGACGATCTTGTTGTTTTCGGTATTGAGCCTTTATTTAAAGAAAAAAAATCGTATAACAAGGGCAACTGCTATGGCCGCAATGGTCAAAAGCAGAATTGTCAGCTGATGCTGCTTGCGTCGTTTACTTGACGAAACGAAGATTGACTTTCCCTGTTTTGGCGTTTCGAGATAGCGAGCCGAATGCGTCAAGGTTTGCTTGGGTCGAGGCCCTCTTTGTTGATGGACGGCGGATGCTTTCATCGGCTCATCACTAGCTGCGCTGTTTTTAGATAATGGTGCGTCTTTCAGATATACAGGGTCTCCCGAGGCGACGCCCATATGTTTACGTCCCGTTTGGGCATCCTCGAGCGTTTGATATCGGTTTCTCGTCACATAATCGGGCTCTGGGTCATTGATGGGCTCTTGCGAGATGTGGGGGCGATGGAACCGTGGCGGCTGCGTAGAAGTATCTTCGCCCTGCGTCGGCATAAACATATTGTTCTGGTTTTGGTCGTCCATGATGCCCTTTAGCTCGTTACCAACAACGTGTACGCGCTCATTGTAAGCCCCTTGTTATTTGTAGCTGCGAACATACTTGTTATTTAAGCTCTGGTTCAAAGAACCTTAACCTTACTAAAACCTGAGTCATACACACTTAGATATGCTTATAGTACTGGACTCAAAAAACTTTATAGTCGATGTATATATGGGCACTGGGTGGGCATATATAAGAGCGTCAAAAGAAGTCCCAGTCACCTAGAAGATGGCTCGGCAGTCCTTAAAAGGAGTGGTAAACATGGCAAGCATGGTTCCTTATCGTTCGGTTTTTGGCGTTCGTCCTTCTGCTAGCTCGCTGTTCGATCTGTTTGATGATATGACCGACCTTGCAAACAACTCGATTGCCTCCAAGGCGTTCCCCGTTGACGTTGAGGACAAGGGCGATGGCTACGAGGTCAAGGCGTATCTGACCGGTGTCGCCAAGGATGACATCGACGTTGAGCTCAATGAGGGTCGCCTGTCCATCAGCGTGAACGTCGAGGAGAGCGCCGAAAACGAGGGTAAGAACTTCCTCCAGAAGGAGTTTAGCTCGTACAGCGCGACGCGTGGCGTATATCTGAAGGACGCTTCGAGCGAGGGCCTCTCTGCAAAGTATGCTGACGGCATCCTCACCGTTACGGTTCCTAAGATCGTCGAGAAGAAGAACGTCACGAAGATCTCCATCGACTAACGATGGCTCTGCTTCAATCGAGAGTATGAGTTAAGGGGGCTGGGAAGTGATTCCCAGCCCCCTTTTGTTGTCTTGAGGGGCTATTGAATAGTTGTCGGTTGATACTGACTTGCAGGGCGTATCGAGAGCTTCCGTGGCCCTTGAAGACGGGTGACAGAACTGCCGAGTTCATCATCGAGACTTGCATCAAGCGCGTTGGCATAGCTTTTGACGGTAAGGCTTGGACGATTATTGTCCTGGCTGATATGCATGGCGATGAGCTGTTCGGTGCGATCGGTAACAAGTTCGCGCGCGGCTTCGGCGGCCTGGTTGTTGGAGAGGTGCCCCTTTGTGGACAGGATGCGCTCCTGAAGAAAGCGGGGGTACGCTCCTTCGCGCAGCATAGCTACATCGTGGTTGCTTTCGAGCGCGAGAACTCGACAGTCTTTGAGGATGCCTATGGCCTTGCTCGATAACTCTCCGGTGTCGGTGGCAAACCCAATGGAATCATCGAGAGCATTAAATCGATAGCCGACAGGATTGATGACATCGTGCGATGTTGAGTAGGTTTGCACGTGGATGCCGGCAATGGGGAGCGTGTCGCCGGGGTCAAATTCCTCTACGGGCAGGTGCGCGAGGTTTTCTTTGCATGAAAGGGTGTCCCTGCTGGCAAAGAGGGGACCATGCCAGTGCTTGCACCATACATCGAGCCCCTTGATATGGTCACCATGCTCATGGGTGATTACAAGAGAGGCGACGTCGTCTGCCGAGAGGCCAAGCTCCGCCATGCGTTTAAGTGTCTCGCGGCGGGACAGGCCGTTGTCGATCATGATGAGCCCCTGAGGCCCCTCGACGAGTGCGCAGTTGCCTTTTGAGCCGCTGCCGAGGATATGAAGGTGCAGGCGAGACATAAGATTCCAAAGGATACAATGAGTGCGGACGAATAGAGGAGGAAGCGAATGCCAACGGTATCTCAGCACTATGGACATCATGCCGCGCCGAGGACGGATAAGAGCGCCCTGGCAACGCGGCGGGCCGCTGCCCCCGTAGTGCTCATGGTATCAGGCGGTGCGGACTCGACGGCGCTGCTCCTTATGGCTTGCACATCAAAGCTGGATATCCAGGACGGGCGCGGCGTCGCTCCCATTGCGCGCGAGCGATTGCACGTGCTGCATGTAAACCATCATCTGCGCGGGGAGGCATCCGATGGCGACGAGGCCTTTGTACGTGACCTGTGCGCGCAATACGGCTTGCCGCTGTGTGTTGAGCATGCCTATTTTGATGACGAATCGGGCAATATCGAGGCTGCGGCTCGCGAGGTGCGCTATGCCGCGGCACGGAGATATGTTCGCGAACTTTGTGCTGAATCGGGCGCACCGCGGACGGCGGCTCGTATCTGTACCGCGCATACTTCGTCGGACCGCGCGGAAACATTTTTGATGAATGCCATTAAAGGGTCGGGTCCCGCGGGTCTATCGAGCATTCCGCGCCGTCGGAACATTGTGGTTCGCCCCTTGCTCGACCTCACGCACGATGAGCTCGTGAGCTATCTGCAGGTGCACGGTCAGCCATGGCGGGAAGATGAAAGCAACGAGGACGTTTCGTACCTGCGCAACTATGTACGCCATCGGGTGATGCCGGTGGTGGCACGGCGCAACGCGAGCGTCTGTAAGACGATTGGCGCCGCTTGCGAAATTCTGGGCGACGAAGACGCCTTTCTTTCCCAGCTTTCGGCACAGGCGTTTCGAAGCTGCCTGCGCAAGGAAGCGGCGGGCGCACTGGTGCTCGATGCGCGCCGTCTTGCCGCCGCTGAGGTTGTGATTGCACGGCGTATCGTGCGGTTGGCGATTAAGCGCATCGATCCCGACGCGCGACCGGAGATGCGGCACGTGGAGCGCGTGCTCGCCTGCGTCGCTGCGGGCTCGGGCTCGGTTACGCTTCCTGCGGGAATTGATGCCCGTGTGGAGTTTGGCATGCTGGCGTTCAAGGCCCCGGCGGCGCGCGAGGGTTTAGTGGCCGATTGGATCTCCGTTCCCGGTTGTCTGCCGCTGGGGGCGGGGCATATGCTGACAGCGGAGCCGATGGCTGTGGAGCCGGGGTGCGATATCGTGCACCGTGCCCGCGAGCTTGCTGCTGCCGGAAAGGTTGCGGCCTTGGTGGATGCGGCGGCCCTGGGGTTTGCCGACCGCGATGGCGAGCGGATGTTAGCCGGCTCGCGCGGGGAGATCCCCACCGAGGCACGATCGGCGCGCCTGTGGGTGGATAGCCCTGTGCCGGGAGACGTGATGTGCCCGTTGGGGATGAACGGCCGAAGCAAGAAAGTGTCAGACCTGTTAAACGAGGCGCGCATTCCTGTTTCAGACCGCTCTGGCGTACCCGTGGTAAGAACGGCTCCGGGAGGTGCCGTAGTATGGGTCGCGGGCGTTCGCGCGGACGAGCGTTTTAAATGCACGGCCGCAACGCGCGTGGCATATCTGCTTCGTGTGGTCGATGCGGAATAGCGCTTCGCGCCAGCTATTCTGTGCGACGTTGACGGTATTCCCGCGCTGATGGCGCACGTGCTGGTAAATATACCCCGTGCGCTGCTAGAATGTGTAGTTCGCGTCCATGCGGCGGTGCGTGGGCGATAAGCACAAGAAAGGGTTGTCATGGCTTCTCAACATCCGGATATCGAGAAGGTTCTGTTTACGCAGGAGGATATCGACGGTATCGTCTCTCGCCTAGGCGAGCAGATTACTCGCGACTACGCGGGTAAGGATCTGGTGCTGATTGCGGTCCTGCGCGGCGCCGTGGTCTTTATGGGCGACCTGATGCGCAAGATCGAGCTGCCGACCAACATCGATTTCATGGCTGTTTCGAGCTATGGCGACGGTGTGAAGTCTTCGGGCATCGTGCGTATCATTAAGGACCTGGATATCGACATCCGTGGTCGCGACGTGCTGATTGTCGAGGACATTCTAGACTCGGGCCTGACCCTCAAGTACCTGATGAAGAATCTCGAGAGCCGTAAGCCCGCCTCGCTGGAGGTCGCTGCCTTCCTGTGGAAGGACGTTGAGGACCGCGTCTCGGCCGTCACGCCCAAGTATGTTGGAACCCATTGCCCCGATGCCTTTGTGGTGGGCTACGGCCTCGACTATGCCGAGCGCTATCGCAACCTTCCGTATCTGGGCATTTTGAAACCGGAGGTTTATTCGTAAGATGCCCGACGACCGTAACGACAACAATTCCCAGACTCCCCGGGACCCAAAGATCCCGGGGATGCTCGGAGGCAAGAAGCCCACGCGTACGGGCTGGCTGTATTTTCTTTTGGCTTGCGCGCTCCTGGGTTACGCCTTCTTTAACATGGGCTCCGGCTTTGCCAACTCCAGCAATACCGTAAAGCTCGCGACGAGTGAGATGGTCAGCGCCATCAAGCAGGATCGCGTCGAAGATCTGACCTATACGGTTCAGGACGGAAGCGTGACGGGTCATTACTGGAAGACGAAAAAGGACAAGGGCGACACGAGCGAGCTCAAGAGCTTTTCCTCGACCTATGTCGGTTCCGATTCGCTTGCCGAGCTCATGGCGGAGCACCCCGATACCAAGTACATCGTCAACACCAACGATCCCGATTTTTGGGGCGACTTGGCGATGAGTGTGCTTCCGACGATTGCCCTGATCGCCATCATGTTCTACTTTATGCGCCAGATGATGGGCGCCAATAATAGGAACATGCAGTTTGGCAAGACCAACGCCAAGACCAACGAGGCCACGCGCCCCAAGGTCAAGTTCGAGGACGTTGCCGGCGTGGACGAGGCAGTCGAAGAGCTCGAGGAGATCCGCGACTTTTTGAGCGATCCGGACCGCTATCGCAAGCTGGGTGCCAAGATTCCGCGCGGCGTTTTGCTGGTGGGCCCTCCGGGTACCGGTAAAACCCTGCTGGCCAAGGCCGTTGCCGGCGAGGCGGGCGTGCCGTTCTTTAGTATCTCGGGCTCTGACTTTGTCGAGATGTTCGTGGGTGTCGGCGCCAGCCGCGTGCGCGACCTTTTTAAGGAGGCCAAGTCTCAGGCTCCGTCGATCATCTTTATTGACGAGATCGATGCCGTGGGACGTCAGCGTGGAGCCGGTTTGGGCGGCGGCCACGACGAGCGCGAGCAGACGCTCAACCAGCTGCTGGTCGAGATGGACGGTTTTGAGGAAAGCGAGTCGGTCATCCTGATCGCCGCGACCAACCGCCCCGATATTTTGGACCCGGCGCTGCTGCGTCCCGGCCGTTTTGACCGTCAGGTTACGGTCGACCGTCCGGACGTGAAGGGCCGCGAGCAGATCTTGCGCGTGCATGCCGAGAACAAGCCGATGGACGAGGACGTTAAGTTTGAGAAGCTCGCCCAGATGACCGTTGGCTTTACCGGCGCCGATCTGGCGAACCTGCTCAATGAGTCTGCGCTTTTGGCTGCTCGCCGCCATCGTTCCGTGATCTCGATGGACGAGGTCGAGGAGTCGATGGAGCGCGTGATTGCCGGACCGCAGCGCAAGGGTCGCGTGATGACCGAAGCCGAGCGCACCACGATTGCCTACCACGAGAGCGGTCATGCCCTGGTGGGTCATATCCTGGAGCACTCCGATCCGGTTCACAAGATTTCGATTGTCAGCCGTGGCCAGGCTCTGGGCTACACACTGCAGCTTCCGCAGGAGGATCACTTCCTCAAGACCAAGAACGAGATGCTCGATGAGCTTGCCGTGTTCTTGGGCGGTCGCGTTGCTGAGGAGCTCATGTGCGACGACATCACGTCGGGCGCGAGCAACGACCTGGAGCGCGCGACCAAGATGGCGCGCGAGATGGTCACGCGTCTGGGCATGAGCGAGGAACTGGGCACGCAGGTGTTTGGCGAGGCGCAGCATCAGGTGTTCCTGGGCCGCGATTACGCCGATCACCAGGATTATTCCGAGGAGACGGCGCGCCGCATCGATATCGAGGTTCAGCGCATCATGCGCGAAGCCCATCGCCGTGCGGTCGAGATTTTGGATGCCCGTCGCGATCAGCTCGATCTGATGGCGAAGGTGCTGCTTGAGCGCGAGACCGTCGAAGGCAACGCCGTGAACGCCCTGCTCGACAACGAGTGGGATGCTTACCTTGAGCGCGAGGGCGATATCCTGGCGGCCAAGGAGGAGCGCAACGCCAAGGCGGCCGGCATGCCGACCAAGAAGTGCTCGCCTCGCATGAGCGAGGAGGAGCTGGCGGCTGATGCTGCGGCCTTTGCGCAGGCGGCCATGCGGGAGGATGCCGAAGCCGCATCCGATGATGCCGGTGATGGCAATGCTGTCAACGCTGACGGCAACACCGACGCCGACAAATAGTTCTTGTAGCGAAAGCCTCTGCGGGGAAACCTGTGGAGGCTTTTTCTTTTGAGCGATATGTTGATTGGGGACAGACTTAAATGAGCGTTTTCACGCATTTAAGTCTGTCCCCAATCAACATTGTGGTGCTCTAGTTGGCTAAAGCGTACAATAGCGCCTATGCGAAAGGGGAACAGATGATCAACGAAACTATGTATGCTCGCGGTGCGGAAAGCTCCATCATCCGTGAGATTTTTAGCTATGGCCTTGAGCGCAAGGCACAGATCGGTGCGGAGAACGTATTCGATTTTTCGCTGGGCAACCCGAGTGTTCCGGCGCCCGCTGCTGTTGCTGAGTCCATTAAGAAGGCATTGGAGCTGCCGAGCGACCAGCTGCATGGATACACGCCTGCGCCGGGTCTGCCGCAATGTCGAGCGGCCGTCGCCGACTCGCTCAACCGTCGCTTTGGCACGAGCTATGAGGGCAAGGACGTCTTTATGACGGTGGGTGCCGCGGCTTCGCTCACCTGCACGCTCAACGCCGTTACGAACCCGGGCGATGAGGTTGTTGTTATCGCCCCGTACTTTCCGGAGTATCGCGTGTGGATTGAGAAGGCCGGCTGCACGTGTGTTGAGGCGCTCGCCGATGAAGATACGTTCCAGCTGAGCGTGAGTAACGTGCTCAAGGCGATTACCGATAAGACGGCTGCCGTCATCATCGACTCGCCCAACAATCCGACCGGTGCCGTATATACACGCGACACGCTGACGCGACTGGCCAATGTTCTGCGCGAGGCCAACGCTCAGCGCGATCCCGAGAATCCGATTATGCTCATCTCTGATGAGCCGTATCGCGAGATTGTCTATGGCGCCGAGGTGCCTTGGGTGCCTTCGATCTACGAGCACACCATCGTGTGCTACTCGTATTCCAAGTCGCTTTCGCTACCGGGCGAGCGCGTCGGGTGGATCCTGGTTCCCAATACGAATCCTCAGGCAGCTCGTCTAATGCCCGCCGTTGCCGGTGCCGCCCGTACGCTGGGCTTCGTGTGTGCACCGGCGCTCTTCCAGCGTGTAATCATCGACTGCATTGATGAACCGAGCGATGTCGAGGCCTATGCTCGCAACCGCACCGCGCTTACCGATGCACTAGCGGAGTACGGCTACACCTATGTTGAGCCGGATGGCGCGTTCTACCTATGGGTGAAAGCGCTGGAGTCCGATGCGAATGCGTTCTGTGAGCGCGCGAAGAAGCATGAGCTGCTCGCGGTGCCTTCGGATAGCTTTGGCATGCCGGGCTGGTTCCGCCTGGGCTACTGCGTGAGCTATGAGACAATCGTCAACTCTCTGCCTGCCTGGAAGCAGCTGGCCGACGAATATCGTCGAAAGTAAAGCGCTCTGCTTACAATGTTTTACGTGAAACGGGGTTTGGTTTTAAGCCAGACCCCGTTGTCTATGCCGTTGTGTGATTGGGATGAAGCAGTTTTACGACTGCCGAAAGCTATGCGTACAATGAATATACGCGACGGCCATACTGGACAAGGAGACCCGATGCCCTACCTTCTTTCTTGTGATATTCATACTCATACGATGTTCTCTGCGCATGCGTACTCAACCATCGAGGAGAACATCTATTGGGCGGCGGAGCGCGGCCTTCAGGTGCTCGGTTCCGCCGATCATTTAAGCTCGATGGTTACGCCTTGTCCCAATGACCTGCGCAGTTTCCAATTCTTTATTAACCAGGATATCTGGCCGCGCATTTGGAGCGGCGTGCTGGTGCTGCGTGGTGCCGAGGCTGATATCGTTTCGCTGGACGGCAGCTTGTTTGGCGAAGACATTCCCGTTTCGCTCGATATCGCCGGCGATTCGTATAGTCGTGAGCATTCGCTGTTCGATTTGGTGACGCGTAATTTGGATTATTTGGTGGCAAGCGTGCATAACCCGCAGTTTGCCGAAGGCGCGACGCTCGCCCAAACGACCCAGATGTACATCAATGCCCTGGAGCACCCCAAGGTGTTCATGCTTGGGCATGCGGGTCGTTCGGGCGTGCCGTTCGATATCGATGAGGTGCTGTTGGCGGCCAAGGCCAAGCACAAGATCATCGAGATCAACAACCATAGTCTTGAACACGGTGTCGACACTGAGCATTGGGCCGTATGCCGCAAGATCGCCGAGCGCTGCGCCGAGCTGGGCGTGGGTATTGGCGTGTCGACCGATGCCCACATTGGCATGGCCATTGGCAAGCTCGATCACGCGCGCAAGATGCTCGACGAGATTCACTTCCCGCTGGATTTGATCGTGACGCGCGACCGCGAGACGCTGCTGCGCGAGATGGCGGCAGCCGGCGTGTGTGACCTGCGCAAGGGGATGTAGCGGAGTTCATAAACCAAGCGAAGGGGGCGGTCCAGACGGGCCGCCCCCTTTCTTGTCTCGAAAATCTACCGGGGTGGATTAGCGGCGCTCGAGGACCGCTACGGTTTCGGTGTGGTCGGTATGGGGGAACATGTCGACAGGCGTGATCTTGAGCAGGCGATAGCCTCCGTCGAGGAGCTGGTGCAGGTCGCGCTCTTGGGTCACAGGGTTGCAGCTGATATAGGTGATGCGGCGCGGCTTGAGTGCGCAGGCGGCTTCGAGGAACTCGGGGGTGGAGCCGGCGCGCGGCGGGTCGATGGAAAGGACATCGATCCGCTCGTTGTTGTCGGCGGCGTCCAGGATGTAATCGGTGGCGTCGTCGGCCATAAACCAAGCGCTGCGGGTGAGGCCGTTGAGCTCGGCATTGCGACGTGCGTCGGCAATGCCCGCCGGGTTGCGCTCCACGCCGAGCAGCATAATGCCGATGCCCTTGTCCTGGGCATCCTTCGCGGCGCACAGGCCGATGGTTCCGCTGCCGCAGTAAGCGTCCATAAGAATGTCACCCTGCTGCAGGTCCATGCCGTCAATGGCAAGTCGATAGAGCAGCTCGGTTTGCTGCGGATTGGTCTGATAGAACGCGGTGGGGGAGATATCGAACTCGCAGCCGAGCAGCTGGTCGCGCATGCATTCGGCGCCATAGACGATACGAGTCTCCTCACCCAAGATGGCATTGCCGGGGCGACCGTTGATGTTCTGAGCGACGGTGACGATATGCGGATCGAGTGCGGCGACAGCCTCAAAGAACTCCTGCGCATGCGGCAGGTCGCGCTGAGCGGTCACGAGGGTGACCATAATCTGGTCGGTGCGCCAGCCGCAGCGAACGACGGCATAGCGAAGCAGTCCCAGATGCTTGTCTTCGTTAAAGGCGGGAATATGCAGACGTTCGGCCTCGCGAGCGATGCCGTTGAGAATCTGACGAGCGCCCGGCGCCTCAACGGGGCATTTGGGAACGGCGACGATTTTGTGCGTCCCACGTTCAAAAAAGCCGCAGCGGACAGCGCCCTCTTTGCCGGGAGCAAACGGAGTGGCAGCCTTATGACGAAAACCACGCGGCGCAGGATATTTACCCGGGTCTCCCAGGGTGACTCCCATACCGCGAATGGGGTCGACGCTAATGCCCTCGCGCTCGCAGAGCTCAGCAAACAGCTCCTCCATAGCAGCCTGCTTGGCCGCCAACTGCTTCTTATAAGGACGATTGAGTGCCGTACACCCACCACAAGCTTTCATGATCGAACAGGGAGACTTGGGATCCACGGCCTTACGCGCAGGCTGAGCCGAATCCTTGCGCGAGCCTTTGGAGCGAACGTGAGGCGCCTTATCCCCGCCCTGACGAGAGCCAGAACGCTTGGTCTTAACCTTGCCCTTCGCATCCTGAGACGACTTGGATTTCTTAGAAGATTTTTTCTCTTCCGACCCCTCAGCCGCCTCGATCAAAGCACGACGAGCCTTACGCTCCGCACGAGATTCTGCCATGAATTAACTCCACTATTAAAGAAAAAGAAAAGTCCGAAGCAATTGTACCGTGCCAAGCTAGTGGACGATATGCAAGCGGCCATTTCATGTCAGCGATAAGTCCAACGACGTTTGCCCGGCGCGGGCGGGGAGCGGCGCGGAATTAAGTTTCCTGCTCTACAGTCCTGCGCAAGACGGAAAGCACATTTAGTGCTTTCCTTTGCGTGCGGAACTCGCGATAAACTTAATTCCGCGCCGCTCCCCGCCCGCGCCGGGCAAGCCCTCCCTTGTACTCCATTTCACTAAAGTGTATGATTCTGAACGTTACATGACTCACTTTACCTAACTAAAGTGCTATCGAGGGGGAATACCATGAATACCGATATGTCTCGTCGTCAGTTTGTTGGTCTAGCCGGCTCGCTCGCCACGGTGCTTGGCCTTGGTCTTGTCGGCTGCGGCGGTGGTGCTGGCAAGGGCTCCGCTGCTGGTTCTGCCGCGGCCAAGGATGTGAAGGGCGCCGCGGAGTCCAAGAAGCTCGTGGTGGGCTTTGACAAGTCCTACCCTCCGTACGGCTTTGTGGGCGATGACGGCGAGTACACGGGCTTTGACCTTGACCTTGCCAAGGCCGTTGCCGATAAGCAGGGCTGGGATGTCGATTACGAGGCCATCGATTGGGATGCCAAGGACACGCTGCTCAACTCCGGCGCCATCAACTGCATCTGGAACGGCTTTACCATGGAGGGCCGCGAGGACGACTACACGTTCTCCGAGCCGTATATGCTCAACGAGCAGGTGTTGGTGGTCAAGAAGGACGCGGGTATCAAGAGCTGGGACGATCTTGCCGGCAAGACCGTGATTACCCAGACTGATTCCGCTGCGCAGGATGTGCTCGAGGGCGACCAGAAGGATCTGGCCGCGACGTTTGCCACGCTCGATACCATCGGTGAGTACAACACGGCGTTTATGCAGCTCGAGAGTGGTGCGGTCGATGCCGTTGCCTGTGACCTCTCGATCGCTCAGTATCAGCTGGCCGCCAAGCCCGATGCCTATACGCAGCTCGACAAGCCGCTGTCCAGCGAGCACTACGCCGTCGGCTTTAAGAAGGGCGACACCAAGTCGGCCGATGCTGTAACCGAGTCACTCAAGGCGCTCTACGAGGACGGCACGGTCAAGGACCTCTGCGATAAATACGCAGATTACGGTCTTTCCTTCGACAACTGGGTGCTCAAATAGCGGCTTTCCCAGGCACCCGATTTTGCCGTTCAAACCGTCGCTTGCGTACATTTAGTACGCGGCGCTCCTCTTTCACGGCAAACTCGGGCACCTGGAAAACCCGCTTTAGCATTGGGTTCGCTGTTCCGTTACTGTGAAAGAGAGCTTGGGTTGTCTATTCAGGTCATGATGCAGATGCTTGGCCAGGGATTCTTGGTCAGCTTGCAGCTGTTTGTGCTGACGTTGCTCGGGTCGATTCCGCTGGGAATCCCCGTGGCGTTTATGCGCATGAGCAAGGTCGCGCCGCTGCGTTGGATTGCGCGCATCTATATTTCGGTGATGCGCGGCACGCCGCTTATGCTGCAGATGTTTGCGATCTACTTTGCCCCGTACTACGTGTTTGGCATCTCGCTCACGCCCGATTCCAAATGGACGGCGTGCGTCGTGGCATTCATCATCAACTACGCCGGCTACTTTGCCGAGATCTATCGCTCGGGCCTGCAGTCGATTCCGCGCGGTCAATATGAGGCCGCCGAGGTGCTGGGCTACTCGCGTCTGCAGACGTTTCTGTATATCGTGATGCCGCAGGTCGCCAAGCGTATTCTGCCGGCGATGGGCAACGAGATCATCACACTGGTCAAGGACACGTCGCTGGCGTTTGCCATTGGCGTGGGTGAGATGTTCTCGACCGCCAAGGCGCTGGTCGCTTCGCAGGTGAGCATGGTGCCGTTTGCGATTGCGGCGTTGATCTACTGGGTCTTTAACTTTGTGGTCGAGATACTGCTGGGCGCTGCCGAAAAGAAGCTGGACTATTATCATGACTAACTCAGTGATGAAAATCGAAAGCGCGCGTAAGGCGTTTGGCGGCAATGAGGTGCTCAAGGATATCTCACTCGAAGTCAAGCGCGGTGAGGTCGTGGCGATTATCGGGCCTTCGGGTGGCGGTAAGTCCACGCTGCTGCGCTGCGCTACGCTGCTCGAGACACTCGACGGTGGCTCGCTTTCGTTTGGCGACCTTGCGGTTGCGACGGATGTGGGATCGGGCGCGGTCTATGCGAAGGGAGATGTTCCCAAGCAGGCGCGCTCGCGATTCGGCCTGGTGTTCCAAAATTACAACCTGTTCCCGCACTATACCGTGATGAAAAACATCATCGACGCGCCGATCCGCGTGCTTAAGCGCCCGCGTGAGCAGGCGGAAGCTCGTGCGTATGAATTGATTGCTCAGATGGGGCTTATGGGCAACGAGAATAAGGTTCCGTGTGAGCTTTCGGGCGGTCAGCAGCAGCGCGTGAGTATTGCCCGCGCCCTAGCGCTCGACCCGGAGATCCTGTTCTTTGACGAGCCGACCTCGGCGCTCGATCCCGAGCTGACGGCCGAGGTGCTGCGTGTCATTAAGGACCTCGCTGCGCAGAACATGACGATGGTGATCGTGACCCACGCAATGCAGTTTGCGCGCGATGTTGCCGACCGCGTGGTCTTTATGGATGGCGGTCGTATTGTCGAGGAGGGTCCTGCCGAGCAGGTCATCGACCATCCGTGCGAGCGGCGCACGCGTGAGTTCTTGAGCCGTATCGAGGGATAGGCTCAGGTATTTACTCAACTATTAATTGAGGCGAAGCCGCCACAGGTCTTACGGTCTGTGGCGGCTTTTTGTTTACATCGACGGGGTTCAATAATTGCCTCACAAGCTTGTCTCTTCCTCTCGCCGCCTGTATTCATACGTGTGCCGAAAGGTATGCATGGACAGCCGCCCGTGAGGGTAGGGTGGTGGCATAGGACATTTGGAGGGTGAGTCGGCTCGGCTGCCGACCATGCTGCTCCCGGGACGGCACCGACCGCGAACTCTCCCCGTTGGCGTCGCGCATTGCGCGCGGCCCTGCAAGGAGGTCATCATGGGTGCTCCCAAGACCGGTAACGTAAGGAACGTGGTGCTCGTAGGCCAAGGCGGGGTGGGCAAGACTTCACTCGCCGAGGCCATGCTCCACCTTTCCGGCAAGACCGCCCGCCTGGGCGGCCACGACGGCACCAAGCCCACGCTCGACTATGACCCCGAAGAGGTCAAGCGTGCGTTTTCCATCTCGACGACCATTGCGCCGATCGACTGGAAGGGCGCTCGTATCAATGTGCTCGATGCCCCGTGCTATCCCGATTTTATCGGCGACGCCTTTGCCGCGATGAGCGTCTGCGAGACGGCTCTGTTTGTGGTCGACGCCGAGGCCGGCCCGCAGCCTACGACGGTTAAGCTCTGGTATGCCGCCGAGGACCTACGCCTGGCACGCGCGGTGTTCGTAAACCGCCTGTCGCGCTCCGAGGCCAGCTTTGCGACCACGATGGACCTGCTGCAGGAGCGCTTTGGCACGCGCCTGGGCGCCGTGACCCTTCCCTGGGGCGAGGGCGAGGACTTTGACGGCATCATCGACCTGGTGCGCATGAAGGCGCGCCACTGCAACGGCGCCGAGGCCGTTGAGTCGGAGATTCCCGAGGAGTATCGTGCCCAGGCCGAGGAGGCCCATGACCATCTGTGCGAGCCGGTGGCCGAGGCCGACGACGAGCTGATGATGAAATACCTGGAAGGCGAGGAGACGCTGACGCAGGAGGAGCTTGAAGGCCTGCTGTCTAAGGCGATCGCCGAGCGCATCTTTGTGCCGGTCTTTGCGGGCGATTGCATTAAGGAGCAGGGCGTCAACTCGCTGATGGACGACATCGCCACGTACTTCCCGGCGCCGACCGACTACGGCGAGATGCCGCTCATCGACGGTGATTCGCTTAAGATTTCGAGTGACGATGACCGTCCGGTGGCGTTTGTGTTTAAGACGCTGGCCGATCCGCAGCAGGGCCGCATCAGCTTTATCAAGGTGCTGACGGGCACGCTTGAGCCGGGTCTTGAGTTGGTCAACGCGCGTACCCGCAAGAGCGATCGTTTGGCTCACTTGTATGTGATGTGCGGCCGCGATATGACCGAGGTTGGCCATGCCTATGCCGGCGACATCATCGTGGCGCCCAAGCTGGCTGCCGAGACGGGCGATACGCTCTCGATTACCGGCAAGGTCGAGGCTGCGGCGTTTAAGTTCCCCAACTCGCAGTACCGCATCGCCATCGAAGCCGAGAACCGCGGCGACGAAGAGAAGCTCTACACGTTTATCGAGAAGGCCTGCAAGGCAGACCCGACCATGAGCATCGACCGCGACGAGGAGACCGGCCAGACCATCATCTCGGCAGTGGGCGAGGCGCAGGTTTCGGTGCTGCTCAATCGTCTGGAGGACCGCACCAAGGTTGCTGCCAAGAGCGTGCCGATCCGCATTCCGTATCGCGAGACCATCCGCCGCGCGGCGAGCGCCCAGGGCCGCCACAAGAAGCAGACCGGTGGTGCCGGTCAGTACGGCGACTGCTGGCTGCGCGTGGAGCCGCTTATTGGGCCCGACGGCACGAGCGACGGCTATGAGTTCGTGGACGAGGTCGTGGGCGGCCGCATCCCGCGCTCGCTGATTCCCGCCGTGGACAAGGGCGTCCAGGAGACCATGAAGGACGGTATTATTGCCGGCTACCCGCTCACGGGCATTCGCGTCGCGGTGTACGACGGTTCGTATCACAGCGTCGACTCCAACGAGATGGCGTTCCGCGCGGCGGCACGCATCGGCCTGCGCAAGGCATGCGCCGATGCCGACCCGGTGGTGCTGGAGCCCATCGAGGAAATCACGGTGACGATCCCCGAGAGCTACGCCGGCGCCGTGATGGGCGACATCTCGGCCTCGCGCGGTCGCGTGACGGGCATGGAGACCGATGAGCGCGGTGACACCGTGGTCATCGCTCAAGCCCCGCTGGCCGAGCTGACGGATTACTCGACGCGCCTGCGCTCTATCACGCGCGGCACGGGTGACTTTACCATGAAGCCCGCTGGCTATGAGCAGGTTCCCTATGACGTTCAGGCCAAGCTGGTCGAGCGCTATGAGGAGGGCCGCGCCAAGTAGCGCGTGGCGTTGCCTGCAACATGCATGCCGGTGCAAGGGCCGCTCTGGGCAATCCAGGGCGGCCCTTTTTGATCCCTGGGGGACGGAGGAAAACGGATCATTTTAGGTTTTGGGGCAGCTTGGTCGGCCCTAGTCCCCCGAGGCCTGATTGCGGCCGGTGGCGTAGTCGATCTGCACGTGCGGCTGCAGATTGTAGCAATATACGTGGAAGCAGAGGGTCTTGCCGTGGTCCTCGACCGATTGCGCCTCAAGGCGCACGCCGCGGCAGACGAGCTCCTCTTCGTTGTACATGGGCGTGACGCGGTAGAGCACATGGTTGCCTGTGTCGTGGATATAGTCGAGGATCTGCTCTTCAAACGGCAACATGCCCGTTTCGTTGAGATAGCGCGTGCCGGTGAGGAGATTCTTGCGATTAGCGTTTTCGCCGCAGAGCGACCAGGCGATGAGGTGGCAACGGTTGTAGAGGCTTTGACCCGGAATAAAGTCGTAGCGCTGCTGGTGCCACCCGGCGGGATGGATACGCGAGATATCGCCGCGCTTGCCCTGACCGAGCGATTCGGGACCCACGCAGGCGAGTGCCTTGCGGGTGCGGCCCAGGCTATCGAGCTTGGAGAACTTCTTAAAGCAGCCCTCTTCGGTAGCTCGCTCGTATTCGTCGAGCGTGAATGATGGCGTGCCGAGCGGGTGCGTGCTGTCGGTGCGAAGGGCAACGTAGGGGTTGCCGGCGTAGTCGGGAATGCTGCTGAGATATACGCCGCGGGCGCGGTCGAGATCGGGGTTTTCGACCTCGTCGATGGGGGTGACGTTTGAAGAGGCATCGTCAGCGGTGTCGGTCGTGGCGGATTCAGAGCCATCGCCGGAGTCCTCGGAGCTCGCTGTTCCCGATTCGAGCCGGGCAACCAGGTCTGCTTCGTCGTCGGTGCGGTTGGGGCTCTCGTTTTGCTTCTCGGCCAGAGCAGCCGCCTGCTCATCGCTTTGCGGCGAGAGCAGCTTGGGCGCTCCGTCGAGCGACCCTGTGAACAGCGCAAACCCCAGCACCACGGCGGTGCCGATGGAAAGTACTTGCTTGTAGGCGGACTTGCGCGACATTGAGGCTCCTGGATGGACGGTTGGGAATCTACCAGTCTAGCAGGAGACGCCGCAGGGTATCACGTGGGCCTTGCGACATCGTCGCACCGCGTTGCAGCCGAGCGCAACCTTAAGACGGTCGGCCTGTTTGACAAGTTTGAAACGGTGATCTTCGGCGAGAATACCGTGCACGGCAAGCCCGATCCCGAGATCTACCTGCTCGCCTGCGAGCGCGCGGGCTTTGCTCCCGAGGAATGTGCCGTGCCCGGAACCTGCGCAGCGCCGAGCGGTTACGCCGTTTGTAAAACGGCGTAACCTACAAGTTCATGTTGCCGTGGATGTAGGGGGTGACTTCGGGGGAGATGTGACTGCAGCCCAACTCGCGCAGCGCGGACTCGATAGCGGCAGGCAGCGGGGTCTTGCCCTTGTCGTCGACGGCGGTACCGCCGAGGGCAGCAATCTTTGCGACATCTGCCGGCGCGGCCTCGATATGCATGCAGCCGCCGACGAGGCGTGTGCGGACCTGTGCCAGGTCAAGATCGTGCAGGTAATCCTCGCAGGCGCGGATTAAATCAACCTTCTCGCGCGTAAGCTCCTCGCCCGTGGGGATGCGCGTGGCCAAGCAGGCGCCTGCCGGCAGGTTCCAGACGGGGTAGCCCCATGCACGCAGCAGCTCGCGCTCTTCGTCCTTGGTAAAGCCGACCTCCATAAGGGGTGAGCGTACACCGAGCTCTTCTGCCGCACGCATGCCGGGGCGGTAGTCACCGCGATCGCTTGCATTGCTGCCATCGATGACGGTGGGAAAGCCGAGCGACTTGGCGTGGTTGACGATAGCGGTAAAGCCGGCGCGCTTGCAGTGGTAGCAGCGGTCGGCATCGTTGCAGGCTACCTGGGGGAGCTGCAGCTGATCGACCGAAAGATTGAGCACGGGGAGCATAAAATGCGGACCCTCATCGGTTTGTCCGTCAACGGACCGCTCAAACGAAGCCTGCTCGGGTGTGCCGATGAGCGGCGTGGTGAGATGGACGAGGAGGGTATTGGTAGGCATGATGCGGGCGCATACGGCGGCCAAAAAGCTGCTGTCAACGCCGCCGGAAAACCCGATAGCCACGCGCCCGTATGCCAAAAGCAGCTGTTCGAGCGCCGATAGCTTGTCTTGAAGCTCCTCTGCGGGTGCCGTGGTGTCTAAAATCATGAAACGATCCTTATCGTTGAGTACTCGATCGAAAACTATAATCCTACTGGGCTGCTTGTCATAAGACTTCTATCTATGTAACGAAAGTGCAATATGGTATATACGTTATATACAAGTTGCCAAATGCGGTAGAGTTGCGGCAATGCGACAGCGAGAGTCGATGGGGGACCGATATGATCAAGGCTGTTATTTTTGATATGGACGGAACGCTGGTCGACACCGAGCGTCTGGGCATCAAGGCATGGAAAGCGCCCGCTGCTGAGCTGGGTGTCGCGATTGATGACACGCTGATTCATCAGTTTATCGGTCGCACGCTGCCCGATGTCATGGACATCCTTGAGGCGCATTGCGGCAGCAGAGAAACCGCTGAGGCGATCTATCATCGCCACAAGGAGATTCGCGACGAGATGGTCAAGACCGACCTGGAGCTTAAGGCCGGCGCCGCCGAGTGCATAGACGAGCTGCTGGCTGTGGGCTATCACGTGGGCCTTGCGACGTCATCGCGCCATGTCACGGCAGAACGCAACCTTAAGATGGTCGGCCTCTTTGACAAGTTTGAAACGGTGACCTGCGGCGAGGACGTCGTGCACGGCAAGCCCGACCCCGAGATGTATCTGCTTGCCTGCGAGCGCGCGGGCTTTGCCCCCGAGGAGTGCGCCGTGGTCGAGGACTCTCGCAACGGCTGCGTCTCGGGCATCACGGCCGGCTGCCACGTCTTTGCCGTTCCCGACATCGTGCCGCTGCCGCAGGACGTGGTGGATGGCTGCGAGGTCGTGCTCGATACGCTGTTCGACCTGACGGCGGCGGTCAAGGCTGTGCTCTAGACAATTGCGGTGTTGAAACGAGCAATTACCCACGTTTGCGCTTAAGCAAAAGGGGCCCGGCAATGGTCGGGCCCCTTTTGCTTAAGCGGCGACTTGGCATACTTGCGCGCGTGCTATAGATACGCGCCCAGGTTGATGGCGGTGGCTTCGGCGTGGTTGCTTGCCTGGGTGCTGGCGCGTTCCAGCAGGAACGGCCGCACGAGTTCTTGGCGGTTGATGTCCTCGATGGCTGTGACCGCGGTGACGGTGCGCGCTGCAGAGCCGATGCGGACGTGCTTGGTCTTTGCCGGCGCCTTGTTCTCGATTTGCTCCATGAGCAATTGAACACCCTTGCGGCCAATTTCGTAGCCCGGCGGCGCCACGGTGGTAAGGGGGACCGACCCGCTCCAGGCAAGTGGATTGCCGTCGCAGCCGGCCACGCGGACCTGCTCGGGGACGGAGATGCCTTTGTCTATCAGCGCCGAGATAACGCCCGACGCCAGTACGTCGGTCAGGCCGATGACAAAATCGGGGCGCTCGTCGCCGGAGCGCTCGGCAATC
Organism: uncultured Collinsella sp.; assembly: GCA_900542175.1. Taxonomy (GTDB): domain Bacteria; phylum Actinomycetota; class Coriobacteriia; order Coriobacteriales; family Coriobacteriaceae; genus Collinsella. The sequence goes on along the minus strand of UQNC01000018.1, from coordinate 16,001 downwards.
TGGGCGCCGATGCTGTAGCCGTCGGCAGCGGTATTCCATTCGCCGGCGTCGATGACTTCGATCTTGATATCGGGGTGCAGGGCAAGGGCCTTGTGGATGCCAAGTACGCGCAGGGTGAGCTGCATAAATGCCGCTCTGCCCACAACGGTGATATGGCGTGCGCCACGGGCAACGGCGAGCTCGGCGATAATGCGCCCCTGCGCCTCGTTGTCGGCGGCCACGTAGTAACCGGGTTCGGAACAGTGGATGTCCAGATGGACGATCGGCACGGGCATCTTGGTCATAGCGGGGTGCCAGTCGGGGGACGCCATGGGCTGAACCATGACGCCGGACATCTGCGTGCCCATAAAGTAGCGCAGGTAATGGTCCTGGAGAATGCCGTCGTTATCGGCGTTGGCGATGAGCAGGTCGTAACCGTGCTTGCGGGCCTCGTTATGGGCGCCGCTGGCAATTTGGAGCGAGAAGCCGTGATCGAGACGGGGGAGGACCAGGCCAAAGGACTTGGTGGTGCCGCCTGCGAGCTGACGGGCACTTTGGTTGGGCAGGTAGCCAAGGCGATTGATGGTCTCGTTGATGAGCTTGAGGGTCTCGGGGCGCAGCTTTTCGGGATGGTTGAGCGCGTTGGAAACCGTGCCCAACGAAACCCCGGCCTCGCGCGCGACGTCGCTGATTTTTACCTTTGCCATAGCGGCCCCTTTGATGCGTTTCAAGTACAAGCCAGATTGTAGCATCCCAAACCTACCAAAAAGGGACAGGTTTATTTTGGCAGGTTTTATCTGGGGAAACGCCGTTGCCAGCGCGGCCACCACGAAGGGGACAGACACCTTTGTGGTGGTTTGAGCTGCCTAGGCCTTCAATTGTCTCGATCTGTAACACCTGGACGGCAAAACCGGCTCTACCTGTTACAGATCGAGACATAGCGCGGGGGCCGAACCGCAATGTCTCGATCTGTAACACTAAGCCGGCTTCCGGAGCCCCAGATGTTACAGATCGAGATCTTTCGCCGGGACAGAGCGCCGGCCCGCCCCAAACCACCACGAAGGTGTCTGTCCCCATTGTGGCGGTTTGGACCGGCTGGGCATGTGTGCATCGGGTGGTATCTAAGTTGAGATACCACTTCTGGTATATCAGCTTGCGCTTGCGTGAGTACAATACTCGAACGTTATACGTCTCAGCGCCCCCTGTGCGTGGACGTCTTGCAGTCACGCGAACGAAGGGATTTATCCTATGTGCGGAATTGTCGGCTACACCGGCTCTGATATTGCAAAGAACATCCTGGTCACGGGCCTCAAGCGTATGGAGTATCGCGGCTATGACTCCTCGGGCGTCGCGCTCGAGGTGGGTGAGGGCGCCGCGGCGCACCTCGACGTCATCCGCCGCGTGGGCAAGGTCGCGGGCCTGGAGAGCGAGCTTTCCAACATCGACAGCGACGCTACCTGCGGTATCGGCCACACCCGTTGGGCCACCCACGGCAAGCCCTCCGTCGTTAACGCCCATCCCCACACCAGCTGCGACGGTCGTATCGCCATCGTCCACAACGGCATCATCGAGAACTTCGCCGAGCTGCGCGAAGAGCTGGAGGGCCGCGGCCACCACTTTAAGAGCGAGACCGATACCGAGGTCTTCGCGCATCTGATCGAAGAGGCTTATGCCGAGACGCACGACCTGATGGCCTCCGTGCGCGAGGCTTGCACCCACGTGGTCGGTGCCTATGGTCTGGCCGCCGTGTGCGCTGACGAGCCCGGCGTGATTGCTGTCGCCCGCAAGGATTCCCCGATCGTAGTCGGCGTGGGCGAGACCGGCTCCTACGTTGCCTCCGACGTGATCGCGCTTATCGATGCCACTCGCGATGTCGTGGTGCTCGAGGACGGTCAGTTTGCCAAGCTCACGCCCGCGGGCGTCGAGTACACCGACGAGGCCGGCAACGTCATCGAGCCCAAGGTCACCCACATCGACTGGGACCTGGACATGGCAGAAAAGGGCGGTTATCCCGACTTTATGCTCAAGGAAATCCACGAGCAGCCGCGCGTCGTGCGCGATACGCTGGTGGGCCGTATGACCCCCGCCGGCGAGCTCGATATCGACGAGCTGGGCCTGTCCCTCGAGGAACTCAACGACATCGACCGCGTCTACGTGATCGCTTGCGGCACTAGCTATCACGCTGGCCTCATCGCCAAGAACCTTATTGAGGGCTGGGCTCGCATCCCCACCGAGGTTGAGGCGGCCAGCGAGTTCCGCTATCGCAATCCCATCATCACGCCGACGACGCTTGTCGTGGCTGTGTCCCAGTCGGGCGAGACGGCCGACACCCTTGCCGCCATTCGCGACGCGCGCATCAAGGGCGCCAAGGTCTTCGGCATCACCAACGTGGTGGGCAGCCCGGTGGCGCGTGAGAGCGACGGCGTCATCTACACCAAGGCCAACAAGGAGATCGCGGTCGCCTCGACCAAGAGCTTTATCGGTCAGGTCGTGAGCCTTACGCTGCTGGCTCTGCTGCTGGCGCAGGTTAAGTACCGTCTGACCACCAAGCAGGCGCGCATGCTGTTCCGCGAGCTTTCCGATACGGCCGAGCAGATCCAGTGGATTTTGGATACCCAGACCGAGGCCGTTCATGAGGCCGCCCTGCTGTGCAAGGACGCGCAGTCGGCGCTGTTCGTGGGCCGCGGCATGGGTGCCGCTACATCCTACGAGGGCGCGCTCAAGCTCAAGGAGGTCAGCTACCTGCATGCCGAGGCTTACGCCGCCGGCGAGATGAAGCACGGCCCCATTGCCCTGATCGACCCGGGCTTCCCTGTCATCGCTGTGGCCACCAAGAGTGCCACCTACGACAAGACCGTGTCGAACCTCATGGAGTGCAAGGCGCGCGGCGCCAAGGTTATCGTCGTTGCCACCGAGGGTGACGAGGAGATCAACAAGATTGCCGATTGCATCATCCGCGTGCCGGCCCTCCGCGACGTGTTCAGCCCCATCACCGCGAGCGTCCCGCTGCAGTTGCTTGCCCGCGAGGTGGCCATCCTGCGCGGCTGCGACGTCGACCAGCCCCGTAACCTGGCAAAGAGTGTCACAGTCGAGTAGTTGGTTCCGCCGTTCTAACGACCAAGGCCCGGCTCCGCGTCATCAGACAGAGTCGGGCCTTTTTGTACGGAGAAACCACCACAAAGGTGCCTGTCCCCTTTGTGGTGGTTTTGGCAGGTTAGCGGAGCTTGCTGGTCTCGAAGTACTCGGGGAACTGGTCCAGAACTTCGGTTTGGTTGCGGAACATCATGTGCAGGTGCTTGCTGACCAAAAAGCTCGCTTCGATGGGGTCGCGACCAGCGATAGCGCGGCGAATCTGCTTGTGCTCGTTCACGATGTCCTGATTGTCGAGAACCTGCGTGGCGGCGCGCAGCCAGCGGAAGCGCTCCAGGTCGGCATTGGTCTCCTCGAGCCACGACCATACGGTGCTGCGACATGCGATGCTAAAAATCATGTGATGCATGAGGTTGTCGCTCAAAAAGAAACCGATGCGATCCTCTTCGGCCATGGCCTTTTCCTGCAGCACGATGGCGCGGTCGAACTGCTCGATGCCGGCCGACGTGGCTCGCGCACAGCACTCCACAATCACCTGCTTTTCCAGATGTTCGCGGATGTAACAGGCACTCTCGGCAAGGGTGAGGTTGATGGGTGAGACGTAGGTGCCACTCTGGGGCACGGTGCGCACCAGGCCTTCCTGCGCCAAGCGAACCAAAGCCTCGCGCACGGGCGTGCGACCCATATCCAGGTCGTCGCAAAGTTGCTTGACGCCCAGCTTTTCGCCCGGCTTGTAGTCCAGGTAGACGATTTTGCGTCGAATGGTGTGGTAGGACTGGTCCTGTAGGCTCGTTTCCTGCTCGCCGACGTGCATCGATTCTTCCATAGCGCCTCGCAACTGTTCTATCAAACTCATATGTCAGTTGTTAATTATGCCGCGAATCAGCTCTCCGCGGAGGGTAATTCGGCTGTTGCCCAAGAACTATTGCGGCATCTTAGTCTGTATTTGCGCAAGGCTATGCCCAATGTTGCCGTATCATAAGCCGTCGCAAACGTGAAAGAGAAAGAAGGAATCCCATATGCAACTGGCGAATATCGTACGCGAGCGCTGGAAGGGCGTCTTGTTCTGCCTGATCATCGCTATCCCCGCAACGCTGCTCGGCAAACAGATTGAGGTGGTCGGTGGGCCGGTATTCGCCATCCTCTTTGGCATGGTCCTGGCGCTCGTCTTTCCCAAGAATCATCGCGAACAGCTCGCCGCCGGTGTCACCTATACGTCTAAAAAAGTCTTGCAGTACGCGGTTATCCTGCTTGGCTTTGGCATGAACCTCTCCCAGATTCTGTCCAAGGGTGCCCAGTCGCTGCCGATTATCGTGGCGACGATCTCGACCTCGCTTGTCATTGCCTTTGTACTCTGCCGCGTTATGAACGTGCCGGGCAAGATCGCGACGCTTGTAGGTGTGGGTTCGTCGATTTGCGGCGGTTCTGCCATCGCCGCGACAGCGCCCGTCATCGATGCCGACGATCGCGAGATTGCCCAGGCTATTTCGGTCATCTTCCTGTTTAACGTTATCGCGGCGCTCGTGTTTCCGACGCTCGGTGGTATGCTCGGGCTGACCAACGAGGGCTTTGGCCTGTTTGCCGGCACCGCCATCAACGACACCTCGTCCGTAACGGCTGCGGCGAGCGCTTGGGACAGCATGCATCCCGGCGCCAATGTGCTCGAGAGCGCCACGGTGGTCAAGCTCACCAGGACGCTGGCCATTATTCCCATCACGTTGGTCCTCGCATGCTGGCAGATGCATCTGGCGCGCAAGGCCGGCGGCGACGCCAAAAGCACGTTCTCGCTTAAACGCGCGTTTCCCATGTTTGTGCTGTTCTTTGTGCTGGCGAGCGTAATCACCACGGTGCTTCAGCTTCCCGTGTCCATCACGGCGCCCATCAAGGAGATGTCGAAGTTCTTTATCGTGATGGCCATGGCGGCTATTGGCTTTAATACCGATGTCGTCGAGCTGGTCAAAAAGGGCGGCAAGCCCATCGCGCTGGGCTTTTGCTGCTGGATTGGCATTGCGTGCATGAGTTTGGGAATGCAGCACGTGCTGGGAATCTGGTAGAGGAGTAGCTTATTTGCGTGCTGGTTGCTGGTTGCTGGTGAGCGCAAGCCTGCGGTGGAGCGATAGGAGCTCTTGCGGGTATGGCTTGTCCGCAGGTTTATAAGTCCCGAAGAGCTCTTATCGCCCCGCCAGGATGGCGATGCGGGGCAACACTTATACTCGCAGGACGGCGCTTTCTGCCCTATAGTGTTTGGTGAGCAATATCGTTCAATTTTGAAACACTCGGTCGTGCGACCGTCGGCGGCTGCACGTCGCCGCGGACAGGGGCAAATCATGAATAGCGATGCCAAGCTGAACATCTTGACCGAGGCCCTGGCTGCTGCCGGGGCCTCGGCATTGGCAATCGATGCGCGTGGGGACGTCGCGATTTCGACCATGAATGACGCGGCGCTTGAGCGGGATGTGGCGGCTTTTGTCGCTGAGCGCCTCGACCGTATAGGAGACGGCGCGCGTCTGGTTATGGGGCGTGCGGGTACGCGCCTGAGCCTGACCGTTCGCCCCACCGACAAAGAGGGCGGGGGCCTTTGGGTCGTCGTGGTCCGCGAGGTGCGCGGCGCCGCGGCACATGCGGGCATCGAGTGGCTCAACGCCGACGAAGTTGAGGCCCGCTACGAATCGAGCGCGTACGGCATCGTTGAGGGGGCGGCCTCGGTAGCTGCGCCGGTCGCCGAGAGCTACGCGCGCGGCGTGCCCCTTATGCTCGAGGGCGAGCTGGGAGCGGGTCAGGTCGAGATCGCCAAGCGCCTCTATCTGGACGGTCCTTTTGCCGATCAACCCTTTGTTGCCGTTGCGCTCGATGAGCTTACCGATCGCGGTTGGCGCCACGTGCTCAAAAGCGCCGAATCGCCGTTGTTCCAAACGGGACTGACACTTTGCATTGCGGGCTGGAATGCGGTTGGCCCCCAGCGCCTTCGCGAGCTCGTTTCCACGATGGCCGACACCGCGTTGGCGACGCGCTGCCATGTGGTGCTGACGGCGAATGACATGCCGGGCGGCAGCGAAAGTGATCAAGCCGCCTTTGTGACCGAGCGCTTCGCCTGTGCGGTGAGCGTGGCGCCGGCAATCGTCGAGCAGGGAGCCACGTCGCAAAAGATTGCGCGCTATTTGGAATATCTCGCTGGTGCATTTGGGACGGCAGCGCCCACGCTGTCTGCCGCGGCGACGAAGGCGCTCGATGCTTACCGCTGGCCGCGCAATTATCTGCAGCTCCGCGAGGTCTCGGAACGACTGTATATATTGGTGGGGGCGGGCACGGTGGATCGCGCTGTGGCGGAGGAAGTGCTAGCCCAAGAGGACGTGATTAAGGCCGCAACCTTTGGCGTCCCGACACTCGAAAGCGACCTGTATATCCTGCGACCGCTGGCCGATACCGAGCGAGATATCGCGCATCTGGTTGTAGATCATCTCCACGGCAACCGAACCCGTGCGGCGGAGGTGCTGGGCATAAGCCGTACAACGCTGTGGCGCTTGCTGAAGGACGATGACCGTTGAGCGAGGCGCCCGTGACCGCGCGCGACGCGTGTGCTACAGTCCAAAGCGTTATTGTTTCGATTTGGTTACGGCGTGCGAGGGCATATGGCTGAGACTTCAAAACCGAGCCGCAGAAGGCGGAGTGCCGCGCCGGTCAACCGACGCACAACATCGGTGACGTGGGGTAAACACGCCTCGGGGTTTGACGGCTCGTTCAAGCGCACTAAATACGGCTATCCTTCGACAGGTGCCCGCTTGGCAATGCAGGCAGAGTCCTCGCTGTGGGGCCGCAAACGCGTGGTGGGCTCAAAGCTCAAGCACGACGGCACGCTCGGCTACATCAGCCGCGGGGCGGCTCGCCGCAGTGGGCTCAATCCTGCTGGTTGGCATCGTTATGTGCCGATCGCGGTCGTCGTTGCAGTGATCGTCATCGCACTCGCTGCGCTTGGCTACGCCGGCGGTGGCGCCAACTTGGACGCGGTGTTTAAATCGCCCGAGCTCGCGCATGCAGGCACAGAAGTTGTCGAGGGCGCTCAGACCCAGACGGGCGTCGCACCCCAGCGCGGCATCGTCGCGGCGGCCTCCACCATCGCCGACGCTCAAAAGGACGAGGACGAACAGGGCGACGGCGCCGAAACGACCCACACGAACGAAACGACGACAACTCCATCGGCAAGATAAGTTGCGAGCGGGTCCGCCGTTCGTTAGAACGGCGGAACTAATTACCTAACGTACACCACGTTGTCGCGGCGGGGTTTGGGCTCGGGTAGCGTGTCTTCGGCATAGCCCAGAATGCAGTGACCGACGCCGCGCAGGCTGCCGTCGGCGGGCAGGCCCCAGCTGGCCAGCAGCTCCAGGCCCTCGGGCGAGTCAAAGACCTCATGCGCGCGGTGAATCCAGCATGAGTCGACACCCAGTGCATAGGCGGCGTTGAGCAGGTTGCCCATGGCGAGCGATCCGTCTTCCAGGTGCGTGGGCACGCTGCGGTCGACCAGTACCACCACAACGGTCTTGGCGCCATAGAAGGGGTCGCTGTTGCTGCCCATGACCTGTGCGTTGAGCTGCGAGAGGCGCTCAACGGTCGTGGGGTCGGTGACGGCGACAAACGTCACCGGCTGGCGCCCCATGCCACTGGGTGCATACTGGCCGGCCTCGATAATGCGTGCGAGCTTTTCGGCCTCGACGGGACGATCACTGTATTTGCGGCAGCTGCGGCGGTGAATGAGCGCTTCGATAGTCTCCATGGTGCCTCCTTGTAGTGGCGTTGCAGATGCCCCGTTCATACCCGTCGGGCTCAAACGATAGACGGTCAATTGCCCGGCCAAAAGGATAGATTCCAATTGGGAAAGTAGGTTTGCATAAAAGTACCTTCAGAATGTGACAAACAAATGGGATGGTTAAACGTTTTATCCCGTCTATCCTGCGGTTTTTTACCACTTGCCTAAATGACGAACGTATAACCTCTGATAAAGGTTTTACTAAAGGAGTACCAACGTTTATCAATGCGCCGTGGTGGCGCCGGGCCAGGAGGTAACTATCATGTTCCAGGCTGGAGATGTCGTCGAGACCGACTTCGAAGGATTTCTGAAGCTGCTGCGTTCCAAGACGCGCGCTTTTGTGACGATTGACGATCACGAGTACTACATCACGCACACCGATGGCTATTGGCGTGTTCAGGATTGCGAGGCCCTCAACGACAAGGGCCACTTTACTGACTGCTCCGAGCTGGTCAATACGGTCTGCGAGGTTGTTGAGCTGCCTTGGATTTGCGGCAAGAGCCTGCATGACAGCTTTGCGGGCGCTACGGTCTACGAGGCCGTCGCTGCCTAACAGGCAATAAAACCCGATTTTCACGTGACCGCTGGCGCCGCCCCCGCGCCGGCGGTCTTTTTCTGCCGATAGGCCATAAAAGTGCACGCGTTTGCGGAGAGCCTGTTGACGATAGTCAAAACTCGGACTAATCTAGAGATATAAAATTGGTCAAAAATCGGACAATCGAATGGTGGGATAGATGAATAGTGCGGTTACGCTGGTCGACTTCGACCGGTTGCTCAATGGACTCGACCATATCTATTCGGAGTTCTCGCGCGCCTGCGGCCTTTCGGACTGCGCTTACTGGATGCTCGTCGATACCAGCACGGCGGGCGGCAGTATTGCCGTAAGCCGTCTGACAAGCGAATGGTTCTACAGCAAGCAGACCATCAACTCGGCCATTAAAACCTTGACGGCGCGGGGCTTCGCAACGTTGGAGTTTGCCGAAGGCAGTCGTAAGAACAAGGTTGTGAGCCTGACCGAAGAGGGCAGGCGATTTGCCGAGCGTTATGCGCTGCCGGCACTCAAGGCCGAGCAGCGAGCCTTTGGCGCGCTTGAGCCGTGTGAGCAGCGCGAGATTATGCGCTTGATCGGAAAATTCTCTCAGGTGCTCGGTGAGGAGTGCGAGGCATTTAAGCAGCATATCGCTGCCGAGAGCCAAGCCGAGAATCAAGGTGAGGGGGAGTCGTGCGACTGTTAATGAGGTTTCTGAAGCCCTATCGAGGGCTTATCGCAGTGACGCTGCTGGTGCTGCTGGTTGATAACGTCGGCACGCTGTTGGTTCCCACGATGCTGGCGAACATGGTCAACACCGGTATCACCACGGGTGATGTCGACTACATTTTGCGCAATGGCCTCTACATGCTTATCGCGACCGGCATGGCCAGCGGCGGCGCGGTGCTGGGCTGCTATCTTTCGGCGCGCTTGGCCGCCAACGTGGCCTGCGATATCCGCAATGCCGTGTACGACAAGTCGCTCGAGCTCGCGGCCAGCGACTTTGAGCGCTTTGGCACCGGATCGATGATCACGCGCTCGCTCAACGACATCAACGTGATCCAGCAGGCGATTCTGCAGACGATTCAACTGGTGCTGCCGGTGCCGTTTTTGGCCGTGGCGGGCATCATCTTCGCCTGGTTTATCGATCCCGCCATGGGCACGCTGCTGGGCGTCGTGGTTGCGATTGTGCTGGTGGCGGCGGTCTTTACGGTTGCCAACGCGGCTCCGATCTTTATGCGCTTGCAGAGCTTTATCGACCGCATGAACGTGGTGCTGCGCGAAAACATCGTGGGCGTGCGCGTCATCCGTGCGTTTAACAAGGAGCGTCACGAGGAGCGGCGCCTGGACGAGGTGTTCAGCGACTACGCCGCCAACGCCATCAAAGTCAACCACCTGTTTGTGGGCCTCGACAGCTCAAGCTTCTTTTTGATGAACATCGCCGAGGTAGCGGTGCTGTGGGTTGGCGGCAACCGCGTGGGCGCCCACGCCATGCAGATCGCGAGCATCTCGGCGGTGCTGGAGTACGCGCTTCTGATCCTGTTCTTTGTGATGATGGCGCAGATGGTGGTGCTAACGCTGCCACGCGCCGCGGCATGTCTAAGCCGTGCACAGCAAGTGCTGGAGATTGAGCCGAGCATCGTCGATGGCCAGCGTACGCTTGATGCGGCCGCGTCCGACTCAAAGGACGGGGCTGATGCGGTTGCCGTGTTCGATCATATGTCGTTTCGCTTTGACGACGCCGACGAGGACACGCTGTGCGATCTGAACTTTACCTGTCGTCGCGGTCAGACGACAGCGATTGTGGGCTCGACGGGCTCGGGCAAGTCAACGGTGGCAAAGCTTCTGTTGCGCTTCCACGATGCCACGAAGGGTGCCATTCGCTTGAGCGGCGTCGATTTGCGCGAGCTTTCGCAAGGTGAGATTCGCGGGCGCATCGCCTACGTGCCGCAGAAGGCGTGGCTGTTCTCGGGCACCGTGGCAAGCAACCTGCGCTTTGGCAACGAAGACGCGACCGAGGCGGACATGCTTCATGCGCTGCAGGTTGCCCAGAGCACCTTTGTGCTCGATCAGCCGCAGGGGCTCGATACCCCGGTGGTGCAGGGCGGTACGAACTTTTCGGGCGGCCAGCGCCAACGTCTGGCCATCGCCCGTGCGCTCATGAAGCATGCCGATCTATATATCTTCGACGATAGTTTTTCGGCCCTGGACTTTAAGACCGATGCGGCCCTGCGCCATGCGCTGCAGGACGAGACGCGCGACGCCGCGGTGCTCATCATCGCGCAGCGCATCTCGACGATTCTGCACGCCGACCAGATTGTCGTGCTCAAGGATGGCGAGGTCGTGGGCCTGGGCACGCATGGCGAGCTTATGGAAACCTGCGAGGTGTACCGCGCCATCGCGGAATCGCAGATGAAGGGAGGTGAGTAGCATGACCGAGGAGCTCGAGAAGCAGGGCGGCGTTGATGACGCCGTTGCCGCGGGGCTGGTCGAGGAAACGGCTGTCACGTCGACCGAGCTGGATGACGCCGCCAAGGCTGCAGTCGAGCGCGAGGCTCGCCGCCAAGCGCTCTACGAGGAAAACGAGCGTGCCGAGGACGAGCGTGCCCGCGCCGAGGCAGAGCGTATGCGCGACGTGGACGACGAAAAAGAGGGTGAGACGCCCCGGGATACCTGGGCGACGGTGCGCCGCCTGTGGAGCGAGGCCGTCGGCGACCATTGGCGCTTCTACATCGTGTTTGCGAGCATTGTGTTCTATGTTATCTTTAACACCGCTGCACCGGCATATAGCGCCCGCGTGATCGATGAGCTGTGGGGCCACATTCAGGTGGCGTTTGCCAACGGAACCACCTTCAACATCACCTGGGAGAACTGCGGCAAGACCATCTTCGTCTACTTTATGATCTGGACTGCCGCTGCCTCGTTCTATGCGCTCCAGAGCTTTTTGATGTCGAGCGTGGCCGAACGCCTCAACCTGCGTCTACGCAACCGCATCGCACAAAAGCTCAACCGTCTGCCGCTTGCCTTCTTTGACGCGCATCGTCCCGGTGAGGTCGTCAGCCGTGCGACCAACGACTTGGACAAGATGTCCGAGAGCATGCAGCGCGGATTGCTGCAGCTGCTTGTGTCGATCGGCACCGTGGTGGGCGCCGTGGGCGTGATGTTCGTGTTTAGCGTGCCGCTTACGCTAGTCTTTTTGTTCTTTACGGCGTTGTCGCTGCTGGTGACCAAGGTGGTTTCGCGCCGTACGCATGATGTGACGGGCGAGCGTCAGGAGTGGGTGTCCAAAATCACGAGCGCGGTCGAGGAAGGCTATTCGGGCCGTTTGGTGATTCGCGCATTCAACCGCGAGCACCAGAGCTCTGCCGAGGTGCACGAGGCCTCGGGCGAGCTGGCGCGCGTGAGCACCAAGGCCGACTTTATGATCAACGCCGTCGGACCCGCGGTTCGCTTTATTGGTCGCCTGGCGCAGATTGTGATTGCGCTCGTGGGCTGCAGCATGCTGGTCGCCGGTCACATGACCGTCGGCGTGTTCCAGGCGTTCTTCCAGTTTATCTACGAGGCGTCCGAACCCATGACGCAGCTGTCGTTCACTTTTAACTCGCTGCAGAGCGCGCTGGCGAGTGCGGAGCGCGTTTTCGACCTGCTTGATGAGCCCGAGATAGAGGCCGATCCGCTGCCGGACGAGGCCGCCAAGCTGCCGGGTCGCATTGAGGGCCGCGTCGCTTTTGAGCACGTGCGCTTTGGCTATGCGCCCGACAAGCCGCTCATGCGCGACGTGTCGTTTACCGCCGAGCCGGGCCAGAAGATTGCCGTGGTGGGAACCACGGGCGCAGGCAAGACGACGCTCATCAACCTGCTCATGCGCTTCTACGAGATTGACGGCGGGCGTATTACGCTCGACGGCGTGGATACGAGCCGCATGGATCGCGGCGAGCTGCGACAGCAGTTTGGCATGGTGCTACAGGACGCCTGGCTGTTCGACGGCACGATTGCCGAGAACATCGCCTACGGCTGCCCCGAGGCAACGCGCGAGGAGATTGTTGCGGCCGCTCGCGCCGCCCAGGTCGACTTCTTTGTGCGCACCATGCCTCAGGGCTACGACACGCGCGTAGCCAACGATGCCGAAAGCATCAGCCAGGGCCAGCGTCAGCTGCTGACCATCGCACGCGTGCTGCTCAACAACCCGGCGATTCTCATCCTGGACGAGGCGACCTCAAGTGTGGACACGCGCACCGAGCTTGCTATCGGCCGCGCCATGGACGCGCTCATGCGCGGGCGCACGAGCTTTGTGATCGCGCATCGCCTGTCGACGATCGTGGACGCCGACCTGATCTTGGTCATGGATCACGGCAACATTATCGAGCAAGGCACGCATAAGGAACTGCTGGCTGCCGAGGGTGCTTACGCCGACCTCTATCTGAGTCAGTTCGCATAATGTGACAAAGGGACAGTCCCGCATGTCACATCAAAAGGAATGGCGCGCCGGGGATTGATTCCCTGGCGCGCCTTTTGCGTCGGTGCCGATATTGTTTTGTGCCGCTTGCGTTCCTAACGTTCGTCCATGAGCTTGGCGACGAGGGCCTTGAGCTCGGCCACCTCTCGCTCGAGTTCTTTGACGCGGCGGGCATTCTCGGTGATGCCCTGGCGGTTGAGGGCACTCTGCTCGGCGGCGTCATCGGGCATGTACTCGCGATGCTGCTTGGCGTCGAAACTCTCCTCGAACACACGGCAGCCGTTGCGCTTGATGATGCGTCCTGGCACGCCCACGACGGTGCAGTTGTCGGGCACGTCCTTGACGACAACCGAGTTGCCGCCGATTTTGACGTTGTTGCCGATGCGGATGTTGCCGAGCACCTTGGCGCCTGTGCCCACGGTGACGTTGTTGCCCAGGGTGGGGTGGCGTTTGCCGGTCTCGTTGCCGGTACCGCCGAGCGTGACGCCCTGGTAGAGCACGCAGTTGTCGCCCACGATGGTGGTCTCGCCGATGACGACGCCCATGGCATGGTCGATAAAGAAGTGCTTGCCGATCTGTGCGGCGGGATGAATCTCGACGCCGGTGATGTGGCGGGTGATTTGCGAGAGCACGCGGGCGAGCGAGCGATGACCGTGCTCCCAGAGCCAGTGCTCGGGCACGTGGTTCCACTTGGCGTGCAGGCCAGGATAGGAAAGGAAGATGACTAGACCGTTTTGCGCGGCGGGATCCTGCGCTTGGACGGTCTTGATGTCCTCGCGAATGGTATTGATAAAGCTCACCGGCCGCCCTCCCTTAGCGCCATGGCAATGCGATTCAATAAAGTATAGCGATTCGCTAGGGATTAGGAAGGACAATCTTGGCGGCATTGCGCAACAGGTGTCAGTTATGCAAACTTGCTGGTAATGGGGTCATGCTTTTGTGGGGTTGCGCACGAGGGGGCGCCGCAACCGTATACTGGTCAACTTGGACGTATCCGCGCCCACAACTGAGAGGTTTTACTTCATGGGTTTCATCAATTTTATCGCCGAGCTGCTCAAAGACCCGCGCACCGCGATTGCCAGCTGGATCGCCGCCGGCCCGCTTATGGCCTACGGCTGCGTGTTCCTGATCATCTTTATCGAGACAGGCGTGGTGTTCTTCCCGTTCCTTCCTGGCGATTCGCTGCTGTTTGCTTCGGGTTTCTTTGCCCACAACGGTGGCTTTAACATCGTGGCGCTTCTGGCCGTCGCATGGGCGGCTGCCATTTTGGGTGATCAGTGCAACTTTATGATCGGCCACTTCTTTGGCAAAAAGATCATCGCTTCGGGCAAGGTCAAGGCCATGACGCCCGAGCGCATCAAAAAGTCCGAGGACTTCTTGGACAAGTGGGGCCACCTGGCCATCTTCCTGGGCCGCTTCTTCCCGTTTATTCGCACCTTTGTGCCCTTTATCGCCGGTATGGGCGGCATGCACTGGCGTAACTTCGTTATCTTTAACGTGCTGGGCGGCATTACCTGGTCAACGCTCTTTACATTGTTGGGCTACTTCTTTGGCGGCATCCCCTTTGTGCAGGAGCACTTTGAGCTGCTGATCGTGGGCATTGTTGCCGTGTCGATCATCCCGACCGTGGTCGGTCTGGTTAAGGCTAAGCTGGGCAAAAAGAACGCGTAGCTCGAGCCAGCGCGCAAACCGTGCAGTTGAGGCCCGTCACCGTTTACGGTGGCGGGCCTCTTCAGCTTCGGTCAAATGAAAATACTTTAGTTAGTTAAAGAAAAACGTTTTATCCGACGCGCGTGCGGAGTACAATCTCGTGCATGCGAATCGACGTGCCATCGGCTTTGATGCCGTTCGCGTGTCCCGTCCGGCTCTACGCTCCGGGCGTGCGACGTTGCGACGCGGTCGGCCTCGGTCCTTGCGTGCGAGTTCGCGAGTATGCAACTGTGTATGTAAGGAGCGACATATGACTGTCGAGAAGAAGGATATCGATTGGGGTAGCCTCGGCTTTGGCTACATGAAGACCGATTACAGCTACGAGGCTCATTGGAAGGATGGCGAGTGGGACGAGGGCGGTCTGACTACCGACCACACCCTGCATGTCTCCGAGTGCGGTGGCATCTTCCATTACTGCCAGGAGGTCTTTGAGGGCCTGAAGGCCTACACCGCCGAGGACGGCAGCATCGTTTGCTTCCGTCCCGACATGAACGCCGAGCGTATGTACAACTCTGCGCAGCGCCTCGAGATGCCCCCGTTCCCCAAGGACAAGTTCGTTGAGGCCGTCAAGCAGGTCGTTTCTGCCAACGCCGCCTGGGTTCCGCCCTTCGGTTCCGGCGCGACCCTGTACGTGCGTCCGTTTATGATCGGCTCCGGTGACGTGATCGGCGTGGCTCCCGCTCCTGAGTACACGTTCCGCATTCTCGTGACCCCGGTCGGTCCGTACTTTAAGGGTGGCCTTAAGCCCGTCAAGCTGCGCGTTTCCGAGTATGACCGTGCGGCACCGCACGGCACCGGCAACATCAAGGCCGGCCTCAACTACGCCATGTCCCTCAAGCCCACGATGGAGGCCCATCGCGAGGGCTATGCCGAGAACCTGTATCTCGACTCCGAGTCCCGCACTTATGTCGAGGAGACCGGTGGCGCTAACGTCCTGTTCGTGAAGGAGGACGGCACGCTTGTCGTTCCGCAGTCGCACACTGACTCCATCCTGCCCTCCATCACCCGTCGCTCGCTCGTTCAGGTTGCTCAGGACCTGGGCATGACCGTTGACCAGCGTCCCGTCGAGTGGGCCGAGGTCAAGGCCGGTACCTTTGTCGAGTGCGGCCTGTGCGGCACCGCTGCCGTCATCTCCCCGGTCGGCGAGATTGACAACAAGGTTTACGGTGCCGACGAGACCGTGACCTTCCCGGCTGGCTACACCGAGATCGGCCCCGTGATGAAGAAGCTCCGCGAGACCCTGACTGGTATCCAGTCCGGTGCTGTCGAGGATAAGCACAACTGGGTTTACACCGTCGCGTAAGCTGTCTTAGCTGTCCGGCCCGAGGGCGACCTTCCCTTTCGGCGCGTCCTCGGACATGAAAGAACCCCCGCTGCGCACTGAACTGCGCCCCAATTCTTGGACGGGCTAATAAGCGGCCTACGCCGCACATAGG
>UQNC01000017.1 GCA_900542175.1 uncultured Collinsella sp. | reverse complement strand
AAGCGTCCTAGTGTTCGCTTCTAATAAAGAAGGCCAAGATTCGGGACGCAGTTCAATTTAAGTCTGTCCCCAATGAGTGCCTAACGACTCGGTGTTGCGCTTGACTTCGACCCTACTTCAACGGGTACCATCCTCTATGTCTGTAACGCCATATAGACCGAGGGGATAGATCTATGACCGCAACTGCACCCGCAGCACCCGCTAAGGTGTACTTCACCAACCTGCGCACGCATGCTCGCGAGAGCCAGCTCGACAAACTCAAGCGCCTCATTCGCCGCGCCGGTATCGAGCAGATCGACTTTGAGAACAAGTTCGTCGCCATCAAGATTCACTTTGGCGAGCTGGGCAATCTGAGCTTTTTGCGCCCCAACTACGCCCGCGCCGTCGCGGATGTCGTCAAGGAGCTGGGCGGCAAGCCCTTCCTCACCGACTGCAACACGCTCTATGTCGGTAGCCGCAAAAACGCGCTCGAGCACATCGATACCGCCTACCAGAACGGCTTTACCCCGTATGCCACGGGCTGCCAGATCATCATCGCAGACGGCCTCAAGGGCACCGACGAGGCACTCGTTCCGGTCGAGGGCGGCGAGTACGTGCGCGAGGCAAAGATTGGTCAGGCACTCATGGATGCCGACATCGTGATCAGCCTCACGCACTTTAAGGGTCATGAGCAGGCCGGTTTTGGCGGCGCCATGAAGAACCTGGGCATGGGAGGCGGCAGCCGTGCCGGCAAGATGGAGCAGCATGCCGCCGGCAAGCCGAGCGTCGATACTACCAACTGCGTAGGTTGCCGTGCCTGCGAGAAGATTTGCGCGCACAGCGCCATCACGTTTGACGGTACGCGTGAGCGCGAGCTTGCCAACGGCAGTACCCGCACGGTTCACGTGGCTGCCATCGACCACGATCGCTGCGTGGGCTGCGGACGCTGCATTGCGGCGTGCAACCAGGACTGCATCAAGCCCGACTATGACGCCGCGGCCGACGTACTCAACTACAAGATCGCCGAGTATACGAAGGCCGTTGTCCAGGATCGCCCCAGCTTCCATATTTCGCTGGCTATGGATATCAGCCCCAACTGCGATTGCCATCCCGAAAACGACACGCCCATCGTCAACGACATTGGCATGTTCGCGAGTTTCGATCCAGTCGCCATCGACCAGGCCTGTGCCGATGCCGTCATGGCATCCGAGCCGCTGCCCAACACCGAGCTTACCGACAGCGCCGCCAAGATGGAGCACAACCACGAGCATCTGGAGGGTGAGCAGGCCAAGGATCCCTTCTGCATCACGCATCCCGACACCGACTGGCGCGCGTGCATCGCGCATGCCGAGAAGATCGGCCTGGGCACGAGCAAGTACGAGCTCATCGAGGTCAAATAGCGCCTAGCTATTGGACAAAACAAGCGCATTCGTGGCGTAATTCAAGCAAAAACCGCCCGCGAGCACAGCGCCCACGGGCGGCTTTTCGGAAGTATGCGGCAAATTTCGAGACCGCCGAGCACACGACGTTTTTTGGCAACAAAACCCCTGATAAATTGTTGATAAAACTGCGGTCTGGTCGGCAGTTCCAGATTTTGCCGCATACTTCCGAAAATAGGGGGCCAGATAAAGCCCCGGACGTTGCTTTTTGCCTAAAAATTCTTTCCGAGGAAGTCGTCGACCGTGTTCCAGTAGAGCTCGGGGTTAACTTGCGCGCTCTTGGCGTGGGTGGCGCCATGGATGGTGAGCTTTTGCTTGACCTTGCTGGCGCACGCCTCGTAGTTTTGGTCGAGCATACTGTACGGTACAAAGGTGTCTTGGTCGCCGTGGATAAAAAGCATGGGAACCGTCGCGTGTTTGAGTTGATCCACGCTGCTCGCCGTATGAAAGTCGTAGCCTGCGCGCACGTTGCACACCAAGTTTGCTACATCGAGCAAGGGAAAGCTGGGCAGGCCGAACACGTCCTTGAGCTGCAGAGAAAACTCGTCCCAAACGCTTGTATAACCGCAGTCCTCGATAATGCATTTCACATTTGCGGGCACAGATTCCCCCGCTACATTCATGGCAGTCGCCGCGCCCATCGACTCGCCAAAGACCAGGATGCGCGCCTCGGGGTCAGCCTGAACGATTCGCTCGATCCATGCGACGACATCGAGCCGCTCGGGCCAGCCCATGCCGATATAGTCGCCGCCGGAGCGCTCGTGGGCACGGGCGGCAGGTGCGAGCACGTTCATGCCGCGGTCATGGAATCGTTTGGCGTATCGGGCCATACCGATGGGCTCATCGGTGTATCCGTGTAGGCAGATAGCGTAATTGTGCGTGCTCTCTGGGGCGGCAAAATACCAAGCGGCAAGTTCGGTTCCGTCATCTGCGGTGAGGCTACTGCTCTCGCGGTTCTCTTTAAACCATGCCCGTGCCTCGGTTCCCTCGGCATCCGGCTGCTCACTTTCCTTGCCGTCCTTGCCGTCCTGCATCATCTTCATGGTGTATGGAGCGCGGGGATTCAGCGCGAAGTCAAACAGAAAGTTGCCGGCAAATCCGAGCAGCGCGACAACGAGCACCAGTGCAACGATGCCGGCTATCTTGAGCTTTCGATGGGAATGTGCGTTTTGAGCCATGCGGTATTCTCCTATAAGATGTTAATGCATCAACATTTAATGCAAGCGCATTATGGACGTTCGCCGTTGATGCGTCAACAGGCAAAGAATGGGTAAACAAAGGGTCACGTATGGTGCAAATTTCGCACGCACCCAGACGCTTTGATATAGTGTTGAGAACTCTTTACGTTGGAGGATGTAACCGGCATGTCCGATTCGAGCGACAGTTCCAAGCCGCGACCCAAGACCGCGGCCGTTCCACACTACACGGTGGGCGAGGAGATCATGAACTCCGTCACCCATGGTGTCGGCTGCCTGCTGGGTATCGCGGGCCTGGTGCTCCTGATCGTATTCGCTGCCCTGCGCGGCGGAGGCCCGGCCCACATGGCCGCGGCGATTGTCTATGGTGTCAGTATCATCCTCGAATACTTGGCCTCCACGCTCTATCACGCGATTCAGCCCGCTCGCGCCAAGCGCGTGTTTCGCATCATCGACCACAGCTGCATTTACCTGCTCATAGCCGGCAGCTATACCCCGTTTTGCCTCATCACGCTCGCAAACGACGGCGGCCCTGCGCTGTTCTTTGCCGTGTGGGCCATCGCCATCATCGGCATCGCACTCGAGTGCTTTTTGCGCGAGCGTCAGCCGCACTGGGTAAGCGGCCTGGTCTACCTGCTGATGGGCTGGCTCGTCGTCTTTAAGCTGCCCGAGCTCGTGTCGCTGCTCAACCCCGTGGCGCTTGCCCTGCTCGCCGTTGGCGGCGTGTGCTATACCGTGGGCGTGCCGTTCTATATCGCCAAAAACGTGCGCTATCTGCACAGTGTTTTCCACTTGTGGGTGCTCGCCGGCAGCATCTTCCAGTTCATGGCGGTGATCCTCTTCGTAATCTAGCGACCGCGCCCACGGCCCCGCTCGCACGGGCAACCGGCGCAATTGCCCTATCCGTCACCTACGCTTACTACCCAACGTCCCGAATCTTGGAGGTTCGAGAAACTCCCGATGGACATAACCATCTCCCTTATTACCACGCTCGTTTTAACGCTTATCAACGGCTACTTCTCCATGTCCGAGATGGCTCTCACCACGGCTAAGCGCGCCGTGTTGGAACACGATGCCGAGGAGGGCGATAAGCGCGCCGAGCGCGCCGTCCAGCTTGCCGCCGATTCCGACCAGCTGCTCGCCACCATTCAGGTCGCCATCACGCTCGTGGGCTTCGCCTCGTCCGCCGTCGCCTCGACGAGCCTGTCCGACCCGCTCGCCACATGGCTCATGAGCTTTGGCATCGCGCCGCTTTCCGCCATCGCGCGCGGCCTGGCGCCGGTCATCATCACCGTCGCGGTCGCCTTTGTGTCCATCGTGATCGGCGAGCTCGTGCCCAAGCGCATCGGCCTTGCTAACGCCGAGGGCGTATCCAAACAGGTCGTGGGACCGCTCTCCGTGTTCCAAAAGATCGCCCGCCCGCTCGTGTGGCTGACCGGTGCCTGCTCCGACGGCCTGGCCCGCATCCTGCGCATCAAGAGCGCCGATGACCGCCAGAACGTCTCGGAGGAAGAAATCAAGTACATGGTCTCGGAGCAGGACGACCTGCTCGACGAGGAAAAGCGCATGATCCACGAGATCTTTGACCTGGGCGACACCGTTGCCCGCGAGGTCATGGTGCCGCGCGTGGACACCACCATGTGTGAGGACGACGAGACGGTCGCCGACGTGTTGTCCACCATGCGCCAGACCGGCTTCAGCCGCATCCCCGTCTATCACGAGGATCCCGACAACGTCGCGGGCATCGCGCACATCAAGGACCTGATCCAGCCCGCGCTCGACGGCAAGGGCGACCAGCCCATCGCTGGCTTTTTGCGCGATGCCACCTTTGTGCCCGACACCAAGGACATCCTGCCGCTGCTGTCCGAGATGCAGACTTCGCACGACCAGATTGTGGTCGTCGTGGACGAGTACGGCGGCACGGCCGGCATCATCACCATCGAGGACATCGTCGAGGAGATCGTGGGCGAGATCGAGGACGAGTTCGACCCCGACAACAAGTACCTCACGCGCCTTTCGCGCCGCGAGTGGCTCGTCGATGGGCGTTTTTCGTGCGATGACGCGATTGAGCTTGGTTGGCCGCTCGAGGAAAGCGATGATTATGAGACCATCGCCGGCTGGATTTTGGAGCTTTGCGACTCGGTGCCCGACATCGGAGAGGTGTTTGAGGTCGCGGGGTACAAGTTTAAAGTGCAGTCGATGCGTGGCCAGCGCATCTCGCTCATTCGCGTGATCGCTCCGGCCGAAACCGATAAGAAGGATTCCAAGTCTTCGGCAGAGAAGCCGGCGGCGTCGGGTGCGGGCTCTGTGGATCCGCACGATGGCGACGAGTAGGACAAGGAAGAGTAGGGGAGAGTTATGGCAGGCCTGTTCAACATCCTTAAGGTCACCGTCAGCGAGGACAAGATCTGTGCGCATGTGCTGGTGAACCCCGGCATGCCGCTCATGACCTCGGAGGACATCGAGGCCACGGCGCGCGTGTACTACCTGGTACCGGCGATTGCCAAGCACCTGTGCCTGGGCGATTCCGGCCGCGAGTTCCAGGACTGCATGGGTCAGACCGAGCTCTGCCACCTGCTGGAGCACGTGACGGTCGAGCTCATGAACGAGACCGGTCTTGCCGGTAGCATCTCGTGCGGCCGCACGCGCGTAAGCGAGCATGACGAGCGTGTCTTTGAGGTCGAGCTTTCGTGTCCCGACGACGCACTGGCCATCGGTGCGCTGTCGTCGGCCACCTTTATGATGGACTGGGCGTACCTGCACGCCGACCAGCCTGCCCCCGACGTGGAAGGCACGGTCGCGGGCCTGCGCAACCTGGTGCTGGGCATGCGCGCCGAGGCCGAGGGCAAGGATCCTCACGAGGCCGTCGCTGCTGCGAACGGCGAAGATGCTGCCGAGGACGAGGGCGCTGACGAGGGCGATGTGCCGGTCGACGCCGAGCCCGTTGCCGATGCGACCGCCGAGCCCGTTCCCACCGAGCCCCAGGGCGTCCCCAACTTTGACGACGAGCCCCAGGTGGCGATTGATACCGAGGGCGCGGTTGCCGAGAACCACGAGGCCTCCGCTGCCGTCTTTGGCGGTGCGGCGACGGTTCCGGCAGGACCTGCGCATGAGGGCGGCCTGCCACTCGTGGACGGCGCCGGCGAGGACCCGGGTGCCACGGTGGCCATGCCGGCTATGCCTCAGGAGTAGGCCTACGCGTTTATCACCATCACGTACCTGCGCCTTTGCCGTACGCAGATGAGCGGAGCGGCAAGTGATGCGCTGCGGGTATAATGGACAGCATTCAAACGGTGGGCACCGACGTGCCCGCAGGAGAGGAATGATCATGGGTAAGACTTTCAGCTTTGTCTCCGGCGCACTTTTTGGTGCCGCTGCCGGCGCTATTATCGGTGTTGCTCTGGCCCCGCGCTCGGGCGCCGAGACCCGCGCCATGGCTGCCGATATCGCCAACGACGCCTGGGACAATATGCGCGACACCTACGAGCACAGCGCCGAGGAGGCCCGTGCTGCGGTGAATGACTTTGGCCCGATGGTCGACGCCAAGACCGATGACCTGCGCGCCAAGGTCGACCTGGCCCGCGAGCGCATGGACCAGCTTCGCGAGCAGCTCAACGATGCCATCTCGGGCGGCAACGTGACGCCCGCTGCCGACGTCGTGGTCGAGAACGTCGCCGAGGCCGACACCGAGGCCACGGAGCCCTCGACCGAGGCATAATGCGCGCAGGGGATTTTGTCGGCGTCAAGGTTTATCGTAAGCCTCCCGAAGACAAGCGCACCAAAAAGGACGGCACGCCGCGCAGCCCTAAAAAGCTCGGCAAGATTCACTTTCCCGTCTTTACCCCGGGCGGCACGCGCGTGGTGGGCTTTATGGTCCGCCAGTCCGATATCGCGGGTATGATCGAGCGTCCCGACCGCTTTGTGGCGCTCGATGCCATCGGCGTCTATGAGGGTGCTGTCGCGGTCGACGACGTCAAGGGCACCTACGATGCCGCCGCGGCCAAGCGCCTCGATATCAACCTAGACGATTGCATCATCTGGGTTGGCATGGACGTGCGCACGGAATCGGGCGATGTCGTGGGCTACTGCTCGGACGTTGAGTTCAAGCCGCGCTCGGGTATTGTGCAGATGTTCTACGTGACCGCCGGTGCCGCTTCGAGCGTGCTGGTGGGCGACACGCAGGTGCCGCCGACGATGCTGCGCGGTTATGCGGACGGCGCGATGGTCGTCTCGGACGAGGTCAAGTCGCTCGGATATTCGGGCGGCGCCGCCGCCAAGGCTGCCGAGGCCAGTGTCGTGGTGGGCGATAAGGTCAAGAAGGGCGCCAAGGTGCTCGATGACAAGGGATCGGTCGTCGTGGACAAAGGCAGCCGCGCACTGGGCAAGCAACTCGGCAAGACGCGCGGTATGTTCAAGGCCTTTAAGGACGAATATCAAAAGGCGAGCGGGGGCTCGTCAAAAGCTAGCAAATAGCGACGTACCAAATGATGGGAGGCGAGCCGGAGACATGTTGCTCCGGCTCGCTGTGTTTATGGGGGAGGGCACATGCGCCAAAACGAATCTAACTTAAACGGGCGCTCGGGTGCGCGTCCGACGGCGCGCCGCGACCTGGGGCAACTGCCCAGCGGTCAGCGTCGACGTCGCCGTAAGCCCGGTGCGATGTACCTCAACCATAGCCGTGGGTTTAGCGATCGCAGCGCGCGCATCGGCAACGGGCGCTCGCCGCGCCGACCGTCCCGTCTGCCCTATGCGCTTATCGCCGTGGGTTGCGCGCTCGTGCTGTTTATCGCTGCCGTCGTGGGCTACGTCAACCGCAGCGTAGACGTGGAGCTCAACGGGCAAAAGACCGCGGTGCGCGTGGGCTCTACGTTGCAGAATCTTATCGACGATCAAAGCCTGACCGAAACGTACGACGCCGGCGATCTGCTGGCCGTCGACGACAGCGTGCTCAAGCGCCATGGCGGCGAAAAGCTGTCGGTGAAGGTCGACGGCAAGCGCGTGAAGCAAGGCAAATGGGATAGTCGCGAACTTGAGGGCGGCGAGAAGGTGACGGTCAAGGATGGTCGTAACACCTACGAGAAGCACGAGGTTCAGGCTACGGTTATCGAGCCCAAGCTCAAGGTCGAGGGCACGGGCGCTATCGAGTATGTGCAGACATGGGGTGTCCAGGGCCGATCCGAGGTGTGGGTTGGTGAGCAGTCGGGCAAGACGCAGGACCGCGGCGAGGTTGTGCCCGCCACCGATTGTGTTGTTGCGTGCGCCAGCGTGGCGCCCAAGGGCAACAAAAAGTACGTGGCACTGACGTTTGACGAGGGTCCGAGCGGCGCGACCAAGCAGATTTTGCAGGTACTCAAGGAAAAGGGCGTCACCGCGACGTTCTTCCTTTCGGGCGATGCGGTCGAGGCCTCGTCCGCCACGGCCAAGGCGATTGTCGATGCCGGGTGCGAAATCGGATCCAACAGCTACAGCGACGATTCGCTCAAGGGTCAGGACCGTGAGGCGGTACGCGAGCAGATCACGAAAGGCACCGATGCGATTAAGTCGGCGACCGGCGTGAAGACGATGCTGCTGCGTGCTCCCTACGCTGCCTTTGACGAGCAAAACTGGATTGATGCGATGGACCTGGTCTCCGCCGTGGTCTCGTGGAATATTGACTCGGGCGACTGGCTGCTCAACGGTGCCGACGAGCAGGTCTCGACGGTGCTCGATTCGGTGACGCCGGGCAGTATCGTGCTGCTCACCGATAGAGACGAATGCGCCGAGCAGACGCTCGAGGCGCTGCCGCAGATTATCGACGGCCTCATTGCCGACGGCTACAAGATCGTGACGCTCAGCGACCTGGTTAAGACGGACACGTCGCTGAGCAAAAAGCTCACCTCGCTGACGAAGGTCACCATGCCCAAGGACGCCGTGTTCCCCCAACTTGCCGAGGACGATGACACCACAGAGTAGTCATTGGGTAGTCGTTTAAGAACGTCCCCAATGGCTATGTCACGGATACGTCAGCGTTTGGTATGCCTGCAATGTGCAGCGCATAAATTCGATGCCGCAGGGCGATGCTGATGCTATAGTTACTGCGGTTAATAAGGGTCAAGAGAAAGGTTACAGGTGAAATCCAAACCTCGACCATACAGTCGATGACCCCATGCAGGTGCTTTTTGCGCATGCACGGGGTGTAAGCGTCGAGCGGCGTGCCGCCCGCGCATGCGTATACATATCCAGAAGCCCCCGGACGCCGCACGCGCGGCCGCGTCCGGAGGAATAATGATGGGGAGCACCATTGAATTATCTGAGTGAGATGCTCAAATTGCCGGTCTTGGACGTCGACGGCGAAAAGCTCGGCGTGGTCAACGATTTTGGCATTGCTACCGGCGAAGTTTTTCCGCACGTGACGTCGCTCGCGTTCCGCGGCCCCGGCAAGACGCCGTTTATGATCAGCTGGCGCAAATGGGTCGACCGTATCGACGAGACGGGTGTACACCTTAAAACGTCGGCCACCGAAATCCGTTTTTCGTACCTGCAGCCGACCGAACTCTTGCTTGCCCGCGACGTGCTCAACAAGCAGATTGTCGACACGCAGGGCATGAAGGTCGTGCGCGTAAACGACATCAAGTTTTCCATGTCGGGCGAAAACCAGCTGCGCCTGCTGGGTGCCGAGGTCGGCGCCCGCGGCCTGCTACGCGCGATCAGCCCTGCGCTCGAGCATGTCGTCGAGGGCTTTATGAAGCACCTGGGCAAGCCGCTCAGCGAGGACATTATCGCCTGGTCCTACATGGACTTGCTCGACCGCTCGACCAAGAACATCCAGCTCTCGGTGTCGCACAAGACGCTTGGCGAGCTGCACCCCGCCGACATTGCCGACATTATCGAGCAGCTCGACCCGCGCCTGCGTGCGCAGGTGTTCGCGCAGCTCGATACCGCCCAGGCCGCCGAGGCCATCTCTGAGTTCGATGACGACGAGCTCATGACCGAGATGCTCGAGGGCATGTCCGACACCGACGCATCGTCGATGCTGGCCATGATGGACCCGGACGACGCCGCCGACCTGATTGACGAGCTCGATTACGAGAAGGCCGAGAAGCTCCTGCGCCTGATGGGCGTCAAGGAGGAGAAAGCGATTCGCAACCTGCTGGGCTACGAGGACAACACCGCCGGCCGTATCATGACCTCGGAGTTTGTCGCCCTGCCTGCTACGGCGACGGTCGGCGATGCCATCGAGGCAATCCGCAAACTCGACGAGGACTTCGAGAGCGTCTACTACGTCTACACCGAGGACCCGAGCGGCATGCTGACGGGCGTGCTTTCGCTGCGCACGCTGATCGTGGCCGACCGCGACGCCACACTGGGGCAGCTTGCCTATCGCGACCTGGTCTATGTGTCGCCCGACGAGGACCAGGAAGACGTGACGGACGAGATGACCAAGTACGACCTGGTTGCCATCCCTGTCTGCGATGAGAACCGTCATATCCTGGGTATCGTAACCTTCGACGACGCCATGGACGTTATCGCTGAGGAGCATCAGGAGGACCTGCAGATCGCCGGTGTCGGCTCGGGCGACAGCGCATCGGACGACTCGACGAACGTGCTCAGCTGGTTCGTTCATCGCCAGTACTGGGTCGTCGTATGGGGCATCGCCTCGTGCATTATGGCGACGGTGCTGGGGACGGCGCTCGGCTCTGCGCACCTGGTGGTGTTTCCCATGTGCGCCATGCCGCTTGTGCTGCTGGCTGCCTCGCGCATGGTGTCGTTCGTCAAGAACTATTTCCTGGAGTACGACGGGCACGACGACGAGCCCAAACCGTACCTGGGATTCTTCTTCCAGAGCACGGGCATGGGCCTGATCTTGTCGCTCGTGACTTACCTGTGCGCCCAGCTGGTGCGTACTGCCGCGTTCCCCGATGCCTCCATGTTTGAGGAACAGCTCTTTACCGGCTGCTTTAATATCGCGGCCATCATTTGCCTGGTTGGCAACATGAGCGCCGTGATCTATCTGATGGTGCTGTTCTGGCGCGATGAGCACGACCTCAATACGTCGGGTACCGCCATGAACGTCATTGCCGTCATGATCTCGTGTGTGGCGTACTGCACCGCTGCGGTGTTGCTCACCATGTCGGTCATGGGATAGGTGGTCGCGTGCAAAACACGAAGCAAAAGCCGAGCACCAAGCAAAAGCTAACCATTGCGGCCATCTTTGGCGCCATGGGCCCCGGTCTGCTGGCGGCGCTTTCGGGTAATGACGCCGGCGGTATCGCCACGTATTCCAGTGCGGGCGCCAGCTATGGCTACAAGATGCTCTGGATGCTTCCCGTCATGACCGTTCTGCTTATCGTGACGCAGGAGACCGCTGCCCGTTGCGGTTGCGTAACGGGTAAGGGTCTGGCGTCGCTCATCCGCGAACGCTTTGGCGTGCGCAAGAGCGTGCTGGCCATGGCGGCGCTGTTGATCGCCAACACGGCCGTGACTATCTCGGAGTTCGCGGGTATCGCGAGCGGCCTTGCCCTTTTTGGCGTCCCGGCGAGCATCTCGGTGCCGCTCGTGGCGCTGCTGGTGTGGATGCTTACCATGTCGGGAAGTTTCCAGCGTATCGAGAAGATCTTGCTGCTGGTGAGCTGTGTGTTCGTGACCTATATCGTCGCCGCGTTTATGGCTGGCCCCAACTGGGGTGAGGTCGCGGTCGACTTGGTCGTCCCCAACATTCAAAACGACCCCAGCTACGTGTCGCTCGTGGTCGCAACGATCGGTACCACCATTGCGCCGTGGATGATCTTCTTGGCGCAGAACAACGTGGTCGATAAGAACGCGGGCGAGGACGACATCGTGCTGCAGCGTATCGATACCGTAAGCGGCTCGATCGCTGCCGATATCATCGCCGGCTTCATTATCATCACGACCGGCACGGTGCTGTTCCCGGCGGGTATCCAGATTAGCGACGCTGCCGACGCCGCCCGTGCGCTGGAACCTATCGCGGGTCAGTGGTCCACGGTGCTGTTCGCCTCGGGCCTGGTCGCCGCGAGCTTCTTGGCTGCCTGCGTGCTGCCGGGCGTTACGTCCAGCGCCATCTGCGAGGCTTTTGGTTGGGAGCGCGGCGCCGATCGCAGTTGGGACGAGGCTCCGGTCTATCGCGGCATCATTACGGCCATTATCGGTATCTCGGCCGTGCTGGTACTCATGCCCGGCGTCGATTTGTTCCAGATCATGATGACCTCGCAGGTCATCAACGGCGTGCTGCTGCCCGTGGTTCTGGTGTTTCAGGTGGTTATCGCCGCCGACCGTCACATTATGGGCGCCAACCGCAACGGCCGCGTATGGAACGTGCTCACGTGGGCAACCATCGCCGTGATTACGGTACTCACGGTCGTCATGTTTGTCCTGCAGGCGATGGGCTACAGCGCTTAGCGTCCCTTTTGGTTTCCGAGCAGGCCGCAGCAATGGGCTGCGGCCTGTATTTTGCCTGTTATAGGGGGTTAGTAATATGTGAGTGGACAAATAATGCCAAATATGAGTACTGTTGTCAGGCCAATAGCATTTACGACCAAGAAAATAATGAACATAGTTAAGAATCTGTTTATTAAAAGCGGGTCTCCAAGTCCTAAGCCGGCCATTCTGGTCAACTGGAAGGCTCGCGCGCTACCGCATGAGCGCCATTTTGGGTGGTTTTGCCTGCTACTAAAACGGTAACAGTACTCATATTTGCCACTTTTTGTCCACGACCTCTTGGAGTCGGCTCGAAAAGAGCGATTTTGGGTTGTTTGCTGCGGGTGTGGGCTTAGAAACAACGCTCGGGGTGGCGAGGCGCTCAGAATTCGGTCGCAAGGAGGGCGTTCCTCGGCTGTGCCAGGAGTGTCCCTAGGTGCCGGCACATAAGGAACGTCCCTAACATCCGGAGGGGGTGTCTGCCGTGGCAGGCACCCCCTCCGGATGTGGGAAGTTTGCGTTGTAGGTTACTTGTCGGTGCCCAGCTTGTGCGGCTTGAGAGCGAGCGCATTGACGAGCGCGTCGGTGGCAGACTTGACGGCCGCCGGCTGCGGATCGTTGACGTGATCCTCGGGATGCACGGGCAGGTCCTTCTTGACTGCATCGTGGATCAAGTTGAGGTACTCAGTCACGCCTGTGGTCGACAGGTGCGTGCCATCGCCATCAAACAGGTCGTTGCGATTGGCACTGTATCCGTACCAGTCGATAACGCGCACGTTCTTGTAGCGCGTAGCGGCGTTGGCGATGGCCTGGTTGGTAGAGCCAACCCACGGCTGCGGGCTGCGCGTGTTCACAAACACCACAATACGCTTATCTCCTGCATCGGCCATGATGGCGTCGATCTGGTCGTCGGTTACCAAGCCATTGGTTCCCAGCGCAAGGACCACGATCTTGCCGGCAAGGTTCTGTTGGAGATAGCCCTCAAATGTCGCGCGGCCCGCATCAAACTGGCGGCCCTTTTCGGCATCGATGTGACTGTGGGGGAACACGCCGTCAAAGGAATCAACGGCGCGCAGCGACACGGAGTCACCGATCATCAGCAGGTCGTAGGAGCCATCGGGGAAGCCGTCGTTGTCCTTGTCGGTGTCGTCGGCTGCCTGTTGGTCCGTTGGCGCGGTGTTTTTGGCTTCCTTGTTGAGGACTTCGGCGCCCTCACCGCTCAGTGCGGAGGTCTCCGGCACAAAGATCAGGCCGCCCAGCGCGATAACAAGCACGATGCTGCAAGTGGCGCACACGGGAATATGCGCGCGTGCCCAGTTGGCGGGCGTGGTGGTGCCGTCGCGGAACTCGGATACGGTGCGCCCAAAGGCGCCCTTTCTAAACGGCGTCTCGATAAAGCGATATGAGCATTCGGCTACGGCGACCACCAACAACACCTGCAAAATGTACTGCCACCACGGCGTATCGTTGATGTTGGCGACCGGGTTCATGAGCAACAGTAGCGGATAGTGCCACAGGTAGATGCTGTACGAGCGCTTGCCAACCCACACGAGCGGCTCGGCGGACAGTGCGCGGGCAACCATTCCCTGGGGTTGCACGCAGGCCGCGATGACCATGAGCGTGAGGATGGAGCATAACAGCGTGCCGCCGCGATACTGGAACGCGGTGTAGCCGTTGGTGAGCGCGACCATGGCGGCAAGGCCAACCAGACCCACGACGCCCAGCACATCGATGGATGCGGGCGAGGACCAAAAGCGCACGAGGGCGCTCGGCTGTGCCGGGACGGTCTCGGCTGCGCCGTCGGTCGTAGCGTCATGCTTGCCCTCGGCGTTCTTGCCGTGCTTGGCGGCGCCAGCCAGGCGATTGAGCCCCAAACGACGAGCGAGACGCACCGGCGCCAGGTCGCGATCGGGGATAAAGGCCATCCAGGCGCCCAGCAGCAGCGAGAACACGCGGGTGTCGGTGCCGTAGTACACGCGGCTGGGGTCGGCGGCGGGGTTATAGAGCAGCATCATGGCGATGGCGGAGACAGCAGCCAGGCCCAGAACCATGCGGCGCGTGTTGGGCTTGCTCATGTGCATGGATACCATAGCGAGCAGCAGCGGGGGCCAAACCAGGTAGAACTGTTCCTCGATGGCGAGCGACCAAAAGTGCGTAAGCGGCGAGGGGTCGCCCAGGGCGTTGAAGTACGAGACGTTTTGGGCAATCTGCCACCAGTTGTTAAAGAACAGCAGCGACGGCAGAACGTCGGGACGCATCTTGGTGAGCATCACGTGGTTAAAGATGGTGCACAGCGCGCAGGTCACGAACACTACCGTTACCACGGCGGGGACCAGGCGACGGATGCGGCGAATCCAGAAGCTCTTAAGGTCGATGCGGCCGGTCTTAGCGACTTCGTTGAGCAGCAAGCGCGTGATCAGATAGCCCGAAAGCACAAAGAAGATCGTGACGCCAAGCAGGCCGCCCTGAGCCCACGTGAGGTTGAGGTGATAGAGCACCACCGCGACGACGGCAAGCGTGCGCAGGCCGTCGAGCGCAGGGATGTAGCGGGACTTGGGGCGAGCAGGCGTCTGCTCCGCGGCGGGAGTGTTGGCGCGGCCCGCGTTGTTGGCAGAAGCGCGATGGGGGCTTGCGGTGCGTCGCGGCTCGTTGGCACGGCGCTCGCCCTTCACGCGTTCGTGCGGCGCCGGCTCGTTGCCCGTGCGGCGTCGACCGCGCGAGCCCGATTGCGAGAATTGTTCCATAAAACATCATCCAATGACGAGAATAATCAGCACATATTCATTGTAGCTGCCTGCCCCTGTGAATGCTTGCTGCTGGCGCAAGCTCAAGCGCGCGTCCACATCAAAGTGGACTAAAGTTATAGGGGGTGCGAGAGTGCACAATCGTTGGTCGACGGTGGGCGCAAAGCCTGAAGGCGAGGAGGTTTCCATGGCGGATCACAGCATCGTTGCGGTGTTCGGCAGCATGAACATGGACCTTTCGGTGGCGTGCGAGCGCATGCCGCGCGCGGGCGAGACGGTCGATGGCAGCGGTTTTATCACCAACGCCGGCGGTAAGGGAGCCAATCAGGCCGTTGCCGCTGCGCGCATGGGTGCGCGCACGTGCATGATCGGCGCTGTTGGGCGCGATACCTTTGGCGATGCGCTCGTGGCAGGGCTCCAGGATGCCGGCGTGGGCGTTGAGTTTGTGGCGCGTCGCGATGACGTGGAGACCGGTACCGCGACTATCATTCGCTGCGAGAGCGACAACCGCATCGTGCTGTCGCCGGGCGCCAACCATGCGCTTGCGGGCGAGGACGTTGCCCGCGCACTGAGGCGCTTGGTGGCCGACGAGCTCGACGGCGATGCCAGCGAGATTGCCCCGGCTGCCGGAAGCGTCTTTATTGCCCAGGGCGAATGTGACCTTGCGGCAACGGCCGCGGCACTCTCTTGCGCTCACGAGCTGGGGTTCTATACGATCTTTAACCCGGCGCCCGCCTGCGACCTGCCGGCAGGAGCGTGGCCAGCGGTCGACCTGGTCTGCCCCAACGAGACCGAGTGCCAGGTGCTGACGGGCGTTCTGCCTACGGATGATGCGAGTTGCGTCGCCGCGCTCAATGCGCTGCTCGACAAGGGCGCCGGGGCTGCGGTCATCACGTTGGGCGGCGCCGGCTCGGTTACGCTCGGCGATGGCGGTGAGCCGCTGCGCATGCCGGCGCTTTCGAGCGCGGTGGTCGATACGACGGCCGCGGGCGATACGTTTATCGGCGCGTTGGCGGCAGCTCGTCTGGAGGGCCTGCCGCTCTTTGAGTGCATGGCGGCGGGCGCTCGCGCCTCGGCGGTGACGGTGTCGCGCCTGGGCGCTCAGCAATCAATTCCCACGCGTGCGGAAGTTGAACATTGGTTTGGTTAAACGATAAAGACGGAGAAGCGGAGTAGAACAATGGCAATCAAGAAGCTGATCCTTGATCTGGATATGGGTGTGGACGATGCGATGGCGCTGGCCTATGCCATCGCGAGCCCCGAGGTGGAGCTCGTGGGCATCACCACGTGCTTTGGCAACGTGCGCGTCGAGCAGTCGGCGCACAACTGCCTGGCGGTGCTCGATCTGCTGGGTCGCCCCGAGGTTCCGGTGTACCTGGGTGCCGACCGTCCTCTGCAGGCGACTGAGCCCTATACGCCGCCGGCGTCCACCGCGCTCATTCACGGCAAGAACGGCATCGGCGGCGCGAGCGTGCCCGCGTCGCCCTACGAGCCGGTGGGAGCGACCTCGGCCGGCGGCAACGCTGCGGTCGATTATTTGATCGATGCCGCGCGCACTTATGGTCCCGATCTGGTCTACGTAGCGACTGGCCCGCTCTCCAATCTGGCGCTCGCCCTGGAGCGCGATGCGGCGGCGATGATGTCCATCGGCCGCGTGGTCGTGATGGGCGGCGCCCTTACCGTGCCCGGCAACGTGAGCGCGGGCGCCGAGGCCAATATGGCGAGCGACCCCGAGGCGGCCGATGCCGTGCTGCGCTCGGGCCGTAAGCTCACCATGGTGGGTCTGGACGTGACACATCGCGCGGTGCTCACACGCCGCGACATTGCCGGCTGGACGGGCTCGGGCACTATGGCCGGCTGCGCATTTGCGAGCATGGTGGAACACTACATTGGCTCGTACGAGATGAACGCTCCCTATCTGGGTGGCTGCGCGCTGCACGATCCGCTGGCCGTCGCTGTGGCGATCGACCCCACGCTCGTGGGTGCGCTCGGCTGCAATCTGCGTGTTGATCTGCTGGGCGAGTATCGCGGCCGCACCATTTGCGACGAGCGCCGCCTATCCGATCCGGACAAGAGCGCGCTTGTGGCGCTGACCGTGGATGCCCCGCGCTTCCTGTCCGAGTTCAAGACACGCATGACCCTCGTCCTGGGCTGATCCGCAAGATTGAGACGGCCTCCCAATCGTTTCAACGCTTCCAAAACCGTTCACGGACGATATGCTACCGTTGGTCGGCTGTGGACGGTGCTCCCCGCGAAGATATGGGCTATCATTCTTTGCTGCGCGGATTGTTACTTCTAGGGAGGCATGCCCGCGCCTCGATACAACGGATTGTTACTGGTAAGGCATGACCGCGATAGCTCGGCTATTTGCAGTCATGCCTTTTCTTTTTGATAATTCCGAAAGGAGGTTCAATAATGCTTGCGATTAAAAAGCTCAACAACAATGCCGTTCTTTGCCGCGACGGGCAGGGGCGCGACGTGATTGCCATGGGCAGGGGCGTCGGGTTTGGGGGAGAATTTCCCCGCGAGCTGCCGCTCTCTAAGATTGAGCATACGTTTTATGACATCGACCCCAAAGGGCAGGACGTCATGCGCGACCTTCCTTCTGAGATCGTGATGTTCACGGCCAAGGTGATGGACATCGTCGCCAACGAGCTGCCCTATGATCTGTCGACCAAGGCGACATTGTTCATGGCCGATCACCTGTCATTTGCGGTGGAGCGCGCGCAAAAGGGTTTTCGTATTGCGATGCCTCTCGCCTATGAAGTGCGCGAGACATATCCTAAGGAATACAAAGCGGCGCAGTTTATCGTTATGAGGCTCGAAAAGGAGCTTGGTGAACGACTTCCCAAAGAAGAGATTGCCAGCATTGCCATGAATCTCGTCAATGCGCGGGTTGTTCAGGCCATCGAGACCGCGAGCAAACCCACCAAGCAGTTTGACGATATGCTAGAAGATGTCACTGAGATCGTCGAGAGTGATTTTCGCATCATCGTTGACCGCGATTCCTACGATTTCACTCGCTATGCCACGCATCTGCGGTACCTGTTCAAGCGCATTCAAGCCGGCGAGTCGCTGAACAGCGCCAACATGCAGATGTACAAGAACTTTCGTGAGGAGTTTCCGCAGTTGGCAGAGTGCGTGAAGCATATCGGTTCCTATTGTCGTGAAACGTGGGACGCCACGCTCTCCGAGGAGGAGGAACTCTATCTGATGATCCATCTCAACCGGATCATCTCCAAAAAAGGATTGTAACCCGTAGCCATTCGGGGCATGACCTTTG
This sequence comes from uncultured Collinsella sp., assembly GCA_900542175.1. Taxonomy (GTDB): domain Bacteria; phylum Actinomycetota; class Coriobacteriia; order Coriobacteriales; family Coriobacteriaceae; genus Collinsella. The sequence goes on along the minus strand of UQNC01000017.1, from coordinate 17,996 downwards.
CCGATTCGAACAGTAAGCCAAGATTGTGCAAAGGAGCCAATGATGGCAAATTACAAAAAGGTGGCAGAACAGATTCTCTCCACTGTGGGCGGGGCGGAAAACGTGGCTTCGGTTACGCATTGCATGACGCGCCTGCGCTTCAACCTCAAGGATGAAAGCCTCTCGAATGATGAGAAGCTTGAGGACATCTCGTCTATCATCAACGTCGTGCACGCCGGAGGGCAGGTGCAGCTGGTGATCGGGCCCACGGTCGACAAGGTCTACGACGAGGTTTGTAAGCAGGGCGGATTCGAGGTCACGGTATCGATTGACGAGGAACTCGATGGCCCTCAGCTTAGCTGGAAGGAGCGCTTGGCACCCAAGCACCTCTTCAATCAGCTGCTCGATGCCGTGAGCGGCGCTATCACCCCGATCCTTCCGATCTTTTGTGTCGCCGGTATCTTCAAGATGCTCGTCATTCTGTTTGGGCCCGAAGGCGCCGGTTTTATGTCCGAAACGAGCGACCTGTATCGGATCCTTTCCCTGGTGGGCGATGCGGCGTACTATTACTTCCCGGTATTTGCTGCCTACAGTTCGGCTAAGAAGTTCAAAACGAGCCCTGTGCTGGCACTGCTCATCGCCGTTGTGATGATTTACCCCGACATGCTCGCTATTGTTGAGGACGGAAAGCCTTTCAGCGTCTTCGGCATCCCCATGCAGCTCGTCAACTACACCCAGGCTGTTCTTCCGGTCATCTTGATCACCTGGGCCCAGTCCTATGTTGAGCGCTTCTTTAAGAAGATCTCGCCTGATGTGTTGCGCGTTCTGATCGTACCCGTGGGTACGGTGCTCGTGATGTTGCCGGTCGCGCTGTGCCTCTGCGGCCCTGCCGTCCAATTTGTCATGGGCCTTGTGGCCGATTTCATCATTTGGCTCGCCTCTGTTGCCGGTCCCGCTGCGACCGCGGTTATCGGCGCATTCTGGAATCTGATCATCGCCACCGGCATGCACGTGCCGATCTATACCGCCATATTGCCCGCCGCGCTCCAGAACGGTTACGACGCCATCTTATACCCCGGCGCCGCGGTTGTAGCCTACACCACGCTTGCCATCGCGCTCGCCTATGGCCTGCGCGCTAAGGACAAGGAGAATCGAGCCACGGGCTGGAACTTGTTCATCACCTATGCCTTCGGTCGCGTGAGTGAGCCCATCATCTACGGCATCCTGTTTCGCGACAAGAAGGCTCTTGCCTGGAACATGATTGGTGGTGCTGTCGGTGGTCTGCTGGTAAGCCTTCTTCATGCCAACGTCTATATCTTCACTGGCGTTGGTTTCCCATGGATGAACGTGCTCATGTTTGCTCAGGATATCATCCCCGGCACCATCGGGTGTCTTGCTGGCGGTGCCGTGACGTTTGCGTTGGCGATGGTTTTTGGATTTGAAGGACAGGAGAAGATGCCGTTGAAGTCCAAGAGCGGCGATTCTGAGGCTGTTGAATCCGTCGAGGCATAAGAGGCTACTGCACAAATATGCTCCCCAGCCGTTGCGCGGTCCGACCCCTTGGCCGCGCAACGGTACTGTGCTGTTGCGCGGCACTTGCCGAGTCCGTTGCGTTCGACAGCGTGGGCCGGGAATTTGATAGAAAGGACGACACCATAATGTTTAGAGAAGATTTTTTATGGGGCGGGGCTCTGGCTGCAAACCAGTGCGAGGGAGGATGGAACGAAGGCGGTCGCGGTTTAGCCAATTCCGACATGCTGCCGTTTGGCGATCAGCGCATGGACGTCATGCGGGGAGACCTTGATCCGCGTGCGTTGGCACCCGACAGCTTCTATCCCGCTCGCAAAGGCATTGATTTTTACCATAGGTACAAGCAGGATATTGAACTGTTTGCCCAGATGGGTTTTAAATGCCTGCGCTTATCGATCGCCTGGAGCCGCATTTTTCCCAAAGGAGACGAAGCCGAGCTCAATGAAGAAGGCCTTGCCTTTTACGAGGATGTTTTTAGGACGTGCCGCGCGCATGGCATTGAGCCTTTGGTGACGCTCAACCACTATGATGTCCCCATGCATCTCGTCGATGCGTATGGCGGATGGCGCGATCGCAGGTTGGTCGACCTGTTCGATCGATATTCGCGTACCGTGTTCGAGCGCTATCGGGGATTGGTCAATTATTGGCTGACCTTTAACGAGATCAACATCATGACGCAGGCGTGCTTTATGGCGGCGGGGATCATCTTCGAGCAAGGGGAGAATCGCTATGCAACGGTTCACACGGCCGTGCACCATGTATTGGTTGCGAGTGCCCGTGCGGTCGGGGCGTGTCATGAACTGTGCCCCGGGGCGAAGATCGGTTGCATGCTCAACGCAGGTGTCTTCTATCCGGCTACATGTGATCCGGACGATGTGCTGGCTGCGCAGGCTGAGAATCGCAGCCATTACATGTTTACCGACGTCCAGGTGCGCGGTGCGTACCCGAGCTATGTTCTCAAGGAATACGCCCGCCATGGTTTTGAGGTGCCCTATCGGGATGATGACCGCGAAGTACTGGCTGCAAACCTGGTCGATTTCGTCTCGTTTTCGTATTACTCGACGCGCGTCGCAAAAGCGCATGCGGAAGGTCAGTTCGATTCGAACCTTCTTCGCTCGGCGCCTAATCCGTATTTAAAACAGGAGCCTTGGGGGAGGTTTATCGACCCCAAAGGGCTGCGCGTCACCATGAATGAAATCTGGGATCGCTATCAAAAGCCGCTGTTCATCGTCGAAAACGGTTTGGGTGCTCCTGATGTGCCGGAAGATTCGGGTGAAATAGAAGACGACTATCGAGTTGAATACCTGCGGGCCCACATCGAGGCGATGAGGGAGACCGTCGAGCTCGACGGGGTGGAACTCATGGGATATACCTGTTGGGGCCCGATCGATTTGGTTTCGGTCGCCACAGGACAGATGCGTAAGCGCTACGGGTTTATCTATGTCGATCGAGACGATAGCGGTGCGGGCTCGTTTGAGAGACGTAAAAAGAAAAGCTTCGAATGGTACCGACGCGTAATAGCAAGCAATGGCGAAGACCTTGCGTAATAACGTTAAGATGGACAAATGCGCCCGTTGGGGGAATAGTCGTGCCACTTCGCTTGACAACAGGCTAAACTAGCTAATAAACATTTACTACTCTGTTTAGATTGAATTTGCGGTCGTTTAGTTGTCGAGTCACGGGGCGGTCAGGCCACGATGCTCGACAGCGGCCGTTGCTAGGGGGAACAATGGCTAAAGCAAGTGTTCGCGAGATCAGCCGCATTACCGGTTTTTCGCCTGCGACCGTGTCCAACGCGCTCAACCGCAAGCGCAGCGTGAGCGAGGAGACCGCCAAGGTCATCCTGGAGTGCGCGCAGTCGCTCGGCTATCAGCAGTCGACGCAACTCGAGAGCATCCAGTTTGTGCTCGCGCGCAAGACGGGCGCCATCCTGGACGAGAGCACCTTCCATCCCGCGGTTATTGAGGGCGTGGAGCGCCAGGCGCGTCGCCACGGCATGAGCACGAGCTTTGTCTCGCTCGACTTTAGCGACCTGGACGCCGTGCGTCCGCAGGTCGAGGGCCTGATCGCCGACCCGTCCGCCGCCATCGTGCTGATGGGTACCGAACTGGGCGAGGAAGACTACGCCCTGTTTGCCAACGCTGCCGCCCACCTGATTGTGCTCGATGGCTGGAGCGACCGCCAGTACTTCGATGCCGTGGTCATTGCCAATACCGATTCGGTGCTGCGTGCCGTGGACTACCTTATCGAGAAGGGTCACAAGCAAATCGGCTATCTGGCGGGCGACCTTCGCATCCGCAACTTTAAGGATCGCGAGCGCGGCTATCGTCAAGCGCTTGAGGATGCGGACCTCGAGGCCAACCCAGCATGGCGTGTCGCGCTGGGCACCACGCTTGAGGGTGCTTATCGCGATATGGGCGCGTGGCTCGACGGCGTCTCGCACGACGACCTGCCGACGGCTTTCTTTGCCGAGAACGACGTGCTCGCCGTGGGTGCCATGCGCGCGCTCAACGAGCACGGCATTCGCGTGCCCGATGATGTCTCGATCATCGGCTTTGACGACCTGTCGTTGGGCGCTTTCTCCAACCCGCCGCTCACCACGGTTCACGTTCCCAAGCACGAGGTGGGTGAGATCGCGGTGCGCCGCCTGGTGGGCAACATCCGCAATCCCAAGAGCTATACCTGCAAAACGGCTGTGTCGACCTATTTTGTCGAGCGCCAGAGCGTGCGCGAAATCTAGGCGGAGACGGCATCGTCTGCGGCGTGTCAAAGCGCGCCAGGGCGGTAAACATAACGCTACCAAGAGAGGATCCTTCGGGGTCCTCTTTTTGTTTCCCTTGTATGTTCAGTTTGTTTACATACCGTTTAGGCTGATTTCTCTACCGCTTACGGGTATTTCGCGCTAAACTTCTAAACAAAAGAGTAAAACATTTAGTAAACAGAACAAAACGAAACATGCGTCTGTTTACTGAACATGTGACTAGGGGAGGACGTACATGGATAAGATCAAGCTCGGTTTTGTGCCCACGCGCCGTAGCATCTTTAGCGCGCCGGACGCGATCAAGTATCGCGGCCTTACGGCTGATCGCCTGCGCGAGATCGGCGTCGAGATTGTGGATATCGACGACATCAACGACGAGGGCCTGCTGTTCGACGACAGCCATATCGCGCCTATCGTCGAGAAGTTCCGCGCCGAGGGCGTCGACGGCATCATGCTCTGCCACGCCAACTTTGGTACCGAGTATGTCTGCGCCCGCCTTGCCCGCGAGCTCGGCTTGCCCGTGCTGCTGTGGGGTCCGCGCGACGAGCGCCCCGAGCCCGACGGCACCCGTCTGCGCGATAGCCAGTGCGGCCTGTTCGCCACCGGCAAGGTCCTGCGTCGCTTCCAGGTTCCCTTCACCTACATGACCAACTGCCGTCTGACCGATCCCGAGTTCGAGCGCGGTGTCTGGGACTTTTTGGCCGTGTGCAACGTGGTCAAGACTTTCAAGCACACCCGCATCCTGCAGATGGCCACCCGTCCGTTCGATTTCTGGTCGACCATGTGCAACGAGGGCGAGCTGCTCGAGAAGTTCAACATCCAGCTTTCGCCCATCCCCATGACCGAGCTTGTCCAGGCCGTGCGCGACGCCCAGGCTGACGAGCAGGCCATGGCAACCATGCTCGCCCACATTGGTGACAGCTTTGAGATCTGCATCCCCGAGGACAAGGTTCCTGCGGTCGCAGGACTCGCCATTGCCATGAAGCGCCTGGTCGAGAAGTACGGCTGCAACGCCGGCGCCATCCAGTGCTGGAACGCCCTGCAGGACGAGTTGGGCATTATGCCCTGCGCCGCCAACGCAATCCTCAACGAGATGGGCATCCCCATCGTCTGCGAGACCGACATCCATGGCGCTATCACCGCGCTGATGGTCGAGGCCGCCGACCTGGGCCGTCACCGCGGCATGTTCGCCGACTGGACCGTGCGTCATCCCGATAACGAGAACGGCGAGCTGCTGCAGCACTGCGGCCCCTGGCCCTGCAGCTGCGCGGCCGTCAAGCCCAAGCTCACCTATCCGCTGGCCTTCGATCACCCCGGCGCGCTGACGGCCGAGGCCAAGCACGGCGACCTCACCCTTGCCCGCTTTGACGGCGACAACGGCGAGTACTCGCTGCTGCTGGGCAACGCCCGCGGCATCGACGGCCCGGCCGGCATGGGCACCTACCTGTGGGTCGAGGTCGACAACCTCAAGCGCCTCGAGGCCAAGATCGTCGAGGGTCCCTACATCCACCATTGCGTCGCCATTCACGCCAACGTGGTGCCGGTGCTCTACGAGGCGTGCAAGTACATCGGCATTGTCCCCGACCTGTACGACCCCATCGAAGAAGACGTCAAAGCTTACCTGCGAGGAGAGTAGAAATGGCAACTATCGAAGAGCTTGAGTCCCTGCGTTGGGACCTTCGACGCGATTGCGTCGATATCATCATGGCTGGCGCCGGCGGCCACATCGGTGGCGACATGTCGGTGATCGACGCCCTCATGACGCTCTATGCCAACCACCTCAACATTTCTCCCGAGACCGTCGACGATCCCAACCGCGATCGCTTCGTACTCTCTAAGGGCCACGCCATGGAGGCCTACTATGCGGTGCTCTGCCACGAGGGCTATCTTGACCTCGATGACGTCAAGGCCCGCTTCTCCAAGTTCGGCAGCCCCTACATCGGTCACCCCAACAACAAGCTCAAGGGCATCGAGATGAACTCGGGCTCGTTGGGTCACGGTCTGCCCGTGACTGTGGGCATGGCGCTTGCCGGCAAGATGGACGGCCGCGACTACCGCGTCTACACCATCATGGGCGACGGCGAGCTTGCCGAGGGCTCGGTCTGGGAGGGCGCCATGAGCGGCGGCAACTACCAGCTCGATAACCTGTGCGCGCTCGTGGACCGCAACCGCCTGCAGATCAGCGGCAGCACCGAGGACGTCATGAAGCAGGACTCGCAGGAGGAGCGCTGGGCCGCCTTCGGTTGGAACGTGCTGTCCATTCCGGGCAACGACGTCCAGGCCATCGACGCCGCGCTGACGCTGGCCACCGAGACCAAGGGTAAGCCCACGGTCATTATCCTCAACACGGTGAAGGGCTACGGCTCGCCGGTTATGGAGGACAAGGCCGCCTGGCATCATCACCTGCCCAACGACGAGGAATATGCCCAGATCATCGCCGATTTCGCTGCCCATAAGGAGGCCATCAATGGCTAACAAGATCGCCAACCGCAAGGCTATCTGCGACACGCTGCTCGAGGCCGCCGCAACCGATAAAGACATCGTCGTCCTGTGCTCCGACTCCCGCGGCTCTGCATCGCTCACGCCGTTCTTCGATCAGTATCCCCAGCAGTCTATTGAGGTCGGCATCGCCGAGCAGGACCTGGTGAGCATCGCCGCCGGTATGGCCTCGTGCGGCAAGAAGGCCTGGGCCGCCTCGCCGGCGTCCTTTGTGACCACGCGCTCGTATGAGCAGTGCAAGGTCGACGTTTCGTACTCCAACACCAACGTCAAGCTCATCGGCATCTCGGGCGGCGTGTCCTATGGCGCCTTGGGCATGAGCCATCACTCCGCACAGGATATCGCCGCCATGAGCGCGATTCCCAACATGCGCGTGTATCTGCCGAGCGATCGCTTCCAGACCGCCGAGCTCGTGCGTGCCCTGGTCGCCGACAACAAGCCGGCCTACATCCGTGTGGGCCGCAACCCGGTGGAGGACGTGTACACCGAGGACGAGTGCCCGTTCCAGATGGACCGCGCCACCTGGGTGCGTCGCGGCACCGATGTGACGATCGTCGCCACCGGCGAGATGGTCCGCCATGCCGTGGACGCCGCCGATCTGCTGGCCGAACAGGGTATCTCGGCGACGGTGCTCGATATGTACTGCGTCAAGCCGCTCGATGCCGAGGCCGTGATCGAGGCCGCCGGTGCCACGCGCGCCGTCGTGACCGTCGAGGAGCACAGCCCCTTCGGTGGCCTGGGTTCCATGGTCGCGCAGGTCGTTGGCGAGCACTGCCCGCGTCCGGTCAAGTGCCTCTCCCTGCCCGATGCGCCGGTCATCACCGGCACGAGCCCCGAGGTCTTTGCGCACTACGGCCTGACGGGTGCCGGAATCGCCAAGACGGTCGCCGAGTTCTTGCCCGCAGAGTAACTGGAATGTGACAAAGGGACCGCCCCTTTGTCACATTCGTTTTGAAAGGGGTGGCCATGGGCCGCTACATCATCGGAATCGATCAATCCACGCAGGGCACCAAGGCGCTGCTGGTGGACGAGGGCGGCCATTTGATTCATCGTGCCGATCGCCCGCATCGCCAGATTGTCAACGAGGCCGGCTGGGTGAGCCATGATCCAGCCGAGATCGCCGCTAACGTGCTGGCCGTGGCGCGCGCCGTGGTGGAGGAGACCGGGGTCGATCCGGCCGACGTCGCCGGCATCGGCATCTCCAGCCAGCGCGAGACTACCGTTGCCTGGAAGCGCACGACGGGCGAGCCGCTGTGCGACGCCGTGGTGTGGCAGTGCGCCCGCGCCCGCGAGCTGTGCGACGAGCTTGCTGCGCGCGAAGGCGTGGCCGAGCTGGTGCGCGACACGACGGGTCTGGCGCTCTCGCCCTACTACCCGGCGGGCAAGATGGCCTGGATCCTCGCGAACGTTCCCGCGGCTGCCGAGGCCGCTGCGGCGGGCGAGCTGTGCCTGGGCACCATCGATGCCTGGGTGGTCTGGACGCTCACGGGCGGCGCGGAGTTTCGCTGCGACTGGTCCAATGCCAGCCGCACGCAGCTCTTTGACCTGCGCCGTGGCTGCTGGAGCGAGCCGGTGTGCGAGGCCTTTGGCGTCGATTCGGCTTGCCTGCCGCAGGTGACCGATTCCGATGGCCTGTTCGGCATGACGAACCTGGGCGGCTTTTTGCCGGCGCCCGTGCCCATTCACGGCGTGCTCGGCGACAGCCATGCCGCCTTGTTTGCCCAGGGCTGCCATAGCCGCGGCATGGCAAAGGCGACCTATGGCACCGGCAGCTCGGTCATGATGAACGTCGGCGACGAGTTCGTCGCCAGCTCGCACGGGCTTTCGAGCTCGCTTGCGTGGCGTATGGACGGTGTGACCGAGTATGTTCTCGAGGGCAACGTGAGCTATGCCGGCGCCGTCAAGACGTGGCTGCGCGACGACCTGGAGCTCATCAATAACCCCGAGGAAGTTACCGACCTGTGCTACGCCGCCAATCCGGCGAGCCGCGTCTACTTTGTGCCGGCGTTCACGGGCCTGGGCGCGCCGCACTGGGCGAGCGATGCCGAGGGCTGCGTCTTTGGCATGACGCGCACCACGGGCCGTGCGGAGTTCGTAAAGGCCGCCGACGAGTCGATCGCCTATCAGATCTTCGACGTGATCGATGCGATGGTCGAGGATTCGGGCGCGGCACTGGCCGAGCTTCGTGTTGACGGCGGTCCCACGCGCGACGCGTACCTGATGCAGTTTGAGAGCGACCTGGTCGGCTCGCCCATCCGCATTGCGAGCAACGACGAGATGAGCGGTCTGGGTGCGGCTTGGGCCTGCGGCATTGCGCTGGGCATGTACACGCGCGATGTCGTTGACGTCTACGGCGCCCGCGGCATCGTGGAGCCTGCCATGCCTGCCGACGAGCGAGCCAAAAAGATCGCCGGCTGGCGTCACGCCGTCGACGCGACCATCGCCTACACTGCCTAGGCGGCAGCGCGGCGCCCGCAGGCTATTCCCGGGCAGCTCATTTGGGATGGGGCTTTTTTGACTGGTATGATTGGTGCGATCATTCGAACCAGCTAAAAGAGCCCCGTCCTAAATTGACTACCGAGAGGATCTGCCATGGAGCGCATCGCGAGTTTTTCCGTTGATCATCTGCTGCTTGAGCCCGGCGTGTATGTGAGCCGCATCGACCGCGATCCGGCGACCGGTGCCGCCGTCACCACCTTTGACCTGCGCCTGACCACGCCCAACAAGGAGCCAGTTATGAACACGGCGGAGTGCCACACCATCGAGCATCTGGGTGCCACGTTCCTCCGCAATCATGCCGAGTGGTCGAGCCGCATTGTCTACTTTGGCCCCATGGGCTGCCGCACGGGCTTTTACCTGGTTGTCTTTGGTGAGCTGACGAGCGAGGAGATCTTGCCGCTCGTGCGCGAGCTGTTCGAGTTTGTTGCTGGTTTTGAGGGCGATATCCCCGGCGCCGCTCCCGAGGAGTGCGGTAACTATCTGGACCAGAACCTCCCCATGGCAAACTGGCTCGCGCGCCGCTATCTCGACCGCGACCTGGCCAATATCGACGAGAAGCACCTGCACTACCAGCAGGCGTAAGGGCTTTATCGCCCAAAGCGCGCGCATTGGGCGCCTTCGCTTATGCGGGGGCGCCTTTTTGTTGAGTGGTCGGGACGAGCGTTCAAAATCGCTCATGTTTGTTCTAGAATGTTCGTATAGTCACATTTACGAACAGGAGCGAACATGCACATCTATTCTGTCAACGATCCCGAGTTCAAATCCTATGGCAACGTTTGGGATGACGTTCCGTCCGAGCTCACGTTGCTCGTGCTCGAGGCGCTCTCTGCCACGCCCATCCCCGAAGGCAGCAAGTACGTAGCAAGCGCGCCGGAGCTCGAGAGCGTCAAGGGTGCCGATAAACTGGGCTTTCTCATGTTTGGCGGCCGCCCCTTCCAGCTCGGCTGGTGCAACGGCCACAACACGCAGCTCAACTGCCTGGAGTATCACCGCGCCAGCGAGTTTAACCTGGGCGCTCGCGACTTTATCCTGCTCGTGGCGCATCGCTGGGAGATCGAGGACGGCAAGCTCGACACCGCGTGCGTCAAGGCGTTCCGCGTGCCGGCGGGTACGGTCGTCGAAGTCTTCAACACCACGCTCCACTACACGCCCTGCATGGTCGACGACGGCGGCTTCCAGGTGATGGTGGCGCTGCCGGCGGGCACCAATGGCCCGCGCCCCGAGGCCGCAGCCGACATGCCTGCCGCCGGTGACAGCTACTGCTACTGGAAGGCCGACAAGTGGGTTCTCTGCCACGCAGATAGTCCCAAGGCTGCCGAGGGCGGCTACGTGGGCCTCGTCGGCAAGAACCTCGACATCGCCTGTGACTAGCATCTTCCGTCTCGATTTGTAACATCTAGCGGGCTAAATCGTCTCTACCTGTTACAGATTTAGACAAACTGCGGGGGGGCTGCCCGAAAATCTCGATCTGTAACACCAAGCCCGGTTTTGGCTGCCTACCTGTTACAGATCGAGACAAACCGCCCCAAACCACCACAAAGGTGCCTGTCCCCTTTGTGGTGGTTTGGGGCGGCGGTATCAGAAAGTGTCAGGCAGGGGCGGCTGCCGGGCCGCCGTGTGCGAAAAGAAGTGTCGGCCTGCGTCGTTGCCGTTGAGTAGCGCGCTGCTTACGGGGATACTGAAACCACGACAAACAGCGTGTGAAAGGATTGATGCATGGCTTTCCGTAAAGACTTCCTGTGGGGCGGCGCGACGGCTGCCAACCAGTGCGAGGGCGCTTACGACGTGGATGGCCGCGGCCTGGCCAACGTGGACGTGGCGCCGCACGGCCCCGAGCGCTATGCGGTGGTCTCCGGCCAGCGCAAGATGCTCGACTTCGAGGACGGCTATTACTACCCCGCGCAGACCGGCATCGATTTCTATCACCACTACAAGGAGGACATCGCCCTCTTTGCCGAGATGGGCTTTAAGACCTTCCGCATGAGCCTGGCCTGGACCCGCATCTTCCCCAACGGCGACGAGACTGAGCCCAACGAGGCCGGCCTGGCCTTCTACGAGGACGTGTTCCGCGAGTGTCAGGCGCACGGCATTGAGCCGCTCGTGACCATCACGCACTTCGACTGCCCGATTCACCTCATCAAGGAGTACGGCGGCTGGCGCAACCGCAAGCTCATCGACTTCTACAAGAACCTCGCGGCCACGATCTTCACCCGCTACAAGGGCCTGGTAAAGTACTGGCTTACCTTCAACGAGATCAATATGATCTTGCACCTGCCGTTTATGGGTGCCGGTCTGGTCTTTGAGGAGGGCGAGAACAAGGAGACCGTCGAGTACCTGGCCGCCCACAACGAGCTCGTCGCCAGCGCTTGGGCAACCAAGATCGCTCACGAGATCGACCCTGAGGTCAAGATCGGTTGCATGCTTGCCGCAGGTAGCTACTACCCCTACAGCTGCCGTCCGGGCGATGTGCGCCAGGCGCAGATTGACAACCAGAGCAACTATTTCTTCGTCGACGTTCAGAGCCGCGGCTACTACCCGGCCTATGCCGTCAAGAAGCTCGAGCGTTTGGGCATCGATGTGGGCATGACGGATGAGGACCGCGAGATCCTGGCCGCCAACACCGTCGACTTCATCAGCTTTAGCTATTACAGCACCCGTTGCTCCGCCGGTGCCGATAACCCCGATGTCGAGCGCACCCAGGGCAACGCCTTCGCCGGCGCCAAGAACCCCTACCTGCAGGAGAGCCAGTGGGGCTGGGCCATCGATCCGCTGGGCTTCCGCATCACCCTCAACGACCTGTACGACCGTTATCAGAAGCCGCTGTTTGTGGTCGAGAACGGTCTGGGCGCCAAGGATGTTGTCGAGGAGGATGGCTCCATCAACGACGACTACCGTATCGACTACCTGCGCCAGCATATCGCCGCGATGCGCGATGCGGTGACCGAGGACGGCGTTGACCTGCTGGGCTACACCACCTGGGGCCCGATCGACCTGGTGTCTGCCGGCACGGGCGAGATGTCCAAGCGCTACGGCTTTATCTATGTCGACCGCGATGATGCGGGCAACGGAACCCTCAAGCGTTCCAAAAAGAAGAGCTTCGACTGGTACAAACACGTCATCGAGACGAACGGCGAGGACCTGGCCTAAGGCTTCCCAACAACCATAGCCTCCTAACCAAAACGCCCGGCGAGCAGTTAATGCCCGCCGGGCGTTTTGTTAAAAGAAGTGAAAGCACTCATTGGGGACGTACTTAAATGAGTGCCCGCAGAATGAGAGTGGATAATCTCCCGTTTTTAGCCTGTTTGTGGGCTCAAAGTGGGAGATTATCCACTCTCGCCATTTGGGCGTCCAAAAATCCTCGCTCGTTTTGTCTTAGTCATTGGGGACGTTCTTAAACGACTAGTCGCTGGCGACGTCCCTCGCCGTCGGCGGATTTTGGGACATGTGGCCCGATTTTTGGGCCTATCTGTCGGTACACTAAAAGCACTATGGGTACCCGCGAGCGACATATCGGCCATGCGGCCGCCCGATCCGCACCCGTGGCGGATCCCAGGGGCGGCAGGCTCTTCGCCATGCCGCGATTCCTTGTGGGCATATCGCATCGTGTATACCGCCACCGCGTCTTCGCGATCGCCGGCGCCATCGCCGCGCTGTTCCTTATCCTTTTGGCAGTCTTGCCGGCGCTGTTTGCCTCCGACCCCAAGCTTTCCAATACCGTGCCTGCCTATGTCGAGGTGTCCGAAGAGGTCGTGGATGCGCTCGTCCACTCGAGCTCTCTCCCGTTGCTTGTCGCCGCAATTATATTTTCGATCTGGGGTGTATCGGTCTATCTACGCTGTTTGGACTATGTGTTGCGCCGCCGCCTTGTTGCCGTCGCCACCATCTGTGCCCTCTGGATGATCGAAGTCATTCTCAAGTACAAGTCGTTCACGCCGTTCTATGCCACCGTGCTGTGGTACCTGTACTACGTGCCCATGACGCTCATTCCGCTGCTCTACCAGTTGTGTGGTCTGCGCCTTGCGGGTCTGGAGCAACACCGCCTGGGTCGCCGCTACTGCGCTGCGCTTTGGATTGTGGCTATCCTGCTTATCGGATTTGTGCTCACCAACGATTTTCACCAGCAGGTCTTCCACTTTGACCGTACAAGCGACACCTGGAGCAACGATTACACGTACGGCTGGGGTTATTTCGCTGTCTTAGTGTGGACGGCCTTTAACTTTGTGGCCTTTTTTATCCTGGTGGGCCGGTCCTCGTCCTTTCGCATCCAGCGTTTCTCGGGCACGGCGGCGCTCGTACTGCTGGGTGGCGCATTCTTTGCCGTCTCGTATGCGTTGCGCGTGCCCTGGGCATGGAGGCTCAACTTTTCGCTCGTCTATTGCGTCCTGTGCGTGGTGGCGATGGAAATCTGTCTCGATTGCGGTGTCATTCCGTCGTATCACGACCTCGCCGGCATCTTCGACACCTTGCCGCTTGACCTCAAAGTTCTAACGCGCGACCTGCAGGAAGTCTATGCCACGCCGGCGTCAAAGCCAATGCCGGTAGGCGTGCGCGAGGAGTTGCGGACCCAGGAGCACGGCCACGTCCATGCCTTTGCTGTGGCGTCCGATCCCGATGTGGTGTACCGTGCCTTTCCACTGCTGGGCGGATCGGCCCTGCTTGCCCAAGACGTGTCGGAGCTCAACGAACTCAATCGCGAACTGGCGCAGCGTCGCATGGAGCTGCAGCGTCAAAACGAGCTGCTCGCCGCCGACTACGACCTTAAGACGCACCTGGCAGATCAAGAGGCCGAGACCTTGCTGGTCCAAGACGTGGACCAAGCACTTGCCCGCGCGCTCGAAGGGATGTACGACCTGCTGAGTTCGCTGCCGCCGTTGACCGACGAGGCGTCTTCGCACGAGCGTTACCGCATGCTGCAGCGCGCCAAGATGCTCGTCGCCTATTGCAAGCGCAAAGGGTCGCTCACGTTGGCACAGCACGGTGAGAGCGGTTTTGATCGCGACCGCATTCAGCTCATTGCCAACGAGCTCGCAAGCGACCTGCGCACCATCGATATCGATTGCGCCTCGATTATCGCCATACGGCGCCCGATGCACGCCAGTACGGTAAGCGCCCTGTACGACTGCGTGTATGACTTTGCGTTTTTTGCCTACACCACCGACCATCCGGCGCTTATGTATCACTTGGGCGACCATGACCGATGCAGTGTCGAGCTGCGCGCCACGCTTTTTTCCAACGATGATGAAGATCTTTCTCAGACGCCCGCTGCGCAAGAGCTCGAGAGCGCGCTGCAAGGGCGTAACGTGGCGTACCGTCTTGAGGGCGAACCCGGTCAGCTGCGCATGATCGTCTTGATGCCGCAGGCGGGTGAGTGACGATGCAAATTTCGTTCATCCTTCCCCAAATCGTTGCGCTCGATGTTGTCTTTGCCCTGGCTGCGTGTCTGCAGATGATCCACGTCCCGCTCATCGCATCGCGCCGCTCGTCCTATAACCGTAAGGTGATTTGCGCCTACGAGACGAGCCTTGTGCTTCACCTGATGATTTCGGCGCTCATCTTATTCGCGTCGTCTGGCTCGTATCTGGTGGCGCCGCTTGACGTTTGCGCCAGGGCAATGGGCGGAGTGCTGTGGCTCAATGCCGCGATCTTTGCCTATGGCGTGGTCCTCATGGTGCACTATCGTCGCCCTGTCATGCTGACCGAGCTGCTGCTTGTTGGCGCCGTGACACCGCCGGTGGTTTTTGCCATGGGCTCGGTGTGGGCCGTTGTCCTTATCGCAGAGGGAGCGTTCTTCCTGTTCCGTTCCGTCGCGGCGCTCTTGATGGACGTCCGTAACCGCCAGGAGGATATCACCGCGTTCTCGACGATCGAAACCATCAACGTGATTCCTGTGGGCATCCTGTATCTGGATCCGAAGGGCCGTCCGCTGCTTATGAACCGCTGCATGCGCAAAAACCTGGTGGAGCTTCATATGCCCACCGACCTAGGCGATATGAGCGGTACATGGAACGACCTGCGCAAGCTCAGCATGCAAATGCCCGAAGGCGGTAAGAACCGCGTGCGGATCAACCTGGACCGCTTTGGTGAGGCGCGTGCGGTGGTCGAGGTTTCTCCCGCCGAGATTCGCCTGTTTGTGTGCGATGGCGTTATGGTCTCGGGCCGTTCGTTCGAGCGCATAATCGGTCTGGACGTGACAGAGTATGCGCATGCGCATGACCGCCTGGCGCAGGCCAACCACCTGCTTGAGCTTGCGGGCCAAGAGCTCCAGGCCCAGATCGAAGAAGTCAAAAAGGTTGCCGACAATGCGGCCTACCTGCGCATGCGTTCCCGCGTGCACGATGTGATCGGCCAGCGCCTGTCCATCCTCCATCGCTATTTGGAGGAGGGGCGCCTGGATGACGAGTCACTCGAGCAGATCGACCCGCTGCTGCGCTCAATCGCTGCCGATCTGCGCAGCGGGGGCGACACCGAACCGGCAGAGCAACTGGGCGATATCGTCCATGCCTTTGGCCTGGTGAGCGTGCAGATCGATGTGGAGGGCGCGCTGCCTGAGGACGCGCGTGTCGCCGCCGTCTTTTTGCAGATTATCCGCGAGGCCTCGACCAATGCCACCAAGCATGCGCAGGCGCATCGGGTCCATGTGCGCTTGTGGCAGGAGGGGACGGATGCTGACGCCGTCGCGCACATGACGATTTCTAACGACGGGTCTCCGGCCCCCGTATCGTATCGCGAGGGAACGGGTATCCCAGGTATGAGGCATGTCGCGCAAGATCTGGGTGGCAGCCTAGAGGTCCACGCCACCCCGCCCTTTACGCTTACGGTATCCATTCCGCTTAACGCCAACGACACGTCCCAAAGGAGAAACTCATGATCCGCGCGTTAATCGTCGAAGACCAGGCTATCTTGCGCGAGAGCCTCGCGCGTTCCGTGGGCGACCAGCCCGACATGACCGTTGTCGCCGCGATCGCCGACGCCTCGGATGCCTTGGACGTTGTGCTTAAGGAGCGTCCGGACATGATACTGATGGATGTGTGCACCGAACACGATTCCAACGGCATCGTGGCGGCGGCGCGCATCAAAGAACAACTGCCCGAGTGTCGCGTCATTATCATGACAGGCATGCCCGAGATCACCTTTGTCGATCAGGCCCGCGAGGCGGGCGTCGATAGCTTTGTGTACAAGAACGTCGGTATCGACGAGCTGTTCGCCGTGATGCGCTCCACGTTGGCTGGCTACTGCACGTTTCCCAAGCCGCCCGAGAGCATTTTTTCGGGCACGGCAGCCCTCGACGATGTCGAGCTATCGATTTTGCGC
Organism: uncultured Collinsella sp.; assembly: GCA_900542175.1. Classification (GTDB taxonomy): domain Bacteria; phylum Actinomycetota; class Coriobacteriia; order Coriobacteriales; family Coriobacteriaceae; genus Collinsella. The sequence goes on along the minus strand of UQNC01000017.1, from coordinate 1,417 downwards.
CTTGCCTGCGAGGGCAAAAGTCGTCGCGAGATTGCGGCCGAGCTGTTTATGAGCGAGGGCACCATCAAACGCCGCATCTCGGAGATCCTCAACAAGACCGGCTACGACAACATCATGCGTCTGGCTGTGCGCGCGGTAACGGAGGGTAGCATCGTTCCCAACATGGAGCGCTAACGATCGTTACGTATCGGCATACAAGCGACGGGGCCGCAGGATCATTTCCTGCGGCCCCGCCTGGTACCCGCGGATATGTCCGCCAATCCGCGGCTGTCGATGTCTGTCACCTACGCGATAGTTACGCTGTAGGAGGCGACGTCCTCGTAGGAATCGGTCAGATAGGCGTCGATGCCGATGGTCGTGTTGACCAGGTCGTCAAGGCTGTCGAGCTCGCCGCTCGAGAACGTGAATTCCTCGGTGGCGTTGGTGCCGGGCATCAGGTGAGCCGAGAACCAAGGTTCCTTCATGGTACCGTTGACGTTGGTCTTGCCGCTGGGGGCGTAGAAGGTCAGGTCCTTGTCGCTCTTGTTGGTGATGTTGACGACAAAGCCGGTGTCGCCCCGCTCGTCCTTGAACTTCTCGGTGACGGTGATGGTGCACAGGTCGTCATCGGCGACGGTGACGGCGGGGGAGATTTCAATGTTCTCGGTATCGTCGTCTTCGACGGCCTCATCGATCTCCTCTTCCTTCTCGGCGGCCTCGCGATCCTTCTTCACCGTGCCGGAGAGATCCTTATCGGACTTGGTAAAGATGAGCTTGTCCTCGCCTTCCTCAAGGATGAGCTTGCCGTCCTCGAGCTTCACGTCAGTCGTGTCCTTGCCAACGGTGATGCTTGCGGTGGTGGCGTCCTTGGCTTCCCACTTGAGGTCGTCGACTTCGGAGAACAAATCGAGGCTGCCCGTGCCGTCTTCGTTGAGGACCGGGATGATGTTGACGCCCCATTCCTTGAACATCTCCATGTACTCCTCGGTCAGCTCCTCGCCCTCCGAGGTTCCACCCGAGAGCTCCCAGCTGCCGACAAAGTTGGCCTTGGGGTCTTTGCCGCCGCCGCTGCAGCCCGTCAGGGCAAAGGCGAGCGCAAGGACGCATGTCAGAAATGCGAGTACGGACTTTTTGAACGTTGTCTTCATGGTGTCCTCCTTTATCGAACGAAACCCATAGAAGCAAATGCGGGGGTGGCGGATCCCCCGCCAATTACCAGATAGAGGGGCTAGGGCCTGGGCGTTCCGCAGTTGCTGCAGAACTTGCCGCCGTTTTCGCTGCCGCAGTTGGGGCAGAACCACTTGGCCGGTGCCGGGGCGGGTGCGGGACTGCCGCACTCGGAGCAGAACTTGCCGGTGTTGGTGGCGCCGCAGCTGCAGGTCCATGTGCCGGCCGCGGGAGCAGCGGCAGGAGCCGGTGCGGGAGCGGGTGCCGGAGC
>UQNC01000016.1 GCA_900542175.1 uncultured Collinsella sp. | reverse complement strand
CATTAAGTGCTCTCCGGCTCGTGCGGAACTCGCGATCGACTTCGTATGCCGCCGGGCAGCCGGGGCCGACGCGAGGTTCAAGATTGTCAAAAAAGCGGTCGGCGCGCAGTGCGCCGACCGCCGATGTAAGGGGTCTGATGATTTTTACCAGCTAGGGCCTCTTACTCGTCTAGGAGATCCTCTGGTATGTCGTTGCCGTCGCCTAGGTCGACTGGGGCCTCTTCGGTGTCGGCGGCGGCCTCGGCGCCTTCGCCTTCGGGCTTTTCCTTGGCTGCCGTCATGCGGGCTACGGCGCAGATGCGGTCGTTGTCGTCGACGGTCATCATCTTGACGCCCTGGGTGGCGCGGCCAGTCTGGCTGATCTCGTCGGTCTTGACGCGAATGACCGTCGCGCCCTCCGTCACGATGAACAGCTCGTGCTGCGGGCCCACCGTCTTCATGGCCGCGAGGTTGCCCTTACGCTCGGTCATTTGGATGGTGTAGACGCCCTGGCCGCCGCGATTCTGCTCCGGGTAGTCCGCGACCGGCGTGCGCTTGCCGTAGCCGCGCTCGGTGATGACGAATAGATCGCCGTTGCCGTTAGTGACTTCCATGCCCAGAACGCTCACGCCGTCCTTCATACCGATACCGCGAACGCCGCTAGTATCGCGGCCGGTGGCGCGCACCTGCTCCTCGGAGAACATGATCGCCTTGCCCGCGGTGGTGGCCAGGATAATCTTGTCGCCCTCGCGCACGCGGCGCACGTTCAGCAGCGCGTCGTCGTCACGCAGGTTGATAGCGATCAGGCCGTCGCGGCGGCTGCGGTCATATGCGCTCATTACGGTCTTCTTGACCATGCCGCTCTTGGTGGCAAACATCAGGTACTCGTCGGCAGGGAACTCGCGGCAGCTGATGACGCTCGCGATCTTCTCGCCCTCCTCGAAGGGCAGCAGGTTGACGATTGCGGTACCGCGCGCCTGGCGCGTACCCACCGGCAGCTCGTGCACCTTCAGGCGATAGACCTTACCCTTGCTCGAGAAGAACAGCACGTACTCGTGCGTGGACGCGATGAACATCTCGTCGATGACGTCGTCCTCTTTGAGGTTGACGCCCGACACGCCCTTGCCGCCGCGCTTCTGGGCGCGGTAGGCGGCCACCGGGATGCGCTTGACATAGCCGGTGTGGGTGATGGTCACGACCATGTCCTCATCGGCAATGAGGTCCTCAACGTCCAGGTCCTTCTCGACATGGCTGATCTCGGTGCGGCGCTTATCGCCGAACTTCTTGGAGATCTCGCGCATCTCTTCCTTAATGACGCCCAGGATCTTCTCCTCGTGCGCCAGCAGGTCCTCGTAGTAGGCGATGGCGCGGCGCAGGCCGTCCAGCTCTTCCTGGATCTTGTCGCGCTCCAGGCCGGTCAGGCGGCGCAGCTTCATCTCGAGGATGGCCGTGGTCTGCTCGGGCGTAAAGCCAAAGCGCTCGATCAGGCGGCTGCTGGCCTCGGAGTCGGTCTGCGAGGAGCGGATGATGCTGATGACCTCGTCGATATGGTCAAGGGCCATCAGGTAGCCCTCAAGGATATGCGCGCGGGCCTGGGCCTTCTTAAGGTCGAAGCGGGTGCGGCGGGTGACCACGTCGACCTGGTGGTCAATGTAGTGCTGCAGCATCTCGCGCAGGCTCAGGCATTTGGGAACGCCGTTGACGAGCGCCAGGTTGTTGGCGCCAAAGGTCGTCTGCAGCGAGGTGTACTTATACAGGTTGTTAAGCACGACCTGCGGAATGACGCCCTTTTTGAGCTCGATGACCAGACGGATGCCCTTCTGGTTGGACTCATCGCGCATATCCGAGATGCCCTCGATGCGCTTGTCGTTGACGAGCTGGGCGATCTTCTCCTGCAGGGTGCCCTTGTTGACCATGTAGGGAATCTCGGTAAAGACCAGGCGGCTGCGACCGGTCTTGGTGGACTCCACGTGTGCCTTGGCACGCACGGTAATGGAGCCGCGGCCGGTCTCGTAGCTCTGCTTAATGCCGGCGCTGCCCATGATGATGGCGCCGGTGGGGAAGTCCGGACCGGGCATGATCTGCATGAGCTCGTCGACGGTGGCGTCGGGGTTGTCGATCAGGTAGCAGGTGGCCTCGATCGCCTCGGTGAGGTTATGCGGGGCGATGTTGGTGGCCATGCCGACGGCGATGCCCTGGCTGCCGTTGACCAGCAGGTTGGGGAAGCGCGCAGGCAGCGTCACGGGCTCGGCGAGCGATTCGTCGTAGTTGGGCTGCCAGTCGACGGTATCCTTCTGCAAGTCACGCAGCAGTTCCATGGCGGGCTTGGCCAGGCGGCTCTCGGTGTAACGCATGGCTGCCGCGCCGTCGCCGTCGATGTTGCCGAAGTTGCCGTGACCGTCGATGAGCGGCGTGCGCATGGAGAACCACTGCGCCAGGCGGACCATGGCCTCATAGACCGCGAAGTCGCCATGCGGGTGGTACTTACCGATAACTTCGCCGACCGTCCAGGCCGACTTCTTATGTGGGCGGTTGGGGTAGATGCCGCTCTCGTTCATCGCGTACAGGATGCGGCGGTGCACCGGCTTTAAGCCGTCGCGCACGTCCGGCAGGGCGCGCGCCGTGATAACCGACATCGAATACTCGATGAACGACTGCTTCATCTCGCGACCAAACTCCGAAATCTGGAGCTGGCCGCCGTTGATATCCTCGCCGGCCGAGGCGCCACGGTCGACTTCGCCAAAGCTCTCCTCGAGCTCGGCGTCGTCGTCCTCTTCCTCTTCATCATCGGCATCGGGATTATAGGCGTCCGGATCGCCGTCCTCGCCCTGCCCAGCACGGGCAAGCAGGCGCTTCAGATCGTCGGGCATGCCGGCATCGCCGGCCTCGCCCATACCCTCGTTATTGTTGATATCGTCTGCCACGTTACCTCCTCTTAAGCATCAAGGAAACGCGCGTCATGCGCATGTTTTTCAATGTACTCGCGGCGATAGCCGACCTCGGAACCCATCAGCTCGCGCACGGCGCGGTCCGCCACCACGGCGTCCTCGATCGACACACGCTGCAGGATGCGGGTCTTGGGGTCCATCGTCGTCGAGGCAAGCTGCTTGGGGTCCATCTCGCCCAGGCCCTTGTAGCGCTGGACGGTATAGCCCTTGCGCTTTTTGGTGATCTTGCCGTCCTTGGCCTTGCCGTCCTCGTCGTTATCGTCGGGGTTCAGGCCCAGACTCTGGATGGTGTCGCGCAGGATCTCGTCTTCGGGCTGGCGGCCGTTGGGATACACGTAGTGGATCTTGTTGCGCACCTTAATGCCAAAGATGGGCGGGCAGGCAACATAGACGTAGCCGGCATCGATCAGCGGACGCATGTACTTGTAGAAGAACGTCAGCAGCAGGATGCGGATATGCGCACCGTCGACGTCTGCATCGGTCATGATGATGATCTTGTGGTAGCGCGCCTTGCTGATATCGAAGTCGCCGCCGTCGCCGGCACTCGTCGTGACGCCGCAGCCGATCGCGGTAATCAGCGACTGGATGGTGTCACTCGAGAACGCGCGGTGGTCACCAACGCGTTCGACGTTCAAAATCTTGCCGCGCAGGGGCAGAATCGCCTGGATGTCTCGGCGACGGCCGTCCTTGGCCGAACCGCCTGCCGAGTCGCCCTCTACGATGAAGAGCTCGGTCAGCTCGGCATCGCGCACCGAGCAGTCAGCGAGCTTACCGGGCAGGGACGCCGTCTCGAGCAGGCTCTTGCGGCGGGTCGCCTCGCGCGCCTTGCGGGCGGCATTGCGCGCCTTGCAGGCCTGCTGCGCCTTCTTGACGATCTCGCGAGCGGGCTTGGGATGCTCCTCGAGGTAATCGGCGAGGCCGTCGGTCACGATCTTGAGCGTCAGCGCGCGCATATAGGAGCTGCCGAGCTTGGCCTTGGTCTGACCCTCAAACTGCGGGTCGGGCAGCTTGACCGAGATGACAGCCGAAAGGCCCTCGCGCACATCGTCGCCGGTCAGGTTGGCGTCCTTTTCCTTGAGCAGATTCTGCTTGCGCGCGTAGTCGTTGATCACGCGGGTAAGCGCGGTACGGAAGCCTTCGAGGTGCATGCCGCCCTCGGGGGTGTAGATGTCGTTGGCAAACGACATGACGTTCTCGCCATAGCCGCTATTCCACTGCAGGGACACCTCGACCTCGCCCATCTTGGTCACGGGCGCGTCCGGATCAGACTTGCCCTCAATGTAGATGGGCTCCTTAAAGGCCTCGGGGACATCCTTGCCCTCGTTGAGGAACTTGACGAAGTCGATGATGCCGCCTTCGTAGCAGAACTCCTCCACGTGGGGAGTCGCCTCGCGCTCGTCGGTCAACACGATCTTGAGGTTCTTATTGAGGAACGCCGTCTCCTGCAGACGGTTGTGCAGCGTATCGAAATCGTAGATGCAGGTCTCGAAGATCTCGTCGTCGGGCCAGAAGGTGACGGTGGTGCCCGTCGAATCCGAGATGCCCACGACCTCCATCTTCTTGACGGTCTTGCCGCGCGAGAATTCCATCTCGTAGACGCCGCCGTCGCGGCGGACCTGTACGACCACGCGCTTGGACAGGGCGTTGACGACGGAGATGCCCACGCCGTGCAGGCCGCCCGAGACCTTGTAGGCCGAGTTATCGAACTTACCGCCAGCGTGCAGGATCGTCATGACGACCTCGAGCGTCGGGATCTTTTTGATAGGATGCTCGTCGACGGGGATGCCGCGCCCGTTATCGACGACCGTGATGGAGTTGTCGGCGTGGACCGTCACCTGGATCTCGGTGCAGAAACCGGCCATGGCCTCGTCGACGGAGTTGTCAACGATCTCCCACACCAAGTGATGCAGACCGCTGGCGCTCGTCGAACCGATATACATGCCCGGGCGCTTACGAACGGCCTCGAGACCTTCGAGAATCTTAATCTCGCCGCCATCGTAATCGTTTTCGTTTGCCACACGTCCTCCTTCAGTTAAGAAAATGTGTACAGCCTTACTAGTTTATCGTAAAAAAATACCCTCGGGAACGAGGGTATTTGGCTCTACAAGGCCACCAGATGCGATTTAAGGCTCTTTTTTGCTCTGCACGCCCTTGGCCCACTCGGCACTGGCTCTCATGGCATTCTCGAGGGCCTCGCGCAGTTTTTGGTCTTCGATGGGCGCCACTTGGCACTCGATCTCGGCGCGCTCGGCATCGCTGAGGTCGGCGTGCGGAGCCGGCGGGCGCTCGGTCGTCGCCGGGCGCAGGCGCTCCTTGGCGGCGGGTGGCGTGTGACCGGGCGCGGTGGTTTTGAACACCAGGCCGTCCACATGCGCACCGGCGCGCTCCATGCGCGCGCGGATGATCTCGCGCAACAGCGTCATTTCCTGCGTCCACGAGGGCGAGTCGAGATACACCAGCAGCTCATTGGACTCGGGCAGGTAACGCAGTCCCGTCACATGCCGCCCCTCGCGCGTGCCCGAGCACACCGCGTTCCATGCGCGATAGACCGTGCGCGACTCCTCGGCGGCCTCCATCTGCGCACGGCGCTTAGGCGTTGCAGCCGCCAGGATGCGCTGGCGCTCTGCGTTCAAAAACCCGCTGAAGGCGACTGTCTCGCTCTCGCGCTCGTAATTAGCACGTCTCACCCATGCTCACCACCTTGGCTCGATCAAGCAGGTCATCGGTAAAGTACCCCAGGTTGGTCGTGGTTATGACCGTCTGGATATCATCGCCAATCAGCCGCAGGAAAGCGCCGCGACGCTCGCCGTCGAGCTCGCTCATCACGTCGTCCAAAAGCAGCAGTGGGGCGGTGCCCAGGACATCGCGAGCCACGGCAACCTCGGCCACCTTCCAGGACAGCACCAGCGTGCGCTGCTGTCCTTGGCTGGCAAATGAACGGGCGGAGCGACCAGCCACGGTGAACTCGATCTCGTCGCGATGCGGTCCCACCAACGTCACGCCGCGGCGAATTTCCTCGTCGGCATGCTCGTCAAGGGCAGCCAGCATGCGCTCGTACGCCCAGCCCTTCAGCTCTTCGCGATCCTCGACCTGGGGTAAATCCCCCAGCGTGGACGCATAGGTCACGTTGGCAGCCTCGCCGGACGCCACTTGCCCGTAGGCAGTGTGCACATGGCCCGCCAGCCGGTCGAGTAGGGCCAACCGGTGCACGAGCAGGGCCGAGCCCGCGCGAGCAATCGAATCGTTCCACGCGCCGAGCATCTCGCGACAGCACCAGGTCTCCTTGAGCAGGGCGTTACGCTGGGTCACGCAGCGCCCATAGGTGCTCGCAAGATCGGCATAACGCACGCTCAGCTGCATGCCAAAGTCATCGAGGGCGGCGCGGCGCACACTGGCGCCTCGCTTAACCATGTCCAGATGGTCGGGGCAAAACAGCACGCTCGGCAGAATCCCGCGCACACCGGCGGCAGAGCATCTCTTGCCGTTGCGACTAAACGAGCGCTTACCGTCCTCCGCGCTCAATCCCATATCAAGCACGCGGCCGTCGCCCTCGAGCCTCAGCTCGATCTTGCACGAGCCCACGCCGTCATGGACGAGCTCGGCTGCGGTCGGATGCCTAAACGAGGCGCCGCTCGTCAGCAGCTGCAGCGCCTCTATTAGATTGGTCTTTCCCGCCGCGTTGGGTCCCGCAAGTATCGTCACGCCCTCGTCCAGGGCAAGGCGATAGCTATCGAAGCTGCGGTAGTGCGCGACGGAAAGATCGCGGGCGAACATGGTCATGGCGCAGCGCTAGATGCGGACCGGCATGACCAGGTACAGGTAGTTGATCTTGTCGTAGGACTTGAAGATGCCCGCCTGCGAGTAGCTCTTGAGCTCCAGCGTGATCTCCTTCTCCTTGGACAGGGCATTGAGGCAGCCGAAGATGTAGTGGTAGTTGAAGGCGATGGTACCCGACTCGCCCTCAGCCTCGACATCGATCGTCTCCTGCGCAAGGTCCTGGTCATTGGAAATGGAGGACAGGCCCATCTGCCCGTTCTCGACATCGATCTCGAACTTGACGGCGGGGTTGGCGCTCGCGATAACGGCCACGCGCTTGAGGGCGGCGTTAAAGGCGGCGACATCGATCTTGACGCTCGTCACGCACGAATCGGGGATGAGCTGCTTGTAGTTGGGGTACACGCCCTCGATGCGACGCGACACGTAGGTGGTGTTGCCGGCCTCGAAGACGACCTGGGTGTCGGTAGCCCCGATCATGATGGTCGCCTGGCTGGCCATGATGTTCAGCGCGTCGTTAAAGGCGTCAGCCGGAACGTTGAGCTCAAAGGAGCCCTCGAGGGTCGAGGTCTCGACCTGCGTATCGCACACGGCCAAGCGGAAGGAATCGGTCGCCACCAGGCGTACGGTGTTGTTCTCGACCTTCATGTGCACGCCGCCCAGGATGGGGCGAGCCTTGTCGGTCGAGGTGACGCGCCACACGCGGCCGACCATTTCGGACAAGACATCGGTCGGCAGCTCCACGGCACTCTCGATGGCATAGGCCGGAAACTCGGGGAAGTCATTGGCATCGAGCGTGTTCAGCCTAAAAGAGCTCTTCTCGCAACCAATCAGCACCTGGCGCTCGGACAGCTCAAAGGTGACCGGGGCATCGGGGAGGGTCTTGGTGATATTGGAGAGCATCTTACAGGGGATAACCATCTCGCCCTCTTCTTCGACATGCGCCGCGATGCGATGACGGATCGAGATAGTGTAGTTAGAGGTCTGGAATTCCAAGATGCCGTCTTGGGCCTTAACGAGCACGCCCGACAGGATGGGAAGGGTGGATGCCGAAGCGACACCCTTCATAACGACGCCGATGGCTTGTGTAAGCGAGCTCTGGCTGACGGTGAACTTCATCTTTTAATACCTTTCTATAGATATAAATATCTTAATAATAGTAATAGCACTGACGAAACTGTTGATTACTCTCAAAGACGCAGGTCAGACCCAGAAAGAGAATCGACAGCAACCTGTGTGCAACAGGGGTGGTTTTCCACGTTCAAAACCTGCGCAAAACTTTTCATCACCGCGGGTTGGGTTTTAGACACCTTATGCCCGTGGTTTCGACAAGTTTTCAACAGGTGTCTCTATTTCCCTACGAGCGCAGTGTAATTTTATCGCGCAGCGACTTGAGGTCTTCGGTGACGGTGCGGTCTTCCTGGATCATCTTCTGGACCTTTTTGTAACTCGTGCTGACGGTCGAGTGGTTGCGGTTGCCAAATTCGGCGCCCACCGCCGTGGTCGTCATCTCGCACATCTCGATGGCCAGGTAGATAGCGATATGGCGTGCTTTGGCGATATTGGCGTTGCGACGCGGGCCGATGAGCTCCTCGTGCGTCACGCCGTACTGCTCTTCGATGACGGACTGAACCGTCTGGACGTTGATCTTTTTGGCCGATGTGTCAAAGTACTGGCTGGCGATGGCGTCGATATCGTCAAAGGTGAGCTCCCCGCCCTCGCGCTCGCGGTCGCCCGCCTCGCCGGCGCAGCGCTCGCAAAAGCTCTCGAGTTCGCGGATGTTGGTGCCCGAGACCTCGGCCATGTGTTTAAAGTGCTCGTCGGTTAGGTGCCCGCCGTCGCCCCCATAGGCCGCCAGCAGCGAGTCGTCGCCTGCCTCGGGAGCGGCGACGATGGTGTTCTCGTAATAGCGCTGCAAGATCTTGTATTTCATCTCGTAGCTGGGCTCTGCGACCAGGCAGAGCATGCCGGCGTTGAAGCGGCTGGTCAGACGCTCGTCCATGCTCAGGTCCTTGGGGGCGCGGTCTGCCGCGATGACGACCTTCTTGTTGTTGCGGATGAACTCGTCCATGAGCTGGAAAAAGTAGTCCACGCTCGCGCGCTTGCCGATGATGTTTTGGATGTCGTCGATGATGAGCACGTCCACGCCGTGGTACGCCTGCATGATGGGGGCGTTGCTCTTCTTTTGGCGGTCGAACTCGGTCATCAGGTCGTCCAGATATGCCTGGGAGTTGGCATACTTGACCTTGATCTCGGGCGACTTTTCGGCGAGCTCGTTTTTGATGGCAAGCAGCAGGTGCGTCTTGCCCAGGCCCGATTTGCCGTAGATGAACAGTGATGTGCACGTGCCCCGCTCGTCCGCGAGGGCGGCAAACTTGAGTGCCGAGCGATAGGCATGGCTGTTCTCGGGGCCGTAGACAAAGTTCTCAAAGGTAAATTTTGAGTTCGCGGCGAGCGGGGCTCCATCCGTATTCTGTTCGGCCGGCGCGGTCGGTGCTGGCATGGGTGAAGCGGGGGTCGCAGCTTGCGTGGATTTAGTTGGCGCTCCGCCCTTCATCTGGTTCATCATGCGACGAAAATCATCGGCCGAGAGCGTGTTCTTGATTGCAATGCCCGAATCCGCGCCCGTCGTTGCGTCGTGAGCGATGGGCATGTGCGTGACGGGTGCGTTCGTTGACGTCGACGCCGCGGTCGGCAACGGTGCCATGGTTTCACGGGAAACATCGCTGTGCTGGTGCTCGATTGTCGGCACGTCGCCTGCGGAGGCCGGCGCCGCCGGGGAAGCAGCGGGAGCCGTGGCGGATTCCGCTGCGGCGCCTTGCGGTGCCACGATGCCGAGCGCGATCGGTGCAAAGGCGATTTCTTCCAGATAGGCCTCAATGGTCGGCTGATGCTTTTTGAGCTGCGCGATGGCAAAGCGCGAGGGGGCCTCGATCGTGAGCGTATCTTCGGTCAGGCTTATGGCGCGCGATTGCCCCAGCATGTTGATGAGGCGTGCATCTTGGCCGTCGCGCTGGCAAAAGGCGATGGCATCCCCCAGGATGATGCTTGCTTCCTCGTCCACTGTCTCTCCCGTTCTTTAGCTCTGAGCTCGCACGCGAGCGGCGCCGAGTTCGGTCAGATGGTATTTCTGGCCATGCTTGATGACCAAGCCGGCCTGCGCCAAGTCATTGAGCGTGCGTGACCAAGTAGGGGCCGAGTTTCCAAACGCCCTCGCCAGATCGGTTGCACCGCACGCTTGATTTTGCGCCAGATAGCCCAGCGCGGCGTTGCCGCGATCGCTTACGAACACGTCCGGCTGTGGCTGCGCATACTGATTTGCTGCATTAGGATACATCATTTGAGCTGCTGGTTGTTGAGAACTCTGCATCGGCGGCATTTGCTGTTGAAAACTTTGAGGCCACTGTTGGTAAGGCTGCGGAGTCATCTGCTGGGCCCAGGGGTTGTACTGCTGCTGCGGCATCTGCTGGTACGGCTGCTGATATCCCTGCTGGTACTGCTGCGGGAACTGCTGACCATACCCCAGTGGCGGCATCTGCTGATATGGATATCCCTGTTGGTACGGCTGATAGCCCATTTGCTGGCCACCCGGTGCCCCCGTCGCCTGCTGCATTGCTGCTGCATCCTGATCCGCCAGCGGCATGGCCTCTGGCGCGTTTGGCGGCATCGACATCGATGCCGCCTGGGGCTCTTGTGTAGGAAGCATTCCGGGCTGCTGCATCTGTCCCACGGGGGGCTGCATCTGTTGCGTTGCCATGGGCTGCTGCGCAAAAGCTCCCGGCAGGGGATATGCGGGCTGCTCCGTCTCGGGCCGCACGGCAGCACCGCGTCCCCCTGCACGCTCTATTTCCTGCACGCGTTTAGGGTCCAGGCTTACCGTAACCACGGTGCCGTTGCCCATGTTGTCCTCGATGGACACGGCCCCGCCGGCGTTTTCCAAATACTCCTGCACCATGGGAAACCCTGCTCCGGTTCCACGGATGTAGCGCTTCATCTTGCTGTTTGCGCTGGTAACGCCAAAGTCGAAAGCACGCTCCTTGTCGTCGATGCCGGGTCCTTGATCAGCGAAGCGGATGGTGTCTCCGCCGTCCAGAATCGAGATGATGGGCTCGGCAAAGTGCGCGTGGATAAAGTTTTCGACAATCTCGCGGATGACCATGAGCGAGATATGGCCACCTTGTTCTTTCATGCACTGGTAGACGGTGTTGGTCGTCTCTTCCAAATACGTGCGGACATCTTGCGGATCAATGACGATCACACGCGGTGTCGACAGCATATCGTCATAGACGGCGATGCGCGCGGCGTACATGGCTTTTGGCGCCTGCGTGGTCGTCTGCTCGCCTTCCTCACGCTCTTCGTGCACGCCGGTGATGTGCTCGTTGTCGGGTGCCGGGTCTCCGGAATCGACCATGGTGTAAAAGTCGTCAGACATGCCGCTCGCAATCTTTCAAAAGGTTTCGAACAAATAGTAGCTCACCGTGCAATGTTTCTCATCTTTCGACAACTTTTCAAAACCTGTTGAAAACTTTGGAAAACGGACGAAAAGTTCTCAACATTGCCAACATGACCTGTTGAAAACTCGATGAAATATCGTGAAAAGTTGCCATGCACCGCTAAATCGAGCTCGGCTTATGGGGGAACCGTGTGAACTGCGCAACCTTTTACCTTTGATTTCTTGACATTTGAACATTGATTTCCCTACAATCTTCAAGCTCACGTGTCTATATCTGCGTCCGCGCCCCCGCGGACACTCGAAATGCAGCAGGAGGAACTTAAGATGAAGCGTACGTATCAGCCTAATAAGCGTAAGCGTGCCAAGACCCATGGCTTCCGTGCCCGTATGGCCACTAAGGGTGGTCGTGCCGTGCTCGCCCGTCGTCGCGCCAAGGGCCGCAAGCGTCTCACTGTCTAGCAGCGATACACACATCTCGCATGAAGACTATTAAGTCTCGGCAAGATTTCGAGCATGTGTTCAGTCAGGGGCGTCGTTTCAATCACCCTCTGATTCGAATGACCATATGTGAATCGGTTGGCGAAGGCGACTCCGGAAGGGTCGCCTTCGTTGGTGCTAAACGGCTCGGTTGTGCTGTCGTGCGCAACCGTTCTAAGCGTGTGATGCGCGAGGCCGCCCGCAGCTGTGGATTTCCCGTTGCGGGTTATGACATCATCTTGTTCGCAACTCCCAAGACGAGGGTTTCTTCGCCTCAGGAGATGGACAATGCATTGCGTTCGCTTATGAAACGCGCCGGCGTTGCCGGGGAGGAGCGATGAGCAATCACGTTTTGCGACGTGTTGCCATCGCTCCTATTCGCATATATCAACAGGTTATTTCGCCCTTATTGCCTGACGCCTGCATTTATTACCCAACGTGCTCGCAATACGCCGTCCAGGCGATTGAGAAGTACGGTGTTTTGAGAGGCTGCTGGCTTGCCGTGAGGCGCATCGCTCGCTGCAATCCCCTGCACGTCGGCGGTTATGACCCTGTGCCCTAGCGGGCACTCGCTATCGGAGGAAAACTTACATGTGGGATTGGATCGTTAACATCCTTTTCGAGCTGCTCAAGCTCATCCAGACCTTTGCGGTCGACTGGGGCCTGTCCATTATCATCCTGGTGGTCATCATCCGTCTGCTGCTGACGCCGCTTATGCTCAAGTCGACTAAGTCGACGGCACGCATGCAGGTGCTGCAGCCCAAGATGCTCGAGATCCAGGAGCGCTATGCCGACGATCCCCAGCGTCAGGCCGAGGAAATGCAGAAGTTCTACAGCGAGAACAAGTTCAACCCGATGGCTGGTTGTCTGCCGCTGTTGATTCAGATGCCTGTCCTGTTCGCCCTATTTACGCTGCTGCGTAACCTGCCGGACTACTTTAACGACGGCACGTTCTCGTTCTTTAATATTCTGCCCGACCTGACCACCACGCCGAGTGCCTCCTTTGCCGATGGCTTTATGGTCGCGCTGCCTGCGCTGGTCTGCCTGATCCTGTTCGCTGTCCTGACCCTGATTCCGCAGCTCTATATGTCGCGCAACCAGACCGGCCAGCAGGCTCAGAGCATGCGTATGATGGCCGTTGTCATGACGGTCATGATGCTTTGGATGGGCTGGAGCCTTCCCGTTGGTGTTCTGCTGTACTACGACGTCTCGTCTGCTTGGCAGGTTATCCAGCAGATTTTTGTGACGCAGAAGGTCATCGACAAGGCGAAGGCCGATGAGGAGGAGCGCCTTAAGAACGCGCCGCTGCAGGTTGAGGTTACTCGTCGCGAGAAGAAGCCGCGCCCGCACAAGAAGAAGTAGTGGGATATCAATCTTATTTAGGTACCTAACTTTTGGAGTACGTTATGTCTGAAGAGATCATCGAGGATATGCTTGAGGAGGTTGCCCCGCAGGTCGCGGGCGATTATCCCGAGATTGCACAGCGCTACAAGGCTGGTGAAGAGCTGACCGACGAGGAGCTCGACACCATTGCCGATGTCGCGATTTCCATCCTGCGTTCCATCCTTTCGCACTTCGATGCCGCCAACTCTCCTATCGATGAGTATGAGGGCGACGAGGGTGAGTTGATTCTGGATGTAACGGCTCCCGACCTTGCTGTTCTCATTGGCCGTCATGGTCGCACCCTTGATGCCCTTCAGGTTATGTTCTCATTGCTGGTGAGCCGCAAGCTCGGCTTTAGGTATCCGGTTGTAGTGGACGTCGAGGGATACAAGAGCCGCCGTCAGGACAAGGTTGCCTCCATGGCTCAGTCTGCTGCCGAGCGTGCCATCCGCACTCATAAGCGTGTTTCGCTTCCGCCCATGAATGCCTACGAGCGCCGACTGGTTCACATTGCACTTCGTGGCAATGACGCCGTCGATACTCATTCTGAGGGTTCTGACCCCGATCGCCATGTGGTGATTGTTGCTCGATAATCTACTCGAGCTTATGCTAAGGGGACGTGGTTTCCACGTCCCCTTTTTTTGTCAAAAGTTCTCGATACACTGATTTTTGTCAGAAAGGAGCTTTCGTTGTTAGTACTTACTGATCAGCAGGCTGACGAGATGTTGAGTCGTCTAACTTCCTATTGCAAAGAGTATTCCTTGAGCGTAACTGATACTGAGCTGAGGAAATGTATTCAACATTTGGATTTGGTTCTGGAAACAAATAAGACAACCAATCTCACCCGTATTCTTAACATAGAAGATGCTGCGGTACTTCATATCCTCGACTCACTTGTTTTGCTCCCCTATATAAATAAGGCTCCTGAGGGAGCTTTGCTCGATATGGGAACAGGTGCGGGCTTCCCTGGTATTCCGTTAACCATAACCATGCATCGTAAAGCTACTTATATTGACTCTGTTGGTAAGAAGGTTGATGCTGTCAATTCTTTTGTTGATGTTCTTGGATTGAAACATGCTCATGCGGTTCATGATCGCCTTGAAGAATATGCTCGAAGCCATAAGAAGCAGTTTTCTGTCGTAACCGCCCGCGCACTTGCCCCTCTACCGATTCTTGTTGAGTATGCTGCTCCGTTCCTCAAAGACGGAGGGCTATTTGTTATCACCAAGGGTAATCCTTCGGATGAGGAGCTTGCTTCCGGCATGTCAGCAGCTAAGATTTGCGGCTTCACTTTGCTTCTGAATGACGCAATCGATTTGCCTGAGGGCTTGGGCCACAGGGAGTTCATTGTTCTTAAAAAGAGTCATCCGGCATCCGTTTCATTGCCTCGTGCAAATGGCATGGCAAAGAAGAATCCGCTTGCCTAGATGTTTCACGTGAAACATAATGGATACTAACAACTTGCAGTGTTTCACGTGAAACATGGCGGTTGATATCGAATCGGAATGTTTCACGTGAAACATCCTCCGTTTGACAGCTTTAATACACACCAGGAGGGACCGTGGGATTTCGCGACGTTAAGCGTTCTAAGAGCGCAAAAGACACGCGTATCATTGCAATCATCAATCAAAAAGGCGGCGTCGGTAAGTCAACGACGGCTGTGAACCTTGCAGCAGCACTGGGTGAGCAGGGTCGTAAGACACTGATTGTCGATTTTGATCCGCAGGGAAACAGCACCAGTGGATTTGGAATTGAAAAAGAAGACCTTGATCGCTGCATCTATGATGCATTGTTGAATGATGTGCCGGCAGAATCGCTTGTTCTTGATACAAATTGCAAAAAGGTATTCGTAATTCCAGCTACGATTCAGCTTGCAGGTGCCGAAATTGAGCTCGTAAGCGCAATTGCTCGTGAAACCCGCCTCAAAGATTTGCTTGAGCCGATTCAGGACGAGTTCGATTTTATTTTCATTGACTGTCCTCCTTCGCTCGGCCTGCTTACTATCAATGCCTTGACCGCAGCAGACAGCGTTTTGATTCCGATCCAGTGCGAGTACTATGCACTGGAGGGCGTTACGAAGCTGCTAGAGTCAATGAAGATGGTCAAATCACGTCTGAACAAGGGCTTAGACACCTATGGTGTGCTTATGACCATGTATGACTCGCGTACTTCTCTATCGAATCAGGTTGTTGAGGAGGTTCAATCATACTTTGGTGATAAGGCATTTAAGACGCTAATCCCCCGTACGGTTAAAATCTCCGAAGCTCCGTCTTTTGGAGAACCGGTAATTACCTATGCACCTCAAAATAAGGGTGCAAAAGCGTATATGAACCTTGCAAAAGAGGTGATCAAGCGTGCCTAGTGTAAAGAAACGTGGCGGATTGGGACGTGGACTCAATGCTTTGGTCTCAGAGGCCGAGTATGAGACCGGTGGTTCTGCTGTATCTGCTTCAAATGCCGCATCTGTAACAAAACTACCTATTGAGGATATCGTTCCCAACCCTAATCAACCGCGAATTCATTTTAATGAAACTGAACTTCGCGAGTTGAGCGAGTCAATCCAAGAGCATGGCGTTTTGCAGCCGCTCTTGGTTCGCAAGCATGGAAACGGCTATGAGATTATCGCTGGTGAGCGTCGTTACCAGGCGTCAAAGCTTGCTGGTCTTGAGGAGCTGCCTGTCATCATTAAAGATGTTAATGATGAAGAGATGCTGGCTCTTGCTCTTATCGAAAACCTTCAGCGTTCTGATCTGAATCCCGTCGAAGAGGCTAAGGGCTATCGCCAGCTCATTGATGCCAGCGGTATGACCCAGGAGGCATTGTCGAAGGCAGTAAGCAAATCACGCTCTGCAATTACAAATTCGTTGCGCCTTCTCGATCTCCCTGAAGTAGTTCAGCAGATGATTTTTGAGGGTAAACTTACTGCTGGTCATGCACGTGCGATTCTTGCAGTTCCCTATGAGGATGCTCGAATTCGACTTGCAGAAAAGGTTGTTGCAGAGGGCCTTTCCGTAAGAGCGACAGAAAATCTTGCTCCATTGTTTTCTGCCGGAGAGACGCCTAAGACGCCGAGGCCTGCAACGCCTCAGTCTTTTAAAAAGGCTGCCCGTGTGCTTCGCCAGGTATTTAATACCAACGTGCGTGTGAAGAGCTCGCGTGGAAAGAATAAGATTGAAATTGAGTTTAAAGACGAAGAAGAGCTTTCTCGTATTCTTGGTGAAATGATTCAGTTTGATCAAGGGGGCCAAGATGAGGAATAAGATTTTTACTGCGATTGCATTGGCGACGACTATCGCTGCTGGTGCCTTTGCTGGCTATAAGATCGCGACAGACGATGAACTT
Source organism: uncultured Collinsella sp. (assembly GCA_900542175.1). Taxonomy (GTDB): domain Bacteria; phylum Actinomycetota; class Coriobacteriia; order Coriobacteriales; family Coriobacteriaceae; genus Collinsella. The sequence continues at coordinate 24,151 of UQNC01000016.1, read as the reverse complement.
CGAGGTCGTTTGCTTCGTGGCGCGCAAGATATCGTTGATACGTCCAAGAAGAAAATGGATGTTATGACAGAAGATGTTGCCATGCGCACTGCTCAGGTAACGAAAAATCCTAAGATTAATCAAGGTTGGGTTAGCAACCAATGGGAAAATGTAGGCTATTAGGTACCTAACAATTACCCTGCATATTTTAAGGGGCCCTTGTCTGATTCATGAGACAAGGGCCCCTTATTTTGTCCGTAAAAAATGGGAAAGGTAGCAGCTGCTCCAAAATTGAGGTCAATAAATGAAACGGCCCCGGTTGCATATCCTGCAACCGGGGCCGTTCGATGTTTCACATGAAACGTTTTGGTGTGCGACTCCCCTATGCGTTCTTCTGAACTTTAAAGCGCTGTTTCAGCTGTCCGCAAGCGGCGTCAATATCGTTACCACGGGAGTTACGAATCGTGGTCTCGATGCCACGGGACTCAAGACGACGCTGAAGATCCTCAACCTTATGAATCGGCGACGGCTTGAGCGGGCTGCCCTCGATGTCGTTAAGTTGAATCAGGTTAACGTGGCACAGCGTTCCCTCGCAGAAGTCGCAGAGTGCCTGCATCTCGGGATTCGTATCGTTGATGCCTTCGATCATGGCATACTCATAGGTCGGGCGGCGGCCAGTCTTCTCGGTGTAGAGCTGAAGCGCCTCGTGAAGGCGAAGCAGCGTGTACTTCTTAACACCGGGCATGAGCTTATTGCGCGTCGATTGGATGGCGGAATGCAGGGAAACGGCAAGCGTGAACTGCTCGGGAATATCGGCAAATTTGCGAATACCGGGAATAACGCCGCTGGTAGAGACGGTGAGGTGACGAGCGCCGATACCGATGCCATCGGGGTCGTTGAGGATACGCAATGCCTTGAGAACCTCGTCGTAGTTGGCAAACGGCTCGCCCTGGCCCATGAAGACAACGCTTGTGGCACGCTCGCCAAAGTCGTTGGATACATGAAGCACCTGGTCGACGATCTCTTGAGCAGTCAGAGAGCGCTTGAGGCCGTTGAGACCGGTAGCGCAAAAGGCACAGCCCATGCCGCAGCCTGCCTGGGTGGAAACGCAGACGGAAAGCTTGTTACGACGGGGCATACCGACAGTTTCAACGGAAATGCCGTCGTGGTACTCGAGCAGATACTTGCGAGAGCCATCTTTAGAAACCTGCTTGGTGAGTTCAGTCGGCGTATCAAAGGCAAACGCCTCTTTAAGCTGCTCGCGGAAAGCCTTGGGAAGGTTGGTCATATCGTCAAACGAACAAACGTTCTTCTCAAAGACCCATTCGATGAGCTGCTTCGCGCGGAAGGCGGGCTGGCCAAGTTCGGCCACGAGCTCGCGAATATCGTTTTGGCTCAAGTCGCGAATGTCCTGAGATTTAGTCCTGGGATTCATGGAAGCCTTTCGATTTTGGGGAAACGTAGAGGGTATCGCTACAATATGGTATCAGCTGCAGAAATTATAGAGGAGGAGTCTGCCCATGCCGGGTAAAAGCCTAGAGAACATGCACGTAGCGGTCTTGGCGGGCGGTCATTCCGCCGAGCGCGAGATCTCGCTCGATTCGGGAAAGAACGTTGTGGTGGCGCTGAAGGAAGCCGGCTACACCTCGGTGGAGCTGCTTGACACGGCCGCTGATGACTTTATGGTAACCATGGCGACCGGCGGATTCGATGTGGCATTTATCGCCATGCACGGCGCCGGCGGTGAGGATGGCGCCATGCAGGGTGCCATGGAGACCCTGGGTATCCCCTACACGGCCTCGGGCGTGCTTGCCAGCGCCTGCGGTGCCGACAAGGAGGTCTCTAAGCTCCTGTACGCCAAGGCGGGCATTCCCATTGCCCCCGGCCTCGCGCTCGAGGTGGGCGATAAAGTCGATATCGATCATATCGTCGAGGTTTGTGGCGAGCGTTGCTTTGTGAAGCCGGCCGTCAACGGTTCCAGCTATGGCATTTCCCTGGTCCATGAGCCCTCCGAGCTGCCCGCGGCAATCGCCAAGGCGTTTGAGTATGGCGACAAAGTGCTGGTCGAGAAGTGCATCGAGGGTACCGAGATCACCGTCGGCGTATACGGCGAAGATGACGTGCGCGCCCTGCCGGTTGTCGAGATTCGTAAGCCCGAGGACTGCGAGTTCTACGATCTGGACGTGAAGTATGTCGACCCTACGGATATCCATCGCATTCCGGCGCAGATTTCAACCGAGAATTACGCTCGCGCTCAGGAACTTGCCTGTGCCGCTCACAAGGCCCTCGGTTGCCTGGGTATCTCGCGCAGCGACTTTATTGTGAGCGAGGACGGCCCCGTTATCCTCGAGACCAATACCATTCCCGGCATGACCGATACGTCGCTGTATCCGGATGAGATCCGCCACACCGACGACATGACGTTCCCGCAGGTCTGTGACAGCCTGATCCGTATGGGCCTTCGTCGAGCGGGCATTGCATGCTAATCGAGGACGCGGTTTCGTCAGGAACGCCGCAGTTTGTCATCGACTCCTATGCCACGCTTGCCGACCGCGCCAAAACGCAGTCCTTCGGCCTTATCGAGGAAGATGTGATTATCCTCGATACCGAGACCACGGGTCTTTCGGTGCAGGACAACGAGCTGATCGAGATCTCGGCGGCCCGTCTTTCGGGCCGCGAGGTCATCGACCGCTTCGATACCTTCGTGCATCCCAGGCAGCTGATTCCCGCCGAGATTACCGAGCTCACGAGCATTACAAATGCCGATGTTGCAGATGCCCCGTCGGCGGTTGAGGCCGTCGCCGCTCTCGCCGATTTTGTCGGTGGCTGCCCGGTGATCGCACACAACGCCACGTTCGACCGCTCGTTTATCGAGTCGGTCAAAGGCGGCGTCAACGTGAGCGATATTTGGATCGATTCGCTGGCGCTGTCGCGCATCGCGCTTCCGCGCTTGGCCTCGCACAAGCTGTCTTTTATGGCCGATCTGTTTGGCTGTGACTCGGTGTCACACCGTGCCAATGCCGACGTCGACGCCCTGTGTGGCGTATGGCGCGTGTTGCTCGTGGCGCTCACCGACTTGCCCCAGGGCCTCATGGCGCGCCTAGCCGACATGCATCCGGACGTGCCTTGGTCCTATCGCCCTATCTTCTCGTTCTTGGCAGGGCAGAACCCTGGTTCTATCTTCTCTCTCAGCGCCGCTCGTGCTGACGTTCTCAAGGCCGATCGCGCCGACGATCGGGTGGACGCCGATGAACTGCCGGTACTCAAGATGCCGAGTCGTGAGGAGATTGAGGCAGACTATGCGCCAGGTGGCCTGGTCAATCGCATGTATCCCACCTACGAGCCGCGTGATGAGCAGATCGCGATGGCGCTCGAGGTCCGCGATGCGCTGGTCACGGGCACTCATCGAGTAATTGAGGCAGGCACAGGCGTCGGCAAATCGATGGCCTATCTGGTGCCTTTTGCCGAGGCAGCACGCCGTAACAACATCACGGTTGGTATTGCGACCAAATCGAACAATCTTGCCGACCAGCTCATGTACCATGAGCTGCCAAAACTTGCCGAGCAACTGAACGGTGGTCTGTCGTTTTGCGCTCTCAAGGGGTATGACCACTATCCGTGCCTGCGCAAGCTTGAGCGCATGAGCCGCGGCCAGGTCGAGATTACCACCAAGCGCGATCCGGCGGATACGCTCACGGCGGTCGCGGTCATTATGGCGTACGTCTGCCAATCGGCCGATGGCGACCTCGACTCGCTCGGCATTCGGTGGCGCAGCGTCAACCGCCCCGACTTTACGACGGCCTCGCGCGAGTGTGCTCGCCGCCTCTGCCCGTTTTTCCCTGATAAATGTTTGGTCCACGGCGCTCGCCGTCGTGCGGCGCATGCCGATGTGGTGGTCACCAACCATTCCCTGCTGTTCCGCAATGTCGCGGCCGAGGGCAGGATTTTACCTCCGATTCGTCATTGGGTAATCGACGAGGCCCATTCCATCGAGCGCGAGGCGCGCCGCCAGTGGGCGCGCGTGGTGTCGGCGGACGAATCACGCGTCCTGTTCGAGCGCCTGGGTGGCTCGAGCACCGGCGCACTAAGCCAGGTTTCCCGTGATTTGGCAACCTCCGAGGGCTCTACGCTCTATCTGGGCCTTACTGCCAAGGCGACGTCGACGGTTGCCCGCGCGAGCATGGCAATCGCCGACGTGTTCGATGGCGTTCGCGAGCTCGGCCGCCGTGCGCGTGGGGGTTATGACAATGCCAATCTATGGATTGGCCCCGAGCTGCGCGAATCAGACGACTGGCATGATTTCTTACAGTCGGCCTACACTGGCATCGACGCATTGGAACAAGCTGACAAGAGCGTCGACGCGCTGGTGCAAGCCGTCGCCGCCGACAAGCCCGAGGTTGTTGTCGACCTGGGTGATATCTCGCGCCGCCTGCACGAGCTGGCCGAGAACCTCAAACTCATCATTGATGGCACCGATGAACACTACGTGTATTCGCTGCAGGTCAATCGCAGACTTCGTGCCGGCGGAGAGTCGATGACCGCAGAGCGCATCGACATTGGCGAGGCCTTGGCAACCGAGTGGCTACCCGAGGTTCACACGGCTATCTTTGCCTCGGCGACCATGACGGTGTCCAAAAGCTTTGAGCACTTTAACCATGCGGTCGGCCTTGATCGCATCGGTGCTTCAACGTCGTCATCGCTGCACTTGGATTCGAGCTACGACTTCGATTCGAACATGGCTGTAGTCGTTGCGGGCGATATCCCCGATCCGCGCGATCGTGAGAGCTATCTTACGGCGCTCGAGCGCGTACTGGTCGACGCCCATCTTGCCATGGGCGGATCGGTGCTCACGTTGTTCACCAATCGGCGCGACATGGAGGACCTATACGCCCGCGTTGAGCCCAAGATGGCCCGTGCGGGTCTGGAGCTCAACTGCCAGCAGCGCAACTCATCTCCTCGTCGCCTGCGCGACCGGTTTATCAACGAACCGACCTCGTCGCTTTTTGCGCTCAAGGCCTTCTGGGAGGGGTTTGATGCCAGCGGCGAGACGCTGCGCTGCGTCATCATTCCCAAGTTGCCGTTCTCAAGCCCCACGGACCCGCTCTCGTGCGAGCGCAACCTGCGCGAAGACCGCGCATGGGCGCGCTATTCGCTGCCCGAGGCGGTGCTCGAGGTTAAGCAGGCCGCGGGGCGTTTGATTCGCTCGTCGACCGATAGCGGTGTGCTGATCTTGGCGGATCCTCGCCTGGTGACGAGGGGCTATGGCAAGAAGTTCTTAACGTCGCTGCCCACGAGCTCCTACCAGCGCATCGAATCGGCGCAGATCGGGCACTATCTACAGCTGTGGCGTGCACGCCACGAGCGGCGGCGCTAAAGCGGACAGACGAGGGTTTTTGCCATATCGCACAGACGCTTTGACAGGGCGGGGTCATCCAAGATGCGGATGGCTCCGCCCGCTGCGATTATCTGGCTCAGCAGCCAACGCTCGGAGCCGTAATGCACGGTTACCGTTGCCATGTCTGTCCCGCTGCGCTCGATGAGGGTGATGCCGGCCCAGTCCAGATGCTCCGCCATATCGAATGGCATCAAGAGCTTTGCGCTACGCTGCGTCCGGGCAAGGGAATCGTGGAGGGATGCAACGTCCGGTGCGTGAGGCACGACGGAGTCTTCCGTCAAGGCGAGTCCCTCGATTTTATCCATGCGATAGGTGCGCTGCTCATCGACCGCGATGTCCCAGGCAATCAGATATGTTTGGTCGCCGTTTGCTGTAATGCGCAAGGGGTCGACCAGACGCTCGCGTGGCCGCGCATCGTCCATCGAGCGATACGAGATACGACAGCGAACGCCGTCCTGAATGGCGCAGCTCAGCTGCTGCCAGTGCGACCCGTGGTTGACGGTGTCAAAGACGTGCTGGTTATAGCCGAGCTCTTCGGGTAGAAGAGCATGTCGAATTCGAGCCGCCGCCTGGGGCTCGATCCCCAACGATTCAAGTTCGTGGTTGAGCACAGCGCCCTCGGCGGCACTCAGGCGCAGCGGTAGTACACGCCCGGCGTCACCGGTGAGGACCACGCGCTCGCCGTGGCATTCGCAGATGATACGCGCACCCGATTCTCGGTCCGCGAGCGTCGAGACGATCTCGAGAATCTCGTCGAGCGACGCCCCCGTGATGTCAAAGCGACTGCAAATCTCGGTTCGTGTCATGCCGCTCTCGTCGGCGGCGTAGAGGGCCTCCATGATGTCGATGGCGCGCGAGAGCCTCTGCTCGCTGGTGAGTTTACGCACGGGCATGCTCGTGCACCGTCCTTTCAATGAGGTGGTTCCACGCCTGCTTGAGCGATTTGGGGGCCATGGGCCTCATGCCGTCCATGGCGTGGGCCATGCAAAATGAGGCGGCGGCTTCAAGATCGCGCACGTCAACGGTCCAAGTCCATCCCGAATCGGTGTGTGCGAGCTCACCTCGCCCGCGCGTGAGGCCGTTGATCATATCGATCTGCGTCTGCGGGGCGAACGAGAACGTAGCCGCAACGGGCGGGCGGTCGGCAAAATCGAATTCAAAGAACAGGTAGTCGTTGAGATTGAAGTCTGCAGGGATGGCGTAGGCCTTCGAAGGACGCCAAGCGCGAACGATACGGTCGCAGCGGAATGTCCTGATGTCGTCGGTGGCATTGTCGAGGCCGCAGAAGTACGCAACGCCCTCGCGCTCGAACATGCCGTAGCCGCAGACGGTACGCTCTTTCTGCTCACCGCGTCCGTTCTGATATAAAAATCGCAGCGCGCATCGCTCGGCAAAGGCGCTCCATACCGCATCGACGGTGGGAGAGCGGCGGATCGGTGCTTCGTCCGCCGTCGTCCTGCCGGTGAGGTAGGCAATCTTGGAACGAATATCGGCAAGCGGCGCGGCAAAAGTGGATGAGCCGGCCGCTATTGTCTGGTCGATAGCGTTGAGCAGGATATCGGCGTCGTCTGCGGTGATGAGGCCGCCTGCCGCAAACGTGTGCTCGCGGTCGATTGTCCATGAGCTTTCCTCGGTCTCCTGCGCGCCGGCGGGGCGAACTTCCTTGATTAAGATGCCGCGTTCGAGCAGTTTGTCACGATCGCGCCGAAACTTGCGCTTATCCGAGTCGATATTGCCCGAGCCATATCCCAGGTCAGAATCCAAGACGATCTGCTCGGTCGGCAGCGGTTCGGGGGAGCTGTTGAGTACAAAGAAAAGATTGAGGATGCGCTGAGCCGTTTTATCGAAACTGGGCTCCGAATTCCCCTTTTTAATTGTCGCGGTCGCGTCGCTTGCCGTCATAGAGTCCTCGCATGAGAAGGTGGTTTGCTGCCATGATTTTAGTCCGATATGGAGATTAGGCTATATCCTTGTCCGCTCGGGGCGTTAAGATGGCCCGAATTCGGTCGTTTGCGCTCGCTCGGGGTATACTTTCGACTATATACGGTTCTAATGTGCATGCATTGGGCCTATTTGTCGGATTATGGATGTGGAGCGCACATGGCGAACACCCAGAACTATATTAACCACCTGCTGCAGAACACCGGCATCACGCCGGCATGCAGCGAAGAAGAGCGCTTGGCTGCCGAGGATATCGCTCAGATCTTCCGCAACCACGGCTTTGATCCCGAGGTTCAGGAGTTCAATGCCCCGGCGCCCAGCAGGTTGGCATTTGCCGTTACCGGTATTCTTGCGTTTGCCGGCGCCCTGCTGATGGGCATCGGCGGCGGCATCGGCTTGGTCGGCTCCTTGCTGGCCATTGTCGGCGCCGTTCTTTACGTGCTCGAGCGCACGGGCCACCCCGTGGTTTCGCGCCTGGGCAAGACGGGCGTGAGCCAAAATGTCATCGCCTACCACAAGGCCTCGGGCCCGCTCGCGTCTCCGCGCAACCGCCCGGTGGTCGTTGTCGCACACTACGACTCTCCCCGTGCTGAGCTGCTCGCCCGCGAGCCCTATGCTTCGTATCGTGCGCTCATCGCCAAGCTGTTGCCCGTTGCCACGGTTGCCCCTGCTGCCGTTGCCATCTTGCGTATCCTGCCGCTCCCCGGCGCGCTCAAGGTTCTGCTGTGGATTGTCGCGATCCTCGCTTCCCTCGTTGCGCTCGCCAGCGCGGCAAACATCATTTCTAACCGTTTTGTGCTTCCCTATACGTCCGGCGCAGTGTGCAACAAGTCTTCTGTCGCCGCTATGCTCGGCGTTATGGACAACGTTGCTCCCTTCCAGGGCGAAAACGAGTTTCCCGACGATGTTCCGTTCGATACCTATTTTGGGGAGCAGAAGCGTCGTGCCGAGGAGATGGCGCGCGCAGCAGCGGAGTATGCCGCGGCCCAACAGCAAAACGACTACGGCAACACCATCGAGTATGAAGAGCCTACCTACGCCGAGGACGAGTTCGGTCAGCCGATTGCTCCCGACGCTCAGACCGAGCCCGAACAGGGCGAGGCTTTCGACGAGCAGATCGAGGGCTTTGAGGGTGCGTCTGCCGACGAGACGCTGATTGGCGCCATCGTGCCCGAGGATCAGAATCAGGCTGTCCAGGCCGAAGAGTTCAATGACGAGGTTCCCACTGCCGAGCCGGCGGAGGAGCCTGTCGCGGCCGAGCCCGAGCCCAGGCTCTATCGCAATGCCGCCGGCAACATCCGCTTTGGTTCGGATGCCATCAGTGCGCTCGGAATGCTTCCCGAGTCCTGCACGCTCGATTACGAGGAAGGCGAGGAGCCGACGTTTGAGCCCGAGCCTGCCCCCGTCGTGACTGCATCTGCGCCCGTTGTCGCCGTGGATGATGAGTCTGCCGCGGTTGCCGCTGCCGTTGCCGAGCCCGAGGCGGTGTCCGCGATCGATCCCGCGGCAGGACTGGACATTTTGGCTCCCGCCGCGCCGGCGCAAGACGTTACGGACGAGCCTGACGACGATTACGCTGAACAGCCGAGGCGCGTGTCTTACGAGAGCGATACTGATTTCTCGGCCGAGATTCCCGCGGCAACGCCCCATGCCGATATTGCATCCGCGTTCTCTTCGATTGGCGCCAGCGCTTCCAACTTCTTTAAGGGTGCGCTTGCAAAGGGCAGGAAATTTGTCGACGATTTCGAGGGGAAGCGCGCTGCCGCACGCGAGGCTGCCGAGCAGGAGGCTATCGCTCAGCAGCAGGCAGCCGAGGCGGCACGTGAGCGCGCGGCGCAAGAGTTCGAGCAGAACGAGGCTATGCAGTCCGTGCCTGTCGACGCCGCCGAAGCTACAACGTCCTTTGAGGCTCAGCAGCACGTCGATAGCACCATGTCGTTTGATGCCGCGCAGTTCGATTCCACGATAACGTTTGAAAAGCAAGGCACCGCGATTGCCGAGCCCCTTCCTGTTTCCGATGAGCAGGGCGACGCGGCAGACGATGACGAGCCTATTGATGCTGCCGAAATCCAAGATGTCGCCGGGCACGAGCCCGTCGAGGTCAACTGTGACGAAGGGCAATACGCGGCAGCCGATCAAGGTGATTCGACCGAGGTCGAGCAGGAGGAAGTGCCTGCGGTTTCCGAGGCTCCCGAGACAGATGGGTCGAGGCCTTACTCCACGCAGATTTTCACCATGCCGATCCCGAGTGGTTCCGGTGCCACGGTTGCCGATGTCGCTCCCACTCAGGACGAAACGGTCGATTCCCTTATGGCCCAGATTTCCTCCCAAGCATCGCCGCGTCCGCAGATGAATGTTCCCGATCCGGCGTCGGCACCGTCGCCTGCACCCTCCTCGTCTCCGCTGGCTTCGGTCCCCGATCCGTCGCTGCCGTCGATGAAGCAGACAAACGTTGCGTCTCGCACGTCGCTGTTCGACCTTCCCGATCCCTCCGCACAGGTCAACGACCCCTTTGCTACCGCTCAGGGTCCCGAACCCACATCGGCACCCGTTGCGCCTCCTATGCCCGTTGCGTCGGGCGCACAGCCGATCGAGACCATTTCGGCTCCCGCCCCTGCGGCACCTAAGTCTCGCAAGCGCGGCCTGGGCGGCCTGTTCGGTCGTAAAAAGAAAAACGAACAGGACAGCATGAGTGACTGGCTGGGCGTCGAAGACGATTACGATGCCAAGAAGTCCGGTCGCGGCATCGGTTCGTGGGATAATTTCGAGGACGATAACGATGGCTGGAAGGGCGGCGCTACGTCTTCCGACGGTGCTTCTTCCGAAGATATGCTCTCGGCTGTCGCTTCTATGGGCGACGATGAGCTGCTCGGTCACGATATCTGGTTTGTGGCAACGGGCGCCTCGGATTGTGATGGCGCCGGTATGAAGGCCTTCTTGGCTTCGCATCGCGATAAGCTCCGCGGCGTCTTCTTCATCAATCTTGAATCCGTCGGCGCCGGTAGGCTTTCGGTGGTGACGGTTGAGGGCGAACAGCAGCTGCTCAAGGGCGATCGCCGCATCATGAACCTGGTCAGCAAGGTGTGCAAGTCGTTCCATGTCGATTGTGGCGCGCTCGAGATGCCCTATGCCAAGACCGATGCCTACGCCGCGCTCGAGGCGAGCCGCCGAGCCCTCACCATCGCCGGCGTGGACGGCATGCGTCTGGCTTGCGCTCGTACCGAGGACGACCTGCCCCACAATGTCAACCCGACGAACATTGCCACGGTATCCGAGGTCGTGACCGAGGTTATCCGCCGTTCGTAGACGGAGCTCTAAGGAGTCAACGTGTTTTCGTATATTAAGCGCCATTGGCCTGTCTACGTGATTTTGACCTTGATTGCCATTGCGTTAGGGTTTGGAGCTGCCTACATCGTGGGCGCGAAGGGCTCGACCCCCGCCTCCGCAATCAGCGAAGAGGTGGAGCAAGAACAGAGCACGGGTGCCGATGGGATTCCTGAGTCCGAGCAAGCAATCGTTGATGGTGGATCTTCGTCTGCAGAGTAGATGCGGCGATTTAAATGATTGAAAGCGGGCGAGCCGGGGGACTGGCTCGCCCGCTTTTTCATCGCGCTAGCGCTTCTTTGGGATTGACCTAAGGCGAGCGAACCATAGGGCTGCGGCACCCGAGGTCAGGAGCGCGGTGATGCAAGCGGCGATGGGAGCTGATCCTGTTGCCGGTAGGTCCTGCGGTAGGGTACAGCGTTGAATGACACTGTCCTCGTCATGTGACTCAAGTTTATCGCCGCCGCCGTTGCGGCAAAGATCGACGCGTGCGCTGTTGGTGAGTGCAGTTTGGGGTGTGTAAGCCGACGTTGCCTGCATGTGCACGACTGCGCCCCGAGCATCTGTGCCAAGGATTGCTTTGGCATCGTCAAGGTCGTCGTGCTCATCTTTGAGATCATCACGGGTCCAAGAATCCGTATCGCTTCGAGTCGTAAAGTCGGCGGCTACCGCACCGTATTCAATGCGAATGCCCGTCACGACGGTATTGGATGAAAGGTCAAGTTCTTTCGCCTCGAGTGTGGCGGATTCCGTGGTCGAGACATCCGCCTTCCAGAGGTGCCAGTCGTCGTAATCGACGAGGCGGCAATCTTCACCCAGACTCTCTTTTACTTCGTCGGACTCAAGCCAAGGATTTTCGTGCCCATCGTCAAGCGTCGCGTTTGCCGGCTCATCGACGTCTGTCGAGTCCAACGGCGTCGTGCGATACCACACGTTGCACAGACCGTTGAGTTCGCCGATGGCGACGGGGGTTTCGATTGAGACGAATCTCGCCGTGCCGTCTTTGGCGCACTCAAGATCATCGGTAATCGTAAACTCATCAACCCAAGTAGCGGAATCGTTTCGAGCATCGATGGTATAGGAGAAAAGCCCATCCGTATTGGTTTGCATCGCGGCGCGGTTTTTTCCATCGCCGTTAGCCAACAGACCCTTCCCGATAGGTTGGACAAGTTCCTGACGCTTGTCGACCTGTCCTTTGATCTCGATGGGCGCATCCTTCATCGCGACGGATTGGACTTCTCCCGTATCCTTTATTTCAAACGTTATCTCCTCGGCAAGGTCATAGGTCCGCGGAGACATCGTTTCGCGCAACGAGTAGGTACCGGGTGCAAGATGTTCGATGCGGTGCGGCTTGTCGGATGAGGTCCAGGAGTCTATTTCGGTTTTATCGGGACCATATAAGGTGAGCTGTGCGCCTTTCACTTCCTGCTCTCCGCTTGCATCGACCTTGGAGATATCAACCTTGGTGTAATCGTCGGATACGTTAAGCCGTGCTTCCACAACGGGTGTTTTCTGGTCGGCATAGGTAAGGTCGACGATATGATGCGTCCGGTCGAGCAAGAAGCCGGTCGGCGCTTGAGTCTCGACAACCTCGTAGCGTGCGGTGCCAGATCCCAGCGGGAGGTCGTCCGCGCGTGCTTCTCCAGTTTCATCCGTCGTGACGGTAGCGACAGCCTCGCCGTCGAGCGCGGCAATGCTACCGTCGGGGCGCACGATATCACCTGAGGCACGGATCTCAAAGATGGCGCCCGCGAGGCTGCTGCCGTCTACGGCATCGGTTTTAACGATCCTGATGTTTCCGGTCGCGGCGTGGTCATAATACGAGACGATTGCAACGGGCGTTAGGTTTATATCGGCGGGTATGTTTACCTCGATCTCTCCGCCGACAAGATAGGGCTCTTTGGCCGAGGTTTCGCGTACATAATAGGTGCCCGGCACGAGCGATTCGGGCAGTGTGACGGTGCCGGTCGCGTCAGTCGTAAAGGTGTCCATTACGTTATGTGCTGGATACCAGCATGTTTGTGAGACAGGTTTGTGATTGCTGTCGAGGAGTTGGAAGGTGAATCCGGCTAGGGGAACAGAGGCGCCTGTTTGGGCATCGCGTTTTACAATCTGGAGATGCGTCGACAGAGCGTGGTTGTCCACGATATATTGAAGCTCGGCGCCGTCGGAAATCTGATTGGCCTCGACGGTCCATTCCCCCGCACGTTTAAAACCCTCGGGGACGGTTTCCGGAACCTCACGAACCGTGTAGCCGGCGCGGTCGTATGGGACGGCTCCGTGGACACCGGCTGGTCGCTTGCCTGTGCCGAACCATGCTTCGGGCTGGTCTTTGGTGGAGGCAAAGCCATAGATGTTTGTAGTCAGTGTGCCAACAACCTGCTGAGAGCTGTTACTGACAACCTCAAAGACAACATCTCCTGCCGGCTGCTCCAGGCCGGATTGATCGCTATTGCCGTAGTCCTTGAATTTGGAAATCTCAAGGTCAAACGCAATGGGGATATTGGAAACGCGAGATTCGATCTCGACCACGCCTGAATCGCCGAGTTGGTCGGCTCCAACGGTGTAAGACCAACTGTCACCGGAGGGCAAATAGCCCTCGGGCGCCTTCGATTCATAGATGGTAAAGGTTCCCAGGGGGACATCGGTGAGGGTAGCTCGACCGCTTTCATCGGTCCTGAGAGTTTGTGTCCATCCAGGGGTTGATTGCGATACGCACACGAATTCTGCTCCTGCGAGCGAAGCTCCAACTTGGGGGCCTGCATTCGTTGCGGCGTCGAGCTTTACAATGCGCAAGGTAATGGTGCCGGGTTGTTCATCAATGGTGACGTATCCGCCGTTATTCGTCGTGGTAAAGGCAATGCGATCGTGCAGGGGGATATAACCAGCTGGCGCTGTTATCTCAACTAGGTAGTATGCCGTGTTGGGTAGGAGTGTTGCCTGCGCTCGACCGTTGCTGTCCATCTGGACGGTGCCGACACGCGCGCCGCTGGCGCTCTCAAAAACATCGAATGTTGCCCCGTCAAACTGATAAGTATTGTTTCCGCTGGTAATGGCAGCGTTTGCAGACTGCTTTTGGAAGGAAACAGAGACCGCCGGCAGTACATAGAGCATGTCTTGACGTTTGCTGCCGCCCGATACGGTTCCTATATAGCGCCGCGCGCGGTGCGGAGCGGCTTTGATGCTTCCTGATTTTGCGCTGTCGTGGAGCCACCGCGCAGCCGCCACGACTTCATTGTCGGCGGTAAAGTGCCCGCTCTTGGTTTTGCCCTGAGCGGTTGTGTAGGAGTAGGTGCCGTCGACATGGGTAGTGCCGTTGAGCATCCATACGGCAAGCTGGGTGGCGGCGCGGGCGCGATCGGGTGAAAGATGGTAACCGCCAAACGACGTGGCGGTAGGATATCCGTGACAAACGATTGCCGCGAACTCGTCGTCGAGCCACACCCAGCCTTGATCAAAGTTGAGCCATGGGCCGCCCGGCTTGGTGGGGCCGGGGCGCTCCTGGTTCATGCAGTAGGCAATCGAGGCGTCTTGAGCTTCATACTTGCCGATGAAGAAGGGCCCACAATCATCGCTAATAGTGCGGAAGCCGAGCTGGTCGTAGCCATCGACGGCAAATGCGGCTCCCGGTGCCAGACAGCCGAAAAGCAGGAAGAGGAGCAGGAGCAGCGGACCTGTTGCGATTGCGCTGTGGACAGAGTGCGTGGGTGCGTTGGACATGGCTGCTCCTTATCCCTCGTGCGCCGCATGGGGAGGTTGCGACGCGTAGGATGAGGCTACCCCCGAGGTTCATGCGGGTAAGTACCGGAGCCTGACCAAAAGCTTGCCCAATTCCTGACAAATTGAGCTCAAATACAACAATCAGGCAAAAGCGCAGGTAGAAGATAAGGAGAACAGGAGGCCAAAGGTCCTCGTCTCCACAATTGATGCGATTTTCAAACGAATCTCCACAGCTAAAACAAGCATCGCCACCCTTGTATCGAACAAGACAACCGCGTTATACTAGCCAACACACAAGCGGGCATCGCCAAGTGGTAAGGCATCAGCTTCCCAAGCTGACACTCGCGGGTTCGAGTCCCGTTGCCCGCTCCAGAAAAAGTAAAAGCACGACACCGTTCCGGTGCCGTGCTTTTTTCAATAAAGCGCCGGGACTCGAACCCGCCAGGGTGCGAGCGTAAAACAAACGCGAAGCGTTTGTAGCGAGCAGGCGAAGGCGCCGGCAGGCGCCTGAAGCCGGTGCGGATTTGCGAAGCAAATACGCGGACGTCCCGTTGCCCGCTCCATCGAGCGCGGGAGACTTTGGGGCGGCCAATTCAACAAAGTCTTCCCCATCGTCTCCGTGAATCCGAGGAGATCGACCGCAGCCGGTGCGGATTTGCGAAGCAAATACGCGGACGTCCCGTTGCCCGCTCCAATTCCAAAATGTTAGGTTAATGCCTGCTGCCCATACTTGCACCTGCGCACGGTACAATGGTTGGGTTACGACCAACGTGCCAATAACCAAAAAGGAGCCGCTATGATCGATCGCTATACCCGCCCGGAGATGGGACACATCTTCTCCCTCGAGAACAAGTACGCCATTTGGCAGGAGATCGAGGTCCTGGCCTGTGAGGCCCAGGCGGAGCTCGGCAAGATCGGCATTTCTAAAGACGAAGCCCAGTGGATCCGCGACCATGCCAACTTTGAGAAGGCAAAGGTCGACGAGATCGAGGAGGTCACGCGCCACGACGTCATCGCCTTCCTGACCAACATGAAGGAGTACATCGACGCCGATGTTCCCGAGGGCGACCCCAAGCCCAGCCGCTGGGTTCACTATGGCATGACCAGCTCCGATCTGGGCGACACGGCTCTGTGCTACCAGCTCACCCAGGCCTGCGACCTGATCATCGAGGACGTCAAGAAGCTCGGCGAGATTTGCAAGCGTCGCGCCTTTGAGGAGCGCAACACGCTCTGTGCCGGCCGCACTCATGGCATCCACGCCGAGCCGATGACCTTCGGCATGAAGTTCGGCTCTTGGGCCTGGGAACTCAAGCGCGATCTGGATCGTCTTGAGGACGCCCGCAAGAATGTTGCCTTCGGTGCCATCTCGGGCGCTGTTGGCACGTACAGCTCCATCGAACCGTTTGTCGAGGAGTATGTCTGCGAGCACCTGGGTCTGGTTCACGACCCGCTGTCCACGCAGGTTATCAGCCGCGACCATCACGCCTATCTCGCCGGCGTTCTCGCCACCACCGCGGCCACCTGCGAGCGCATCGCTACCGAGGTTCGCAATCTGCAGAAGACCGATACCCTCGAGGCCGAGGAGCCGTTCCGCAAGGGTCAAAAGGGCAGCTCCGCCATGCCGCACAAGCGCAACCCGATCACCATGGAGAAGGTCTGCGGTCTGTCGCGCGTCGTGAAGTCCAACGCCCAGGTTGCCTTCGATAACGTCGCCCTGTGGCACGAGCGTGACATTTCGCACTCCTCTGCCGAGCGTGTCGCCCAGGCCGACAGCTTCATCGCCCTCGACCACATGTTCCAGTGCCTCATCCGCGTTATCGACGGCCTGCAGCTGTACCCTGCCCGCATGATGGCCAACCTCAATAAGACCCGCGGCCTCATCTTCTCCTCCAAGGTGCTGCTGGCCCTCGTCGACACGGGCATCACCCGCGAGGACGCGTACGCCATTGTGCAGGAGAACGCCATGGCAACCTGGCGCGAGGTGCAGGATTGTGTCTCCGGCCCCACCTTTAAGGAGCGTCTCGAGGCCGACCCGCGCTGCACCGTCAGTCAGGAGAAGCTCGACGAGATCTTTGATCCGTGGGACTTCCTCACCCGTATCGACACGGTCTTTGATCGTCTGGAGCAGCTGAGCTTCGAGTAGGTTCGGGCATAACGTTAGCTTTTTAGGGCGCTTTGCTGGTAATGTGTGTTGCCGGCAAAGCGCCTCGTTGCATTTAGGGAAAGACGGGGATAATAGTCGTCTCGAATAACATTCTGAGAGGGGATCGCATGATTTCGTTTGATTACAAGCCGCAGGGTGTATGCTCTCGCAATATTCACCTTGACCTTTCCGATGACGGCAATAAGGTGCTGGGCGTTGAGTTTACCGGCGGCTGTGACGGCAATCTCAAGGCCATCTCCAGGCTGGTCGAGGGCGCTCCCGCCGACCGCGTGATCGAGGTTCTCGCCGGTAATACCTGCGGTATGAAAAAGACCTCTTGCGCCGATCAGCTTACGCGCGCTATCGAGGCCGCTCGCGCCGAGATCGCCTAATGGGTATCGCCGACCACATCAAGAATGGAATATCGCGCCGTGGCTTTGTGCTCGGCGGTGCTGCCGCGGGCGCTGCCACGGTGCTTGCCGGTTGCTCGAAAAAAACGGGCACCAGCGACGATGCCGCCGGCGAGCCGCAGGTTATCAAGGACGATTCGAAGATTGTCTCGATCACTGATGAGTACGAAGCTGTTGATATCGATCTTGAGCCCACGGCCTCGTGGACGCTGCCGCTGGGCACGCTGCTGTACTACTGTGATGGCGACTACGCTGCCGCGATGATGGCGCCTGCTTCTGCCCTGCATGCCAATACGCTTGGTGTGCTCAACCTGGGCGATGGCTCGCTTACCACACTTATCGAGGATCCCGTTGAGGGAACCGGTTATGCGTTTTACGACGTTCGCGCGGGTGATGGCGTGTTCGCGTGGGTCGAGATGAACTTTGCCAATGCGTCTTGGAAACTCTATGCGCAAAACCTTGCAGGCTCCTCCCTTACCGGCAACGCTGTCGAGCTCGATCGCGGTGGCGAAAACTACGATCCGCCGCTCTTCACAGCGTATGGGTCGTCGGTCATCTGGTATAAGATGCCCTCGTCCGGCGGCAGCAAGACGAGTAACGATTCGTACTGCTACCGTCAGTCGCCCAGCGAGTCCAAGCCTGAGACTATTTGGAAGTCGACGGGCCGTTTCGCATCCGCCCCGCGTGTGAGCGACGGCATCCTGACCATCTCGCCCCGCGTGCACAATGATGAGGGCGTCTATTACGGTATGACGGCGATTGACCTGACTGACGGCAACAACACGAAGCGCGCTCAGCTGGTGCTTCCTTCGTCGGTTTCGCCTTTCGAGGCCGTGTATATGGGCGACACCTTCGTGTTCTCCATTGAGGCGACGTATAGCGGCGTGGGTAGCCTGGGCAATATGGGCACCTATATCGGTAACGAGGGCGGGCCGTACCTCTTCCTTTCGCGTGAGCCGCTCGCGTGCGCTGCGGGAAGGAAAAATAAATACCTGGTTAAAGTTCAGGCGTCGCATTTTTTGATTGACACTTCGGCTAAGACCTACGGCTCGCTCCTGTCGCCCGACCGAGCCCTGGAGTATGGCGATTATCCTGCTACGGCGGGTAAATCGAACTCGTTCTTAACGTACGCAACGGTGCGCAACAGCCAGGGAATTCCCGAGACGGTTACCGCTCGCTTGTTCTCTCTTTAGTCTCCGAGGGGTTAAAAAGGCGTCGACAGGGGAATAAGCGCGTTGTGACTATGAGTACCGCCCGCCGAGCTATCGCACCCATGCGATACCCGGTGGGCCCAGGTGCGTTAAAATGAGCTTGTTCTTAGCTAATTGAGACAGGGGGGCCGTGTTATGGCTTCAGATGCAAAAAAGATTCTGCTGGTCGAGGATGAGAAGGCAATCCGTGACGCTGTCGCTGCCTATCTCGAGCGCGAGGGCTATTGGGTTGTGGGCGTGGGCGACGGCCAGTCCGCTATCGAGGAGTTCGAGAAGCATCAGTTCGACCTGGTCGTGCTCGACCTCATGCTCCCTAAGATTCCCGGCGAGCGCGTTTGCCGCACCATTCGCGATACCTCGGATGTCCCAATCATTATGCTGACGGCCAAGGGCGAGATCGAGGACCGTATTATCGGCCTCGAGCTCGGTGCCGACGACTACCTGATCAAGCCGTTCTCGCCGCGCGAGCTTGTCGCGCGCGTACGCGCCTTGTTCCGCCGTGCCCACCAGGCCGATGAGCCGGCCGTCGAGGTGCTCGACTTTGGCGATCTGGTCATTGACATCTCGGGCCACAAGATTTTGGTCGAGGGCAAGGAAGTCGACCTGACGGCTTCCGAGTTCAAGCTGCTCACCACGCTTGCCCGCCACCCCGGCCGCGTCTACAACCGCATGGAGCTGGTCGAGAAGGTGCTCGGCTACGACTTTGAGGGTTACGAGCGCACCATCGACAGCCACGTGAAGAACCTTCGCGCCAAGCTGGGCGACGACCCCAAGAAGCCCAAGTGGCTCTACACCGTCCACGGTGTCGGCTACCGCTTCGAGGCTCCGACCAAGACCGATAAGTCGGACGAGAAATAAAGGAAATCACATATGACACCTGCGCGCTTTGAAATCGGGCAAAAGCATAAGCAGGAGAACGAGGCGGGTTCCAAGGCTAGTTGGAACACGCCTCGTTCCGATTCACGGCCAACGATGAGCTATCCCTCGCGTATGGCCCTGGCTTTTGCCCTGACATCGCTCATGACGGTATTGGTGCTGGTGGGCGTAGTCTCCGTTGTATGGGGCACGGTTTTTACGGATTACACGCGCTCCAATATTGTCGAAATCGCCAATTCCGCAGCCGAAAAGCTTGCGACGTCGTACGAGGAAAACGGCAATTGGACCGCGGGGGAGTTGCGTGCGGTCGCGACATCGAGCTTGGTGTCCGACGATCTTGGCATGCAGGTCGTCAATAAAAAGGGCGTCATCGTCTACGACGACTCGTGGCCCTCGGCAAGCGCTACTGCCGATGTGCGCGAAAATCAGGCGACGACCGACGGTACGAGCGGAAAGAAGGCATCGCACAGCCCGGTCTCGTCTGCTCCCACCGATTCCAATAGTGTTGCCAACGTTGAGATCGTGACGTCCTCCGGCGAGCACGTGGGTCAGGTCAAATTGTGGGCGATTGGCTCCGATGCCCTGCTCACCAAGGCAGACTCAGCATTCAGAGAAAAGACCTTTAACGCCATGGCCCTTGCTGCGGTTGTGGCCGTCTGCATCTCGGTCGTTATCGGATCACTCGTGTCGCGCATGCTCACCAAGCCGATTCATCGTATTACCAGCACCGCCAAGCAGATCCGCGATGGAGACCTGTCCGCTCGTACGGGCTTGCGCGGCGATGATGAGATCGATCAGCTGGGAGAGACCTTCGACGAGATGGCCACCTCACTCGAAAAGGATATGAAGCACGAGAAGCGCCTGACTTCCGATGTGGCTCATGAGCTGCGCACGCCGCTCATGGCCATGCTTGCAACGGTCGAGGCCATGCAAGACGGTGTGTATCCCACCGACGACGAGCATCTGGAGACGGTCGCTTCCGAAACGCGCCGCCTGGCCCGTCTGGTGCAGCAGATGCTCGACCTGTCGCGCATGGAAAACAGTACCGCGCCGCTCAACCTGGAGCCGGTGGACATGGTGCCGTTTGTGCGTTCGATTGTGAATGGCCAGGAGCGACTGTTTGCCGATCGTGACCTGCGCTTGCGCTTTTCGGATGAGACGCAGGGCCACGATGACGTTGTCGAGGCAGATCCCGACATGATCACGCAATGCGTCATCAACCTTTTGAGTAACGCCATGCGCTATACCCCCGAGGGGGGTTGGGTCGTGGTGTCGGTGCTCAGTGACCGCAAGCACGTCGATATCGCGGTTTCGGATACGGGCATCGGTATCGCCAAGGATGATTTGTCGCGCATCTTCGGTCGTTTTTGGCGTGCCGACGCCAGCCGCGCCCGCGAAGCGGGTGGCCTGGGCGTGGGTCTCGCCGTGACTAAACAGATCGTCGAGCGCCATCATGGCTACATTTCCGTGGAGTCGGAGCTTGGAAAGGGTACGACTTTTACGATTCATCTGCCTCGCGAGCACACGGCGGACGCGGCATCTACTACAATGGAGCACTAGCTTTTCGCTATTCGGTGAAGGAGGGGTTTCGTCCCTGCCGCTCCGAGTTTGCGAAAACGTGCGGGAAAGAACCCGCATTACTGTCGTATTTTGGTAAGGAGTGACTCACGTGACAACGATGGAGCGTCGTCCGGATTCCCGTGGCAAGGTTCGTGATATCTACGATGCCGGTGAAAACCTGCTGATGGTCGCCACCGACCGCATTTCTGCGTTCGACTTCATTCTTCCCGACGAGATTCCGTTTAAGGGAGAGGTGCTCAACCGCATCTCGGCATTCTGGTTCGATAAGTTTGCCGACATCGTTCCCAACCACCTCGTTTCCATCGACCCGGCGGATTTCCCCGAGGAGTTTGCCGAGTATCGTGACTACCTCGCAGGCCGCGCCATGCTGGTCAAGAAGGCCCAGACGATTCCTATCGAGTGCATCGTCCGCGGCTATCTGACCGGTTCGGGCAAGAAGACCTATGACGAGAACGGTACCGTCTGCGGCATTCAGCTGCCCGAGGGTCTGACCGAGGCCTCCAAGCTTCCCGAGCCGCTGTTCACGCCGTCCACGAAGGCCGAGATCGGTGACCACGACGAGAACATTTCGTTCGAGCGTTGCTGCGAGATCGTGGGCGAGGACATTGCCACGCAGATTCGCGACCTTTCCCTCAAGATCTACAAGGCTGCCGCCGAGTATGCAGCGACCCGTGGCATCATCATTGCCGACACCAAGTTCGAGTTCGGTGTCATCGATGGCAAGGTTACGCTGATCGACGAGTGCCTCACGCCCGACTCCAGCCGTTTCTGGCCTGCCGCCAGCTACGAGGGGGGCAAGATTCAGCCCAGCTACGACAAGCAATTCGTCCGCAATTGGCTCAAAGCCAACTGGGATATGACGGGGGAGACCCCGCATCTGCCCGCCGAGGTCATCGATGGCACGTCCGAGCGCTATCGCGAGGCCTTCCAGATCATCACGGGCTCCCAGTTCACAAGCATGAAGGAGAACGCATAAGTGAGTACCCGTAGCGCCACGAACAAGCGCACGCAATCCCACGAGGTTACTGGGGTTGCGCGCAAGTCCGCTGCATCCGCCAAGCCCGCCCGTCAGGCAGCGAGCTCTGTCCGCGTCGTGCCGGCTTCGTCTAAGGCACGCCGCAAAGAGCTCGAGAAGGGCGAGAACCTCGAGGGCCTCTCTAAAGAGGAGAAGCGCGCCCGCAAGGCTAAGCAGCGCGCCAAGGAGGATCGCATCTACACGGTGTCGAATATCCTTCTCAAGCAGGATGAGGACTACACCAAGCGCCGCCGCATCTGGTGGGCCGTGCTCACTATCGGCATGGTGCTCGTCGTGGCCATTTGGGCTTCGCTGTACTTCGCTCCCGCTGGCATGGTGTCCAGCCCTGTCCAGATGGTCGGCATTGTTTTGTCCTACGTCGTCATTTTGGGTGACTTCATCTACGACTTCGTTCGTATTCGTCCCCTGCGCAACATGTACCGCACGCAGGCCGAGGGCATGTCCGAGAACAAGCTCAACGCCCTTATCGAGCGCTCGGCTGCCGAGGAGGACAAGAAGGACTCCAAGAAGAAGTAGCGTTTGCATGCATACTTATCGCTAAGATATAAGGCGCGTCGTTTTTGCGGCGCGCCTTTTTACTGTTCTATAGATAGATGGAGTGGCACATGATTCGAGCTGCCCTGACGGTCGAAGAGGCTCTGGAGGGCATGAAGGCCCTAGAGCCCAAGATTAAAAACTATGCGCGCCTGGTTGTCCGCAAGGGCGTAAACGTCAAGCCCGGTCAGGAGGTTGTCGTTCAGTCTCCGGTCGAGTGCGCGCCGTTTGCGCGCGTGGTGGTCGCGGAGGCCTATGCCTCCGGTGCCGGTCACGTGACGGTTATTTGGGCCGATGACGCCGTGACGAGGCTCACGTACGAGCATGTCGAGAAAAGCTATTTTGAGCAGACGCCCGAGTGGAAGCGCCTGCAGCTTGATTCACTGGCCCAGGATGGTGCCTGCTTTATCTTTATCGAGGGTGCGGACCCTGCCGCTCTTAAGGGCATCGATCCCGCTAAGCCTGCTGCAGCTTCTAAGGCAAGGAACACGCAGTGCAAGGTCTTCCGCCGCGGACTGGACTACAACATCAACCCGTGGTGCATCGCCGGCGCGCCGGTCGTTGCCTGGGCGCGCGAGGTGTTCCCGGGAGACGCCGATGAGGTTGCAATCTATAAGCTGTGGAATGCGATTCTGCATACCGCTCGCGCCGATGGCCAGGACCCGGAGAGCGACTGGGAACTCCATGACGCCGCATTCGAAAAGAACCTGCGTTTCCTGAACGACAATCGTTTCGACTACCTGCATTACACCTCGGCAAATGGAACCGATCTGACGATTGGCATGACGAAAGGTCACGAGTGGGCCGGCGGCAAGGGCAGGACGCCCGATGGACACCCCTTCTTTCCCAACATCCCCACCGAGGAGGTCTTCACCTCGCCTGATCGTATGCGTGCCGACGGTATCGTGTATTCGGCTATGCCGCTCATTCACCACGGTAACAAGGTTGACGATTTTTGGATTAAGTTCGAGGCCGGTCGCGTAGTGGACTACGATGCCCGCGTGGGCAAGGCGACGCTTGCGAGCATTATTGACACCGATGAAGGTGCCGCTCATCTGGGTGAGGTCGCGCTCATTTCCAAGAACACGCCAATTCGCGAAAGTGGCGTTCTGTTCTATGACACGCTCTATGATGAGAACGCTAGCTGCCATCTCGCGCTGGGTGTCGGTTTCCCCGAATGCATCGAGGGTGGGTATGACATGTCCAAGGAAGAGCTCCTGGAGCATGGCGTTAACGTCTCGAGCACGCACGTCGATTTTATGATTGGCACGGACGACATCGATATTACGGGCATTATGCCTGATGGACGTGAAGTTGTGATTTTCCAGAACGGCCAATGGAGTTGGGAATAGTCCCAGACCGTGGTACAATGCCACCCGCGGGCCGTTAGCTCAGCTGGCAGAGCAGGGGACTTTTAATCCCAAGGTCCAGGGTTCGAACCCCTGACGGCCCACCATAGAACGGAAAAGCGACTGGCGGATGCCGGCCGCTTTTTTGTTGCCGCGACATGGGTTCGAACCCGTCGGGGTGCGGAGCCGAGTAAACGCATGAGCGTTTGCCAGCGCAGCGCGCAAGGCGCGAAAGCGCCGCAGCGGCCGCCTGCGGAGCAGGCTGAACCCCTGACGGCCCACCATAGACTAAAAAAGCGACTGGCGGATGCCGGCCGCTTTTTTGTTGCCGCGACACGGGTTCGAACCCGAACTTCTCTATATATAAGAACGCTTGGCGAACAAAACCTGCCTTTTACCGACGGGAAACAAATAGCTGATGCTTTTGGAGTAAAGTGGCGCTCCAGAGATGACCGATGTCTCAATATTCATAAAACAGCTGGTCATCGCCAATATCAGAAGCCAATGCTTCAGTTTTAACCTCAGTGATGCGACTGAGGGACCTATTCATTTGTGAACAAAATATGGAGTGCGCGATTCCCGCCCCCGGCGCCCCTCCGGTCTGGCAATATATCTCCTTGCCGCGCGGCCCGGTCGGACCGGATCAGCCGCC
>UQNC01000015.1 GCA_900542175.1 uncultured Collinsella sp. | reverse complement strand
CGGTCCCGTTCCGAACCCGGAAGCTAAGCCCCATCGCGCCGAGAGTACTGCGGGGCCAGCCCGTGGGAGGCCAGGGCGCCGCTGACCGGTGGACGGCACCGAGCCGTCGGATGACTTGAAGAAGGGGGAGGCCTCGTGGCCTCCCCCTTTTTTTGCGTTTTATAGAGAGCTGTAATACAAGAACTCGCCTTCTCTTAGCTTGTCTTACTGTTTGGCTGTATTTTGAGTCCTTCTTTTGTATTTGCGCGATAATAACTCCCATTGGCGTTAGGGAGGACTTGATGTTTACCGTTTTTGTCTTGGGCAATATTGCTTCGGGTAAGTCGACTGCCTGCCGCTATCTCGAATCTCATGGCGCCATGCTCATCGATCTGGACGAACTTGCCAAATCGCTGTATGTGCCAGGCTCCGATATCGTCAATGCCCTCGCGGAAGAATTTGGCTGGGATATTTTGGACGAGGAGGGCGGCGTTCGCCGTAACATCCTCGCTTCTCGAGCTTTCGCTTCTCCTGATTCGGTCGCACGGCTCAATGACCTTGTGCACCCCGTTCTCATTGAACAGCTTTCGCTTAGGATTCTCGATCCGGTTTGTTGTACGGTTTCGTCCCCCCGTTATCCCTTTGCGGTTGTCGAGGTTTCTGCCCCGACTGGTTTTGAGGATGCTTTTGGCCTGGCTGATGAAATTCTGGTTATCAGTGCTCCTTTGGCAGTTCGTCGCGAGCGTGCCATTCATCGTGGTATGGAGTCCTCTGATTTTGATGCTCGCTCTGCATGCCAACCTGATGAGGCTTCGCTTTGCAATCTCGCTACGACGGTAATCGATAATGCGGGAGGCGATAATTCGCTCTTTGAACAACTGGACGCATGGCTTGTGCGCCATGGCTTCGGGGATGTAACGGATAAGGAGGAGGCCGATGCCTAAGACACGTTTCTTTACGTGGTATCGCGTTGCGCCACTTGCCGTTGTGCTCGTCTTCGGCTTTATTTCGCTCGTCTACTCGTATGCTCCTGCCGCCTTCTTTAAGCCTTTGTATCCAATTGACTACGAGGCGTATGTAAAGCAATCGAGCATTTCGCACAATCTTGATCCATATCTGGTGTGTGCTGTCATAAAGTCGGAATCGAATTGGGATCCCGAGGCTGAGTCGAATCAAGGCGCTCGGGGATTGATGCAGCTGATGCCCGAGACTGCCCAGGATATGATTGCCAAGGGTCTTGTCGATGGTAGCGAGTATTCCGCCGACAACCTTAACGATCCCGCTACGAACATCGAGTTTGGCTGTGCGTATCTTTCGTATCTTCTAACGTATTTTAACGGGTCGACTGACAGCGCCATTGCCGCCTATAACGCCGGCATGGGCAATGTCGACGGATGGGCGCAGCAGAGCACGTCGCTTCATAATGCAATCACCTTTCCCGAGACGCAGGCGTATCTGATTCGTGTCAATAATGCCTGGGTTCGCTACAAGACCCTCTATCCCGATCGGTTCGTATAGGACTATGCCTGCCGCCTGCGTATACTGCAGATATATGAGTTAGGAGTATCCATGGCGGAATTTGAAGTTGAGCGTGTTGGAGGAGAGCTCAAACGTTTTGGCGTTGAGGGCTCTGAGGTGCCGTTTGAGGTCGTGTCTCCATACGAGCCCGCTGGTTCCCAGCCTAAGGCCATTGAGTCGCTTGTGCAGGGTGTGAGGGACGGAGATCGCTATCAGGTTTTGCTGGGCGTGACTGGTTCGGGCAAGACCTTCACGATGGCTAAGACTATTGAGGCCCTGGGGAAGCCGACGCTGGTCATGGCTCCCAATAAAACGCTCGCCGCTCAGCTTGCGAGCGAGCTCAAAGAGTTCTTTCCCAACAACGCTGTGGTCTACTTTGTCTCGTACTACGACTACTATCAGCCCGAGGCGTATGTGCCGCAAAGCGATACTTATATCGAGAAAGACTCCTCGATTAACGAAGAGGTCGAGATGCTGCGCCATCAGGCGACCGCATCGCTGCTATCTCGACGCGATGTGATCGTTGTCGCATCGGTCTCGTGTATCTATGGCATTGGCTCTCCTGAGGACTATGCGGGTCTGGCTCCAAACGTCGACAAGAAGGTGCCGCTCGAGCGCGATGACTTTATCCATGCGCTTATCGACATTCAATATGATCGCAATGACTATGACCTGGCGCGCGGCACGTTCCGCGTGCGCGGTGATGTCGTCGACGTGTATCCGCCTTATGCCGAGCATCCGTTGCGGTTTGAGTTCTTTGGTGACGAGGTTGAACTGATAGCCGAGATCGATGAGGTCACCGGAGAGATGCTTCGTGAGTACGAGGCCATCCCCGTATGGCCGGCATCGCACTACGTGACCGAGAAGCCGAAGGTCAAGGCGGCTCTGAAATCGATCAGCGAAGAGTGCGAGAAGCGCGTGGCGGAGCTCAAGGCGACTGACAAGTTGCTCGAGGCGCAGCGTCTGCAGCAGCGCACCGATTATGATCTTGAGATGCTCGAGACGATGGGCTTTTGCAACGGCATCGAGAACTACTCGCGTCATCTGGACGGTCGCAAGCCGGGTGAGCCGCCGTTTACCCTGATCGATTACTTTCCTAAGGACATGCTCTGCATCATCGATGAGAGCCATGTGACGGTGCCGCAGATTCGCGGTATGCACGAAGGTGACCGCTCGCGTAAGGTAACGCTGGTGGAACACGGTTTTCGCCTGCCCTCGGCACTCGATAATCGCCCGCTTCGTTTCGATGAGTTTGAGGCAAGGATACCCCAGTTTATCTATGTTTCGGCCACACCGGGCGACTACGAGCTGCGGGTGAGCCAAAACGACGTGGAGCAGATTATTCGTCCGACCGGTCTGCTCGACCCCAAGATCGATGTGCGTCCGGTTCGTGGGCAGATTGACGATCTTGAGGACGAGATTCGCGAGCGCGTTGCCCGCAAGGAGCGCGTGCTGGTGACCACGCTCACCAAGCGCATGGCCGAGGACCTGACCGACCATCTGCTTGATGCCGGCATTAAGGTCAATTACATGCACTCCGATACAGCGACGATGGACCGTGTCGAGATCCTGCGAACGCTGCGCGAGGGCAAGATCGATGTTCTCGTTGGCATCAACCTGCTTCGCGAGGGCCTAGACCTTCCCGAGGTCTCACTGGTGGCAATTCTCGATGCCGATAAGGAAGGCTTCTTGCGCAACCGCCGTTCGCTGATTCAGACGATTGGCCGCGCGGCCCGTAACGCCGATGGCGAAGTCATCATGTATGCGGACATTGTGACCGATTCGATGAAAGAGGCCATCGAGGAGACGCAGCGCCGTCGCGAGATTCAGATGGCATATAACGAAGAGCATGGCATTGTGCCCAAGACGGTGCGCAAGGCCATCAACGACATCTCAAGTTTTATTGCCGAGGCCGAAAAAACCGTGGGTTCCAAGGGGCGCTCGAAGGGCGACTCTCTTGGACATGGCGCATTCTATACGCCCGATGAGTCGGGCGAGGGTGGTGTGCCGGAAACGGTGGCGCCCGAGCAGACACTTGCGGAGCAGTTGGAAGAACTGCCGCATGACGAGCTTGTGCGGATCGTCGAAACCATGGAAGAGGATATGCGTAACGCTTCTGCTGCCATGGACTTTGAGGAG
This sequence comes from uncultured Collinsella sp., assembly GCA_900542175.1. GTDB lineage: Bacteria > Actinomycetota > Coriobacteriia > Coriobacteriales > Coriobacteriaceae > Collinsella. The sequence goes on along the minus strand of UQNC01000015.1, from coordinate 38,572 downwards.
GCGGCGCGCCTGCGCGATGCCGTCGTTCAGATTCGAGCGATGCTCGAGGGTGCGTCTGAGGACGAGACGATCGAGCGCTTACGTTCGCAGGCCCGCAAGGGTTCCACGTTCGCATCGGGCAGAAAACGCCAGGGTGCACGGTTTAAGAAATAGTGAACAGGCCCCGAGTTCCCTGTGGAGCTTGGGGCCTGTGTCTTTTGCGCGCTGGAATTCGTGCGTTAGAGGTCTGCGATCAGGGCTTCGGCACAACGGATGCCGTCGGTGGCCGCGCTCATGATGCCGCCGGCATATCCAGCTCCCTCACCACAAGGATAGAGGCCCGGGGTCGACACGGCATGGCACGTTCGGTCTCGGGTGACAGTGACCGGTGAGCTCGAACGAGTCTCCACGCCGGTAAGAACGGCGTCGGGGCGGTCGTAGCCGCGTAGCTTTTTTCCGAGTAGGGGAAGTCCCAGGCGGAGCGACTCGACGATATACTGCGGCAGGGCTTCGTCAATTGCCGTCCAGGTCACACCGAGCGGATAGGTGGGCTTTACCTTTCCGGGCGCCTTGCTGGCACGTCCTGCGAGGAAATCTCCGACGAGCTGTGCCGGTGCGTTCCAGTTGGAACCGCCCAGGCGATAGGCGGCCGCCTCGCAGGCGCGCTGGAGCTCGATGCCGGCGAGTGGGTCATCGTTGGGAAGGTCCTCGGGTGTGACGTTAACGAGCAGGGCGGCATTTGCGTTGCGTCCGCCGCGGGCATTGAGACTGGCGCCGTTGACGCACAGGTGGCCCTGCTCGGAAGAGGCGGCGACAACTTGCCCGCCGGGGCACATGCAAAACGAGAACACGCTGCGGCCGTTGGGAAGATGGGCGACGAGCTTGTAAGGGGCTGCTCCGAGGGCAGGATGTCCCGCCGAGGCTCCGTATTGGACTCGGTCGATGTCGCGCTGCGGATGCTCGATGCGAACGCCCATGGCAAAGGTCTTTTGTGCGAGGGCCACGTTGTGGCCCTTAAGGAGCTCAAAAATATCGCGAGCAGAATGCCCGCAGGCGAGGATGAGGTGCTTTGTCTCGATTGACTCGTAAGCGGCGTCTTGGGACGATTGGACATCAATGCCGGTGATGGCGCCAGACGCGTCGATGCGAATGTCGACGAGCTTCGTTCGATAACGGACGACACCTCCGAGCTGCTCGATGCGCTGGGATATAGCGGTGACAACCTTGGGAAGGATGTCGGAGCCAATGTGCGGCTTGGCATCCCACAGAATATCGCGGGGCGCACCCGCCTCGACGAAGGTTTCGAGGATAAGACGATGGGCGGGATTTTTTGTTCCCGTATTGAGCTTGCCGTCCGAGAAGGTCCCCGCGCCGCCCAGACCAAACTGGATATTGCTCTCGGGGTCGAGGATGCGCTCCTTTAGAAAGAGGTCGATCGCCCGCGAGCGGCGAAATGCCGGGTCGCCGCGCTCGATGAGCAAGGGCTTAAGACCTGCTTCGGCGAGCGTAAGCGCAGCGAAAAGGCCGGCGCATCCGGCGCCGACAACGACAGGGCGTTCTTGAGGTGCGTCGGAGGCGGGGGAGGGGAATGAAGGCTCATAGTCTTCTATCGCGCGTACGCGCGAGCGGTCACGCTCGGCAACGCTGTCGATCGCTTCTCGCTCGAGGTGGGGACTAGTCAGCTCAACACGAAAGCTCAGGATAAAATGGACGTCTCGTTTTTTGCGAGCGTCGATTGACTTGCGGTGGAGCTCGATGGACTTGATCTCGGAGTCCTTGCAACGTAGGACGCACTTGGCGACTCGCTTGCCAACAATGAGACAGGCATTTTCATCGCCGGCTTCATCGAGCGACGCGTTGACTTGGGTGATTTCAATCATCGAGGTCTCCTTAGAGGCAAGAAAGAGGCCGTCCGGTATCCCAGACGGCCCGAATGCGTTTTTGATTATAGACTGCGCGGCTACAGGCTGCTTGCAGCGCGAATGCCCGAGATCCAGGCCCACGCAAGGTTAAAGCCTCCGCAATCGGCGTCGATGTCGAGCGCTTCACCGCAGACGTAAAGCGGGGCGTCGACAACGCTGCGCGCGCGTAGGCTGGGTGTTGAGATGCTCTCGACAGATACGCCACCACGCGTGACCTGCGCTGAGCGCTCCTCGGCTGTTCCCTTGACGAGCAACTTAAAGTGCTTGAGGATCGAGACCAGGTGGATGACATCGTTGGAGCCTGGATGGCACTGCTCGAACGCTGTGCAGACGACGCGGGAGAGTTGCGGGGCGAGCATGCCGTCGAGCCAACGGGGATCGCGGGGCGAAAAGCCGCCGAGCAGCTCAACGCGCCGGTTGAGCATATTGAGCAACTCGTCTTTGGAGAGGTCGGGGAAAACGTCGAGCAGGATCGTATCGCCGTGCTGGATACGACGAGAGAGGTTGAAGACAGCGACGCCCGAGATACCGAAGGTTCGAAACAGCACTTCACCGTCTTCGTGCCAGAGCTCATTATGATTGCGGGCGAGCGTCAAGCGGGCGCGGACGCGCAGGCCATCCAACGTCTTGAGCGCCGCCCGATCGCCAAAGACCGTTGCCGATACGGGGCAGAGGATGGGGCGCAGCGAAGTGAGGGGGAGGCGAAACGTATCGGCGATACCGGTGGGGTTGCCGCCCGTGGCGATAATTACGGCATGTGCCTGCAGGGCCTCGTTCTTGCGAGGGACATCGGCGAGCGCTTTCCGAAGCGAGCGGAGCTCCGATTTTCGGTCGTCGTGCTTTTTTGCCTTGAGTGCCCGCGCCGGACGGTCTATTTGGAGTGCCCAGCCTTCGGAAGCTTTGTGCGCCGAGGCAACGTTGGCTCCGCAGATTAAGGTGATACCTAGGCGGTCGCAAACGCTGAGAAGCGCGTCGCGCACCGATTCGGCGCGAAGGGAGCGCGGGTACAGCCGGCCTTCCTCGGAGGTTGTCATGATGCCCAGCGAGGAGAAGAAACCCATAAGCTCTTGTTCGGGCTGGGGGCCCATGACGGATTCGACGAATGCGGGGTGGTTATACCGCTGAGGATCAATCGATTCGTTGGAGAGGTTGCAACGGCCGTTACCGGTCGCAAGGAGCTTGAGGCCGCAGGCGACATCGCGCTCAACGATGCAGACGCTTTTGCCAGCGCGTGCGGCCGTAATGGCGGCGGCGAGGCCTGAAGCCCCGCCGCCGATTACCAAGACGTCATAGAGGGCGCTCGCGTTCACTTAGGCCTCGTCGGTCTCGTGCGGGGTAATAGCCTCGACGGCAGAGACTGCCTTGGGCAACATGCCATCGGGCAGCGCAGTCTCGACCTCGCCCTTATCGCAGGCCTCGGCGAGTGCCGGATTAATGGGAAGCTGGCCCAAGATGTCGAGGTTATAGCGCTCTGCGACCTCGGGGAGCTTGCTCTTGCCAAAGACCTCGATCTTCTTGCCGCAGTCGGGGCACTCAATATAGCTCATGTTCTCGACAATGCCCAGAATGGGGACGTTCATCTTCTCGGCCATGTTGACCGCCTTGGCGACGATCATCGAGACCAGATCCTGCGGGCTCGTGACGATGACGATGCCGTCGACCGGCAGCGACTGGAAGACGGTGAGCGCAACGTCGCCTGTTCCCGGAGGCATGTCGACCAGTAGGTAGTCGATGGGGCCCCACGAGGTCTCGCTCCAGAACTGCCTAATGGCGCCTGCGATGACCGGACCGCGCCAAAGGACGGGGTCGGTCTCGTTTTGGAGCAGCAGGTTGGAGCTCATGACCTTGACGCCGTGCTCGGAGATTTCGGGCAGCATAAGGTTGCCAAGGGCATGGACGTGGCGTCCACTCATACCGAACATCTTGGGGATAGAGGGACCGGTGATGTCGGCATCGAGGACGCCGACCTTGTGGCCGTGACGGGCAAGCTCGGTGGCGATGGCACCGGTGACAAATGACTTGCCGACACCGCCCTTGCCGGAAAGCACGGCGATGACGCGCTTGACCTCGGACAGCGTGTTCTCCTCAAATTGCGACGGCGACGTTTGTCCGCCGGCGGCCTGTGCGTGTTCGCAACCCATGTATGACTCCTTTGTATATGCTGGGGCCGGGGCCCCGCGATGTGACACGAGCGTCATTGTACCCTCGTTTGCGAGCGGGAGTCATTTGCGATGCGTTTGGGCCGAGCGTGCTTGCAATACGATGGGCCCAAGCGAATGGGCGGGCTTACTGAACTTTGCTGGCGAACTCGAGGTATTGCATGCGCTGCAGCTTGTCGATCGTCGAGGCGTAGGGGCTGTCTTTCGATTCCAAGTCGTAGCGCAGCCCGTCGGCACCGAGATAGCCGGCGACATTGATGGTGGGCACATCTGACCTTGTCGCAAGCAGGGCCTTTTGGTAATTGGTGAGCGGGGCGCCGATCTTATTAAGGGTAATGGCTGCAATCTCGTTTGCCCCGACGGTGTCGTAGACGTTGAGCTCGGTATTGCCGGCGATCTCATAGTTAGCCCAGACGAGATATGTCGACTGATAGATACGGAAAGCGTGGCTTGCCGTATCTTCCTGAGGGTACAGCTCGTCGTTGAGAGTCGTTGCGGCGCTCGGCTGATGGTCGCCAAAAAAGACAAGAACAACCGGTCTGCCGATGTTGCGGAGCTCGTTGATAAAGTACTCGAGGTCCCGGCCGGATGCGTTGATGCAGGTGAGATAGGTGTTGAGCGCGCTGTTGGCGCCTTCGCTGGCTCCCTCGACCCAATAGTTTGTCAGCTCTTCGGCGGGAACGGTGCCATAGTCGTAGCCGCCGTGATTTTGCATCGTGACGTCAAAGATGAACTGCGGCGCTTCGTCGGTTCTAAGCAGGTCGAGTATCTTGTCGTAGGTGACGTAGTCGCATACGCCGGCATGGTAATAGGGCGCACCTTCGAAATCGCCGATTGAAAGAAAGTCTCCAAAGCCCAGCTGCTGATAGATTTTATCTCGATGGTAGTTGACGGGGTTTTGCGGGTGCATAGCGGTAGTGGTATACCCAAGCTCTTTAAGGTCCTTTGCCAGGCTGTTTACGCCATTCATCTGATACAGCTGATAGGGGATCTTGCCTAATCCGACAAAGGCCGTTGTCGCTCCGGTCAAAAATTCGAATTCGGAGTTCGCCGTTCCGCCACCGGCGACCGAAGCGAGCATGGTGCCGCGAACAAGTGTGTCGGGAAGCGAGTTGTAGAATGCGGGGCCGGTGTACCCGGCCGCCTGGAGCTGCTCAAAGCACGAAAGGTCGCTAAAACTCTCATTCATGACGGCAACAATCGTCGGCTTGATTTCATTGAACTGGGCAACGGCCGCCGCGCGCTGCTCGCTCGAGCCATATGTGCTGTCGTAGACGGTGGCGAGCTCCTGCTCGATGCTCTGCGCCTCATCGGGCGTATAGTCTTCGGGCTTCTCAATGGGCAACTCGTTGACCATTTCGGTGAACGAAGTGATAAAACCCTGAGACGCATACGTGGTGATGGGCTGCCAACGGTCAAATCCAAAATCCAGCGCCTGCTCCAAGTCGATGTTGGAAAAGCCTGAGAGCCCCACAACGGTCACTAGCAGAAAAGCACAGAGGTTAGCGGCGATAGCGGGGAAGACATGGGTGGGCGTACGGAGCTTTCGCGGTCGGATGAGCGAAAGAAGCCCCAGGGAAATCTCCAGCAGGGCGAGAGAGGTTACGATTCCGGCGGTAAAGGTAAACTCGTATCCCTCGCTCACTTCCATTGCGGTGCCAAGGGCCAAGATATCGCTTGGCAGGATGGCTTCGCCTTTAAACGTTATGACGAAGTGCTCGGCAATGCCAAGGATGCAACAGACGACGGGCACGAGGGCCATGACGCCTCCATGACGCTGCCCCACCAAATAAAGGGAGAGCAGAACCGTCGCGAGCAGCCCGACGGAAAACCCGAATGAGTTGGCGGGAATGCGATAGAACGTTTCGTTGCAGGCAATTTCGAGTGAAACGAACGAGAGCGCTGAAACAGCGGCGATGACAAGGATGTCACGGCAAATACAGGCAACCGTTCCCGTCGCAAGGTCGGTTTGGTCGATAAGTCCCGAAACCAAGGGCTCGACAAGAAGCATGACGGCGGCAGCACCGAGCGCCGAATAAGAAAGGACCCATAGGGAGCTGCCCTCATTTACGAGCAATTGATTCGTAACCCATGCAGCTACCACGCCGAGCGGGATGAGGAGCGTCGCGCACCAAAAGACGCGGGCAATGGGTGGCTTTTCGTTGCGTTTGATTGAAAAATACACGCGCACGACGACGGCGGCCACGATAAGGACGGCGATGAATATGGGCAGATTGGCCATGTCGCTCGAAGTGATTTCAAGGGGGATATCTTCGGTCATGGACGTTCCTCTGGTACAGCAAATTAAGTTCAGCATTAGATTACTGTAACCTTTCCACGGCATTTCGAGAAACAAAGCGCCCGATACGCAAAGCTAAAGGTCTGCGAATCTTGTATTACGAACATCTGTGCGCGTCGAGTGCGCTAAACTCATCGGCAGTATGATTCGATGCAATAGGAGGCAAGGAGCTTCCATGTCTGATTCTTCTATCGTTATTCGCGGCGCTCGTGAGCACAACCTCCGTGATATCGATGTTTCCATTCCGCGTGACCAACTCGTGGTCATTACCGGTCTTTCTGGCTCGGGCAAGAGTTCGCTGGCATTCGACACTATCTATGCCGAGGGCCAGCGTCGATACGTCGAGAGCCTTTCGAGTTATGCGCGCCAGTTCTTGGGCCAGATGGACAAACCCGACTTGGATTCAATCGACGGCCTTTCGCCGGCGGTGTCGATCGACCAAAAGACGACATCTAAAAACCCTCGCTCGACGGTTGGCACCGTAACCGAGATTTATGACTATCTGCGTCTGCTGTTCGCCCGTGTGGGCACCCCGCACTGTCCCGAATGCGGCCGCGTCATTGAGCGCCAGACGACCGACCAGGTCGCCGATAAGGTCCTGGCGGCGGGGGAGGGCCGCCGCGCGTTTGTGCTGGCACCGGTGGTGCGCGGGCGAAAAGGCGAGTACACCAAGCTGTTTGAGGACCTTCGCGCCGAGGGCTTTAGCCGCGTGCGTGTCGACGGCGAGGTTCGCTCGCTTGATGACTCTATCGATTTGGATAAGAAATTCAAACACGATATCGAGGTCGTGGTCGACCGCATCGTGATTCGCGAGAACTCGCTGGGCCGTATTGCCGAGTCCGTTGAACAGGCGACTGCGCTGGCGCACGGCAATGTGAACGTATACTTGCTGCCCGACCGCGACGCTCCCGAGGGGACCGAAGGCGAGTTGCTGGAGTATTCGCTGGCGTTAGCGTGCCCGGAGCATGGGCACTCCATCGATGACCTGCAGCCGCGTGATTTCTCGTTCAACGCGCCCTATGGCGCGTGCCCCGAGTGCGATGGCCTGGGCTTTAAGAAGACGGTCGATGCCGAGGCCCTAATCGAAGACCCCTCGAAGTCGATCGCCGACGGGGTTTTTGGCAGCCTGTTTGGCAACTCTAACTACTATCCGCAGATTTTCGCTGCGGTCTGCAAACACTTTAAGGTGAGCGTCGATACGCCGTGGGAGGATCTGCCTCCGCGGGTGCGTCGCGCGTTTTTAGACGGCATGGGCGACCAGAAGATTTCGGTCGACTATCAAAAGCTCGATGGGCGCCGTAGCCAGTGGGACACCAAGTTCTCGGGCGTGCGCAATATCCTGTACGAGCGCTATACCGAGACGACGAATGAGAACACCAAGGCGCGCTTGGAGAAGTACATCCGCGAGGAGCCGTGCTCGAGTTGCCATGGTGCTCGTCTGCGCCCCGAGATGCTCGCCGTTACCGTAGGCGGTAAGTCCATTTACGAGGTCTGCTGCCTATCGTGCCGCGAGTCGCTCGAGTTTTTTGAGGGCTTGGAGCTTACCGAGCGCCAACAATTTATCGGCGGGCGCATCGTTAAGGAAATTCTGGAGCGCCTGCGCTTTCTGGTCGATGTTGGACTCGACTATCTGACCCTCGACCGTGCCTCGGCGACGCTTTCCGGAGGCGAGGCCCAGCGCATTCGCCTGGCAACGCAGATCGGCGCCGGCCTCATGGGTGTCCTGTACATTTTGGACGAGCCATCGATCGGCCTCCATCAGCGCGATAACGAGCGCCTGATCAAGACGCTTGAGCGCCTACGCGATATCGGCAATACCGTCATCGTCGTCGAGCATGATGAGGATACGATTCGTGCTGCCGACTATGTGATCGACATGGGCCCCGGTGCGGGCGTGAACGGCGGACACGTGGTCGCCGCGGGAACGCCTGCCGATATCATGGCGTGCCCCGATTCGATGACGGGTGCCTACCTGACCGGCAAGCGAATGATTCGGGTTCCCGATGAACGCCGCAAGCCCGGTCGCGGCTGCCTTAAGATCACGGGCGCCCGCGCCAACAACCTCAAAAACGTTACCGCCAAGATCGAGTTTGGTACGCTTACGGTTGTTACCGGCGTGTCGGGATCGGGCAAGAGCTCCCTGGTTACCGACACCATTGCGCCTGCCCTTACGAATGCCATTCACCGTTCGACGCGCCCTGTGGGCCCGTACAAAAAGCTCGAGGGTATCGAGTGCATCGATAAGGTGATCGACATTGACCAGTCGCCGATCGGCCGTACACCGCGTTCCAATCCCGCTACGTACATTGGCCTGTGGGATGATCTGCGCGCGCTGTTTGCGAGCACACCGGAGTCGAAGGCACGCGGCTACTCGCCGGGACGTTTCTCCTTCAACGTGAGTGGCGGGCGCTGTGAGGCGTGCAAGGGCGACGGACAGATCAAGATCGAGATGCATTTCCTTCCCGATATCTACGTTCCCTGCGAAGTTTGCGGCGGTAAACGCTACAACCGCGAGACACTCGAGGTCACCTACCGTGGCAAGACCATCTCGGACGTGCTCGACATGAGCGTCACCGAGGCGCTGGCCTTCTTTGGGAATATCCCGCAGATTAAGCGCAAGCTCCAGACGCTGTACGATGTAGGCTTGGGCTACGTGAGCCTGGGCCAGTCCGCCACGACGCTCTCGGGCGGCGAGGCGCAGCGTGTGAAGCTCGCCAAGGAGCTTCATCGACGCCAGACGGGCAAGACGTTCTATATTTTGGACGAGCCGACGACCGGCCTTCATTTTGAGGACGTCCGCCAGCTGCTCGATGTGCTGCAGCGCTTGGTCGATGCGGGCAACACGGTGCTGGTGATTGAACACAACCTTGATGTCATCAAGGTTGCCGACCGCCTGATCGATATGGGCCCCGAGGGCGGTAACGGCGGCGGAACCGTCGTGGTTTCGGGCACACCGGAGCAGGTTGCGGACTGTCCGCAGAGTTATACGGGCAAGTTTTTGGCGCCGTTGCTCAGGCGTGACCGGGAGCGTCAGGCTCAACTTGATGCTCAATAAATAGGCGATTCAGTTTATGGGCGCCATCGACTCCTTGTGATTCGATGGCGCTTGCTGTGTCGAAGTGACGTATGCAGCCGAATTGGACATATACTTAATCCTTGCGTCCGAATGCGAGGGAAAGGACATGTCATGGCAAAGGCTGTAAAGACGCCAAAAACCAATGCGATGCGCGAGCTGGAAAGCGCTGGCATTTCCTATGTTCTACATACGTATGAAGACGATGGTGATGAGTCGGCGGGCCTGGGGGTCGCGATTTCGGAGCAGCTTGGCGAGGAGCCCGGTCAAGGATTTAAGACCTTGGTCTGCGTGACGCCGTCCAGCGACCATGTCGTGTGCTGCATCCCTGTTGCCGACGAGCTCGATCTAAAGTCCGCCGCGCGTGCCGCGGGGGAGAAGTCCTTGGCCATGATGCATGTGAAGGATTTGCTTGCGGCGACTGGCTACGTTCGCGGCGGCTGCAGTCCGGTCGGTATGAAAAAACGCTACAGGACGCTCATTGATGAGACATGTGTCCTTTGGGATACCATTTTTATTTCGGGAGGCAAGCGTGGTTATCAGCTCGAGCTTGCACCTGATGATTTAATTGCATTTTGCGGGGCGACAGTTGCCGCGATTACGAGAGAGGACTGAGCGATGCCGCAGGAAGAATTGAAGCGCGGAGCTCATTTTGCAGAAGAATCTGCGCCTCAGACACCCTCATCTGAAGCTTCTTCGTCGCGAGATGACACTGACGACATGGGCTCGTCGGACTACTCCACGGTTGGTCGTTCCGCCGGGCTTATGACCATCCTGACCATCGTGTCTCGCGTCACCGGTTTTATCCGCACGTGGGCAATGGCGGCCGCTATCGGCATGTCGCTGCTCTCGTCTTCCTATCAGGTCGCCAACAACCTGCCCAATATGCTCTACGAACTCGTGATGGGCGGCATGCTCGTGACGGCGTTTTTGCCCGTGTACATGGGCGTGAGGCGTGAGCAGGGTCGCGAGGCCTCTAACGAGTACGTGGGCAACCTGCTCGGTATTCTGCTATTGGTGCTGGGTGGCATTTCGTTGCTGGGGACCGTGTTCGCCCCGGGCTTTATCTGGACGCAATCGTTTCTTTCGGGTGACGGCGGCAGCATGGATACCGCTGCGTTCATGTTCCGTTTCTTTGCCATCCAGATTCTGTTTTATGGTTTGGGCTCGGTGTTTTCGGGCGTCCTCAACGCACACCGCGACTACTTCTGGTCGACGTTTGCCCCGGTCCTCAACAATGTGATCGTCATTGCGAGCTTTATGGGCTTTGCGCCCGTGTCCGCACAGTTTGGCGAACGTGCCGGCATCATCTTGATTGCGGCCGGTACGACCCTCGGTGTCTTTGTTCAGATGGCATGTCAGATCCCCGCGCTTGGCAAGCACGGCGTGCATCCCCATATCCATATCGACTTTAAGGACCCCGCACTGCGCCAGACGATTGCGCTCGGTATCCCGACGCTGCTCGCCACGGTGTGCATGTTTGTCTCGACTTCTATCACCAACGCTGCTGCGCTGGTGGTCCAGCCCGAGACCGGTCCTTCCGTCATCGCCTATGCGCGCCTGTGGTACACGCTGCCCTACGCGCTGATTGCCGCCTCGCTTTCGACGGCGCTCTATACCGAGCTCTCTCACGACGCACAGGAGAAGGATTACGACAGCGTCCGCACGGGCATTTCGCGTGGCGTCGCCCAGATGCTGTTCTTCCTGATTCCATTCGCGCTGTACCTGATTGTCTTCGCGCGTCCGCTCAACATGATTTACTGCGCTGGCAAGTTTGATGAGTCCGGTGTGGCGCTGGTGTCGGAGTTCCTTATCTACCTGGCACTTTCCCTGCCGCTCTACGGCGTGGTCGTGCTGATGCAGAAGAGCTTCTCTGCCCTGCTTGACATGAAGCCCTATAGCCGCTATTGTCTGTATTCCGCCATCGGCCAGGCCGGCTCGGTTTTGCTGTTTGGCGTTGTGCTGGGCTTCGGTATGCCGGCAATCGCGCTTTCGTATGTCGTCGACTACGTGATCTTGGTCGGTTGCTCGCTGCGGTGGCTGCGTCGTCGCCTGCGTGGTCTTCAGGTCAAATCTATCCTGCATGGCGGGTTCTTTGGCCTTTTGCTCGGTGGCCTGGGTGCTGCCGCAGGCGCCGGCGTCATGTGGGCGCTTGAGCACTTTGTCGGGGCACTTGGCGGCTCGATTCTGATTACTCTTGGCTACGTTTGCGTTGCGGGTGTCGTCTCGCTTGCTGTTACCTTTGGCCTTGCCGTCGTCCTTAAGATGCCCGAGGTCTCGGCGCTGATTCGTCGCAAGTAGGTGCGCGTGGCCGGTCACGACAACATTCCAACGCTTGCCGAGCAGGTTTCGCGCGTTCCCACGCAGCCCGGCTGCTACCTTTGGAAAGACGCCAAGGGCGATGTCATCTACGTGGGCAAGGCGAAAAACCTGCGCGCCCGTATGCGTCAGTACGTGACGCTGCAGGACGAGCGCCAGAAGATCCCGCTGATGATGCAGCTGGTGGCGAGCTTTGACTATATCGTGGTGGAGACCGAGCACGAGGCGTTGGTGCTCGAGCGCAATTTGATTGGCCAGTACCATCCGTACTTTAACGTCGACCTCAAGGATGACAAGAGCTACCCCTTTATCGCCATTACAAAGGGCGACCTGTATCCCGCTATCAAATACACGCGTGAGCGTCATAAGCCGGGAACGCGCTATTTTGGACCTTATACCGATAGCCGCGCGGCACGTGAGACGATAGATACGCTGCGCAAGGTTATCCCCATCTGCTCCGCATCCTGTGCGGAGTGGCGTCGTTGTCGCCGTATCGTCGAGTCCCACAAGGGCGAGGAAGACATCGTCAATATGATTTGCGCGCAAAACGGGCGCCCCTGCTTTGACTACCATGTCGGGCGCGGCCCAGGTGCGTGTGTCGGCGCGATTTCCCCGGCAGACTATGCCAAGAACGTCAAGCGTGTCGAGCGCTTTTTGTCGGGCCATCGCAAGGATGTCGTCGATGAGCTGACCTCCGAGATGACGGATGCCGCTGAGGCGCTCGACTTTGAGCGCGCGGCACGCGTCAAACGTCGTTTGGAGGTCATCAGGGGTCTGGACGATCGTCAGCAAGTCGTTTTTCCCTCCAGTGTCGATATCGATGTCATCGGTTTCTATCGCGAGGAGACCATCTCCGCCGCTTGCGTCTTCGTCGTTCGCGAGGGCCGAACAGTTCGCACCTGCGAGTTCATTCTCGACAAGGGTCTTGATGTTGACGAGGAAGAGCTCCAGTCGGGCTTTCTTAAGCGCTATTACGACGAGACGGCTGATATTCCAGCTGAGGTCAACCTTTCCGTCGAGCTTGAGGATGCGGAGGCGCTGGGGGAGTGGCTTGCGGGCAAGCGTGAGCGTTCCTGCCATCTCCATAGGCCGCAGCGTGGCGAAAAGCACCGTCTGCTCGATATGGCATCCAAAAATGCGCGCCATGCCCTCATGCGCTACATGATGCGAACGGGGTACGCTGACGACCGCACCAATCAAGCGCTCCTGGAGCTCGAAAGTGCGTTGGCGCTGCCATCGCCGCCGTTGCGTATCGAGTGCTTCGATATCTCGACGCTGCATGGCACCTTTACGGTCGCCTCGATGGTGGTGTTTACCAACGGGCGCGCCGACAAGAGCCAGTATCGTCGTTTTAAAATCCAGACCGAATTGGATGAGGCAAACGACTTCGTGTCGATGTCCGAGGTTTTGGGACGACGCTATGCTCCCGAGCGCATGGCCGACGAGCGCTTTGGCTCGTGCCCCGATCTGCTCGTTGTCGATGGCGGTAAGCCGCAATTGACCGCTGCGATCAAGCAACTTGAGGCTCTTGGGCTCGATATACCAGTTTGTGGCTTGGCGAAGGCCGATGAGGAAGTTTTTGTGCCTTGGGACGAGACCCCCGTCGTGCTGCCGACCGGGTCTGCCTCGCTCTATCTAATTAAACAGGTGCGCGATGAGTCCCACCGATTTGCTATCACGTTCCATCGTGAATTGCGCGACAAGGCCATGACAGTTTCGGTACTCGATGACGTTCCTGGCGTGGGGCCCACCAGAAAACGTGCCCTTATGCGCCATTTTGGCTCGATGAAGCGTTTGCGCGCGGCGAGCGAGCAGGAGATTGCAGAAGTTCGAGGCGTTCCGGCCGATGTCGCCAAAGCGGTCCACGAGGCACTTGTTGCGTGGAATGCCGAGCGCTCCGAGATGGCGGCAAAGCAATCCGAAAACTAAACACGCCTCTAAACAACTGATATACACGATTGCGTGATTTTCAATCATGTATTTCACGGCGATTACCAGCCGATTTTGGGTTTTATTAACGCTAAAACGTTTGACTAGCCATGGTGAACAACCCTGCTATCCTGCGGGTTGACGAAGACTGATATCTCACCTCGTCGATACATACTGTCTGGCGAATCGTTTGTCAATGAATTCGGTGAACGGTAGTAAATACCGTTCAAGCGTATGTATGTATCGGTCGCCGAGCGCGGCACCTCAGTTGGGTTCGTCGGTAGGTAAGGTATATATCGTCCGCAAGTTGCGCGGGGGCACGTCTAGGCGCTCCCGGGTAAGATTCTCTATTGATAGGAGAAGACATGGCCATCATCAACAAGGGTATGTCCAGGCGTTCGTTCCTCGGCCTCACCGGCAGCGTCGCTGCTGTCGCAGGGCTTGGTCTCACCGGCTGCGGTGGCAGCTCTAGCGACGAGGGTTCCGCTTCCGGTTCCACCGATTCCGCCAACCGTGGCGGCGGCGTGATCACCGCTGGTTCCGCTTACGCTCCGTCCAGCTTCGATCCCGCCAGCACCGGCTCCGCTGTGGGCCTGGGTGCTAACTGGCACGTCGTCGAGGGCCTCTACGGCATCGATTACCACGACTACAGCACCTTCAACGAGCTCGCCACCGACGATCCCAAGTCTGTGGACGACACCACTTTCGAGGTCACCATCCGCAAGGGCGCCAAGTTTTCCGATGGCACCGAGGTCACCGCTGACGATGTCGTTGCCTCCTACACCGCTTGCGCCGCTTCCGCTACCTATGCTCCGTTCTTCCAGCCCTTCGAGTCCATCGAGGCCAAGGACGCCAGCACCGTGACGGTCAAGACCAAGGTCCCCAACTTCTCCCTGCTCAAGGATCGTCTGGCCATCGTCCGCGTTACCCCGGCCACCCAGACCGAGGAGGATCGCGCCAAGCAGCCGATCGGCTCCGGCCCCTGGATGTACGACTCTATCTCCGATACCGAGATCACCCTGGTTCCCAACCCCGAGTACAACGGTGAGTATGCTGCCGAGGATAAGAAGATCCAGTACAGCATCCTGACCGACCCCACCGCTCGCGTTACCGCTCAGCAGGAGGGCTCCACGCTCGTTATGGAGCTCGTTACCGCTGACGCCGTCGACCAGCTCGAGAGCGCCGGCTGCAAGATCGATAACGTTCAGGGTTTCGGCACCCGCTTCATCATGTTCAACGTCGCCAAGGAGCCTTGGAACAACGTCAAGGTCCGCCAGGCTGTCATGTATGCGCTCGACACCGAGAAGATGGTCAGCAACACCTTCGCCGGCCTTGCCACCGCTGCCAGCTGCTACCTGCCCAAGAGCTTCACCAACTATCATGAGGCTTCCACGGTGTACAAGACCGACGCCAAGAAGGCTAAGAAGCTCATCGAGGAGTCTGGCATCACCCCGGGTGCCATCACCCTGCGCACCACCGACAACGAGCAGATTAAGGGTATGGCCGCCCAGGTCAAGAACGACCTCGACGCTCTCGGTTTCGATGTCACCATCCAGACCGATACCTCGCCGGCCACCTACGCTGCCATCGACGGCGGCGAGGCCTACGATATCCTCCTTGCCCCTGGCGATCCTTCCTGCTTCGGCGCCGACCCCGACCTGCTGCTCAACTGGTGGTACGGCGACAACGTCTGGATGCAGACCCGTTGCCCGTGGAAGGAGTCCGCTGAGTGGCAGAAGCTCCACGGTCTCATGGACGAGGCTCTTGCCGCCGAGGGCGACGAGCAGCAGAAGAAGTGGAACGAGTGCTTCGACATCATTGCCGACAATGCCGTTCTGTACCCCGTTGTCCACGTCAAGACCGTCTCCGCTTCCTGGGACGATCCGTCCACTGCGCCCAACGGCGAGGCCCTCGATGGCTTCAAGGGCATCGGTACGACGAGCATGTCCTTCAGGGGCGTTGCGACCGTCAAGGCGTAAGACTCGCTTGAGTCTGTATGCAGGATGTCGGTCGTTGGGACCGTATCCTCATAGTTGAAACAAAGACCCGGGCGACCTCGATGTCGCTCGGGTCTTGTAATGAGTATCCGTACTCATATACCAGTTGGTCCTACCGACAAAAGAAAGGGGAGAGAACGTGAACAACTTGCTACGTTTGATTGGAAGGCGTCTTGTGGCGCTGCCGATCATGGCATTGGGCGTCACCGTCCTGGTGTTCTTCCTTATGTCGTTCTCCAAGACCGACCCCGCCTACACGGCGTTGGGTGACGGTGCCTCGCCCGAGGCGGTTGCCGAGTACCATGAGAAGTATGGTCTGGACGACCCCTGGCCTGTGCGCTACGTGCGCTATATGGGCGATTTGATCCATGGCGACATGGGCACCTATGGTGCTGCTCGCAACTCCGTTGCCAAGCGCATCTCCACGGCCCTGCCCGTCACGATGCAGCTGACCTTCATCGGCCTTGCCATCGGTGCGGTCGTTTCGTTTTTACTCGGCGTCATCGCGGCACTGTATCGCGACAAATGGCCGGACCAAGTGATCCGCGTCTTTTCCATCGCCGGCTTGGCAACCCCGTCGTTCTGGCTTGCCGTTCTGTTGATCCTGCTGTTCTCTTCCTACCTTAAGGTGCTTCCGGCATCGGGTGCTCTGCCTCACTTCACCACGAATCCGGCTGGCTATCTGGGACGTATGATCATGCCCGCTATCGCCTTGGCATTTCCGCTGACGGGCCAGATGACTCGTATCGTGCGTACCGCCATGGTCGAGGAGCTCGATAAGGATTATGTCCGTATGGCTCGCGGCGCCGGCGTTCCCGAGAAGGTCGTCGTCGGCATCAACGTTCTTCGCAATGCGCTGATCACCCCGGTCACCACCCTCGGTCTTAAGATCGGTTACCTCATGGGCGGCGCCGTCGTCATCGAGGTTATCTTCAACCTCCCCGGCATGGGCACCGCGATTCTGCAGGGCGTTCAGGGCAACGAGGCGAACCTGGTTCAGGGCGTCGTTATCGTCGTTGCTCTTGCCTTCATCATCATCAACATCGTGGTTGACATGCTCTACCTGCTCATCAACCCGCGCATCAGGACGGTGTAGATTATGGTAAAGATTCGAGAGAAGCAAACCGAGCAGCTCGAGAAGGCTGCCTCCAAGGGGCTCAAGCTCGGTGGCTGGAAGAAGATGACGCTGTCTTCTAAGATTGCCGCCGTCGTGTTGGTGCTGGTCGCCCTGACTGCGATTCTGGCGCCCCTTCTTGCCCACTATAGCCCGGTCGAGATTTTTACGGCTCGCCAGGCTCCCGGCAACGGATTTATCTTCGGTACCGACGATAAGGGTCGCGACATTCTGTCGCGCATGCTCTACGGTGGTCGTTACTCGCTGATTATCGGCTTTGGCGCCACTGCCATGGCTCTGGTCTGCGGCTCGGTCGTGGGCGCCCTTGCGGCGGTTTCGCGCAAGGCCGTTTCCGAGACGATCATGCGTATCCTGGACATCATCATGTCCATCCCGGGCATCGCCCTCGCGGCCGTCTTCGTCTCCATCCTGGGCAACTCCGTGCCGTCGATCATCTTCGCCATCGGCTTTATGTACACTCCGCAGATTGCCCGTATCGTGCGCGCCAACATCGTGTCCGAGTACGGCGAGGACTATGTCCGCGCGGTCATCGTTTCCGGCGCCAAGGCTCCGTGGATTTTGATCAAGCATGTTCTGCGTAACTGCATCGCCCCGATCATGGTCTTCACCGTTACCCTGGTCGCCGACGCCATCATCTTCGAGGCCTCGCTGACCTTCATCGGCGCTGGTATCCAGGAGCCCACCGCTACCTGGGGCAACATCCTCGCCGACGCCCGCGGCGGCGTGCTCGCCGGCCGTTGGTGGCAGGCGCTGTTCCCGGGCCTGGCCATCATGATCACCTGCCTGGCGCTCAACATCCTCTCCGAGGGCATTACCGACGCCATGGCCGCTGCTCCCTCCGCCGCCCTGGATCCGACCGATTCCTCCAAGCGCCGCGAGGCCGACCTGCTGGTCTCCGACCCCGTTCGCGCCTACAAGGAGCAGGCCCAGTCCCTCTCCGCTCGCCTTGGAGCCCTGCGCGATGTCGAGCTCAAGCGTGACGATCGCCATGTGCCCGACGAGTCTGTCGAACCGATCCTTTCGGTCCGTGACTTCTGCATCCAGTTTGAGCACCACGGCGATATCAACGTCGTCGACCATGTCAACTTTGACGTCCGTCCTGGCCAGACTATGGGCCTGGTGGGCGAGTCCGGTTGCGGTAAGTCCATCACCACGCTGGCCATCATGGGCCTGACCGACGATGACGAACATCTTTCCGGCGAGGTCCTCTGGGAGGGCCGTGACCTGCTCAAGATGAGCAAGAAGGAGTGGTTCGGCCTGCGCGGTACCGATATCGCCATGGTCTATCAGGACGCCCTGTCCTCGCTCAACCCCTCCATGCTCATCTCTGCCCAGATGAAGCAGCTCACCAAGCGCGGCGGCACCCGCAGCGCCGAGGAACTCCTGGAGCTCGTGGGCCTCGACCCCAAGCGTACGCTCGAGAGCTACCCGCATGAGCTTTCCGGTGGCCAGCGTCAGCGTGTTCTGATCGCTATGGCCCTTACCCGCGACCCCAAGCTGGTCATCTGCGACGAGCCCACGACCGCCCTGGACGTTACCGTCCAGAAGCAGGTCATCAAGCTGCTCAACGACCTTCAGGCCAAGCTCGGCTTTGCCATGATCTTCGTCTCGCATGACCTGGCGCTGGTCGCCGAGGTCGCCCATAACATCACGGTGATGTACGCCGGTCAGGTTATCGAGCAGGCGCCCACCAAGGAGCTGCTCACCAACCCGATCCACGAGTACACCCGCGGTCTTCTGGGTTCCGTCCTGTCCATCGAGAGCGGTTCGGGCCGCCTGCACCAGGTGCCCGGCGCCGTTCCGAGCCCGCGCGATTTCCCCAAGGGCGATCGCTTCGCGCCCCGCTCGAGCCATCCGCGTATTGGCCTGGACACCCGTCCGGTCTTCAAGCGCGTGCCCGGCACCGAGCACTTCTATTCCGAGCTCCCCGACGAGGTGCTCAAGGCAAATGGTTTGACCCCTCACGCGGAGGTGATGTAGATGAGCGAGACCGCAGTCAACGGCGTCGAGCCGATCATCTTCCTTGATGACGTCCACGTCACCTTTAGGACCCGTACCGGCTCGATTCTGCACCCTAACCTGGTTCACGCCGTCCAGGGTGTAACGATTAGGCTCATGCCCGGTCAGACGATCGGCATCGTCGGCGAGTCCGGTTGCGGTAAGTCCACCACCGCCAACGTCATGTGCGGCCTGCAGGCCCCCACGAGCGGCAAGGTCTACTTTAAGGGCAAGGACGTTACCAAACGTACCGCCGAGGACCGTCGCCACATGGGTCGCGTCATCTCGGTCGTGTTCCAGAACCCGGCCACGGCACTCAACCCCCGCATGGTCGTTCGCGAGCAACTGCTCGATCCCATGCGCGTCCACAACCTGGGTACTGAGGCCGAGCAGGAGAAGCGCGTCAAGGAGCTCTTGGAGCTCACCGGTCTGCCCAGCTCCGCCGCCGAGGTTCTTCCCGGCCAGCTTTCGGGCGGCCAGCGCCAGCGCGTCGCAATTGCCCGTGCCCTGTCGCTGAACCCCGATGCCATCATTGCCGACGAGCCCACCTCGGCTCTGGACGTTTCGGTCCGCGCGCAGATTCTGAACCTGCTGACCGACCTTAAGAAGGAGCTCGGCCTGGCCATGGTGTTCATCAGCCATGACATCCAGACGGTCCGCTATATCTCTGACGACATCATCGTTATGAATGGCGGCAAGATCGTCGAGCAGGGCGAGGCCAAGCAGGTCTTCCAGCACCCCCAGGACCCCTACACCAAGATGCTGCTCGGCGCTGCGCCGTCGCTGCTGCATCCCAAGCTCGGCGAGTAGCCTCGCTTTCCCTCCCGTGCGCCCGGTTCCCTTGCCGGGCGCACCTCCGTTGCGATTTCGAAAGGTTGGGTTCACGAGCCATGCCAAGTGCTCAGGAGCTACAACATCAATTTGGTGAATATCGAGGCGCCATGCCCCGTCCATCAGATTTCGATCTCTTTTGGAATGACCGCATGGCCGAGGCCGATGCCGTCGAGCTCGACTATGCGATCGAG
The DNA here is from genome assembly GCA_900542175.1 of uncultured Collinsella sp. Taxonomy (GTDB): domain Bacteria; phylum Actinomycetota; class Coriobacteriia; order Coriobacteriales; family Coriobacteriaceae; genus Collinsella. The sequence continues at coordinate 18,737 of UQNC01000015.1, read as the reverse complement.
GCGGCATCGGTCACCGATGCCGTGACCTGCCAGCTTTTCGACCTCTGGTATACCGGCATGTGTGGCGCTCGCCTGCATGCCAAGTACCTTAAACCCGTCTCGGACGAGCCCGTGCCATTGGTACTTCAGTTCCATGGGTATCCGGGTGCAAGCCGCAGCTGGTTTGAGCAGGCGTCGTTTGCGGGCATGGGCATGGCACTCATCGCCCTCGACTGCCCCGGCCAAGGAGGTCCCTCCGAGGACATTGGTGGATTTGAGGGCACAACGGTCGCGGGCCATATCGTCGCCGGTATCGACGGTGATCCGGCCAACCTCTACTATGTCCGCTTGCACCAAGATATTCGCATCCTGTGCCGCATCGTTCGCGAGCTCGAGGGCATCGATCTTGCCCGTGTGTTTGTGAACGGCGCGTCGCAGGGTGGCGGTTTGGGCATTGCGACCTGTGCACTTAACAGCGAGCTTATCAATCGCGCCGCCATCCTCTATCCCTTCCTGTCGGATTTCCGCCTGGTCTGGGATTTGGATGCCGACGACATTGCCTACGAGGGCCTGCGCTATTGGTCTCGCTGGTTTGACGAGGACTCGACTCGTATCGACGAAGCCTATGCCAAGCTGGCGTACTTCGATTCCAAGAACTTTGCCCCTATGGTCAAATGCCCCGTGCTGTTTGGCACCGGCACAGCCGATACCGTCTGTCCGCCAGCGACGCAGTTTGCGGTCTATAACAACCTGACCTGTGAAAAGCGTCATGAGTTCTTTGAAGGCTTTGGCCACGAGGAGATTCAGGATTTTGACGATCTGATCATTCCGTTTTTCTGCAAGGGAGGGAAGGCTCATGTCTAAGTGCGAGAGCAATGTCGGCGAGCTGATTGTCCCCGACCTTGTGGGGATTCCCGGAACGGTTTCGTCAAGGCTCTCTGAATATCGGGACTGGCACGGTGATGTTCAGGCAGATGTTTCTGATTTGGAGACATGTGCTATGGATCTTGAGATTCAAGGCCTGGCCATTACGGCGATCGATTTCGCCAATCCGTATGCCCGCTACTCCGAGGTTTCCTTTGAGCTTGGTGGCGATGTGGTCCACGCACGTTTGATCGAGCCTGCCGGTCGCGCCCGAGCATCCGAGCTTGTGCCGCTATGTCTGATGTTTCACGACATCGACCGACCCGTGCGGGGATGGCATCACATGACGAGGTTTGCGGCCATGGGATATGCCGTGCTTGCGCTGGACGATGAGGCGATTGGACCCAGCGATCTGCGGCAGGGGATTACCTCGCCCGCTTTTGTCAGGCGCGTCCGTTGGGGCTGCGCGTTGGCGGAGGTCGCGCGCAATCTTGATGGCATGGACCCCGAACGCATCTTTGCATGGGGCGAGGGTCTTGGCGGCGGAGTCGCGCTGGCGGTTTCTGCTCTGGACGAGCGGGGCCTCGCCCGCACGGCGGTTGCCAATCCGCTTCCTGGCGGCCTCGAGGTGCTGTCGTCTCGGGTGCGCGGATCGGTGCTCATGGGCACATCGCTTATGGATACCGTGAGCGATCCCAAGGATCAGTTTGCCGTATTCAACGGTCTTGAGTGTGACCGGAGGCATATCATCTATGCAAAATACGCTCACGAGCGCATCAATGCGTTCGAAAACGAAGTCGTAGACTTTTTTAACCAAACGTTCTACTCGTGTTCTTTGGCCTAGACGGCCTGGACACTGCCAACAAGAGTGGGTGGCATAGGGCCGCCCGCCAGACAACTAAGGAGATTCTTGTGGCAACTCAGAAATTCACCGGCGTTATCCCTCCCGTCGTTGTTCCCGATACCGAAGATCATCAGCTCGATGTTGCCTCCTTTGAGCGCAGCATCAACCGCATGATCGATGCCGGCGTCGATGGCCTGTTCTTCTTGGGCTCTTCGGGTGAGGTCGTTTTCTCCACCGACGAGCGTCGTCGCCAGATCATCGCCGAGGCCGTCCGCATCGTCGACCACCGCGTGCCTGTTCTGGTCGGCATCATCGATACCGAGACCGAGCGCATGATTGAGCACGGCAAGGTCGCTCAGGAGCTGGGCGCCGATGCCCTCGTCGCCACCTGCCCGTTCTATGCCCTGCAGGGCATGACCGAGGTCGAGGAGCACTTCCGCATCCTGCACGAGGAGCTTGACCTGCCCATCTTTGCCTATGACATTCCCGTCTGCGTTCACACCAAGCTCCCCTGGAAGCTCCTTGCCAAGCTCGGCGCCGAGGGCGTCCTTGCTGGCGTCAAGGATTCCTCGGGTGATGACATCTCGTTCCGCTACCTCGTTCAGGAGAACGAGAAGAACGGCCATCCGATGAGCATCCTCACCGGTCACGAGGTTGTCGTCGACGGCGCTTACCTCGGTGGCGCCGACGGTTCTGTCCCGGGCCTTGCCAACGTTGAGCCCGAGGGCTACGTGCGCCAGTGGAAGGCCGCTCAGGCCGGTGACTGGGCTACCGTCAAGGCCGAGCAGGATCGCCTCAACGAGATCTCCCACATCTGGGATGTCACCTCGGACGTCCAGGGCTATGCCGGTGGCGTCGGCGCCTTCAAGACCGCTATGAACCTCATGGGCATCTTCGACAGCCCGACCATGCCGCGCCCGGTGAAGGCCATGACCGGCGAGAACGTCGAGGCGATTAGGAAGGTCCTTCAGGACAACGGTCTCCTGTAAAGCTTCCCAGGCACCCGACCTCGCCGTTCAACCGTGTGGCCATGACCCATTAGGTCAATGGCCACACGGTTTCTCGGCGATCTCGGACACCTGGAAAACCTTTACTGCGCTGTGACGGCTAGCCTGACGGCGCATTTCCTGTAGTTGTTTTTATCTCCGAAGGAGAGCGACATGGAGAACAAGTACGTCTGCTCTGTCGATATCGGCGGAACTAAAATTGCGACTGCCATCATGGAGTACCCGGCTGACGGTAGTGTGCCCCATCCCGTTTTTGAGGCCGAGGTTCCCACAGAGGCCCAAGAGGGCGGCGAGGCCGTCTTCCAGCGTATCGAGGCGTCTATCAAGGCCGCTCTTGAGGCGAATCCCGATGTCGAGGTTCTCGGTGTCGGTATCGGTGCCGCAGGCGTCGTCGATCCCAAGACGGGCGCCATTGCGTATGCCAATGAGATCATGCCCGGCTGGTCCGGCGTTCAGTTGGGGCCGCGTCTGCGCGAGGACCTTGGTCTTCCCGTTGCCGTTGTGGGCGACGTGCAGGCTCATGCTCTGGGCGAGGCCCACTGGGGTGTCGGCAAGGGCAAGTTCTCCGTCTTGTGTCTTGGCATCGGTACGGGTATCGGCGGCGCATATGTCGAGAACGGCCGCGTGATGCAGGGCTTCCATGGTGCTGCTGGCCATATGGGCCACATCGAGTGCTCGGCTGCCGTCGGCATTCCCTGCGCCTGCGGGCGTTCCGGCCATCTGGAGTCGGTTGCTTCGGGCACTTCCATTGGTCGTATGTACGATGAGCGCTTTGGCCGCGTCGACCCCAGCCGTCCTTCGGTCGGTCGCGATGTGAACGACCTGTGCCGTGCAGGCGACGCAAAGGCGACCGAGGTCATCCATGATGCCGGCTTTGCGCTGGGTGCCAGCTTGGGCTCGCTCGCTAACATCCTGGACCCTGAGGTCATCGTGCTTTCGGGCGGCGTGATTCACCAAGGTCCCGATTGGCGTTCGCAGACGTGGAAGGATTCGGTGCACGAGGGCTATGCCAGCCAGGCGCTCGATCCGCTTCAGGACACGCCGATCCTCATCGGTTCTCTGGAGGGCGATGCTCCGCTCATCGGTGCCGCTGAGCATCTTCTTGCCTCGTTGAAGTAAACGTATCTGCTGTAGGAGCCTCCCGAGACAACACGCCTCGGGAGGCTGTTCTGAGAAAGGTTGCAGCCTTATGACCGTCGATCCTTTGATTCAATCCCTGAAGGGCAAGCTCGTCGTGAGCGTTCAGGCGTATATGGGCGAGCCGCTTCGTACGCCCGAGACCATGGCTCAAATGTCTCGCGCTTGCGAGCTTGGCGGCGCCGCCGCCATTCGCTGTCAGGGCCTTGCCGACATTGCCGCTATTAAGGGTCGCTGTGAGGTTCCCGTCATCGGCCTGTGGAAGGATGGACACGAGGGCGTTTACATCACGCCGACGCTGCGTCACGCTCGCGCCTGCGTTGCTGCCGGTGCCGATATCGTGGCGATCGACGCCACCGATCGTCCGCGTCCCGATGGCAAGACCGTCGAGGATACCTTCCGCCCGCTGCACGAGGAGGGCGTGCTCCTGATGGCGGATTGTGCCACCATCGAGGACATTCGCCGTGCGGTTGATATGGGCTTTGACCTGGTATCCACCACGCTTTCTCACGGCGTCGCCGCCATCGACTGCACCATGGCCGATGGCCCCGACCTGCCACTCCTGCGTCAGGCGACCGAGGAATTCCCCGGTCTTCCCATCATCTGCGAGGGCCGCGTGCACACGCCCGAGGAGGCTCGCGCTGCGATCGATGCTGGCGCCTGGGCCGTTGTCGTCGGCACCGCCATCACGCACCCCACGAGTATTACGAGTTGGTTCAAGGCTGCGCTTGAGGCGTAAGACAGGCCTCGTATCCGCTCGGGGCGGTATACTCAATATAGGCAATTGACCGCGCGGGATCCGGGTTGCTGGGTCCCGCGCTTGTTTTTGGGAGGCAGCACATGCAAAAGGGAGATGCCATGGATGCGGCGGAGCGCTCGGAGCGCATCCCCGATATCGTCATCATCACCGGAATGTCCGGATCGGGCCGCACACAGGCCATGCACGTGTTCGAGGACATGGGCTATTTTTGCATTGATAACCTACCTCCGCGTCTCATCGCCCAGCTTGCCGAGCTCGTCGGCATCAATACGGGCGTGGGCAGGCATCTCGCCGTCACCTGCGATTTGCGTAGCCAGGGACTGTTTGACGAGTTGCTCGATGCGGTCGCCGCGCTCGAAGAGCGCGAGATGAGCTGCGACATCGTGTTCCTGGAGGCTTCTGACGAGGTGCTGATTCGTCGCTACAGCGAAAATCGCCGCCGTCATCCCATTGCCAAGCCGGGGGAGACTACGGCCGATGCCATTCAGCGCGAGCGCCTTCAGCTGCAGGGCGTGCGCGATCGAGCCGATATGATTATCGACACGAGCCGCCTGCGCACCTCTGCGCTGCGCAACAAGCTACGTATGGCATTTTCCGAGCTGTCCGACCAACAGCTCATGGACGTCCATGTGTTCTCGTTTGGCTTTAAGCACGGCATGCCCGTCGAGGCGGACATTATGATCGACGTCCGCTTCCTGCCCAATCCGTTTTACGATCCCGAGATGCGCACGATGACCGGTCTCGATAAAAAGGTCTCCGATTTTGTTCTGGACCACCCCAAGACGCAGGAGTTTTGGAAGGCTTGGACACAGCTGCTCGATACGGTGATGCCGGGCTATATCGCGGAGGGTAAGCCGCAGCTTTCTATCGCCATCGGCTGCACGGGCGGACAGCACCGTAGCGTCGCCATTGCCGAGGCCACGGCCCGTTACCTGGAAGGCGCCCAGTATCACGTGAGCATCTCCCACCGCGACCTGTCGCGCGCCAACACGAAGGCATAGGCCTGCATGTCGTTTACCGCTGAGGTGCGCGACGAGCTTGCGCGCTGCGAACCCGAATGTGAATACTGCGATTTGTCGACGCTTGCCGCCCTGACGCGTGTGAGCGGTACGCTTTCGTTGGCCGGCTCCGGGCGGTATCGTTTGACGGTCGCGACCGAGACGGGAGCCGTCGCGCGCACGATGATCACGCTGACGCATCGCATCCTTAAGCTCAAAACGGAATTCACCGTTCGTAAATCGGTCTTGCATAAGGTCCGTAACTATCTCATTACCCTGCCCGATCAACCCGACTTGGACAAGGCTCTGGTGCTGCTGGGCATTCTAGACCGCAGAGGAGGGCTCGTCGCTGGTGTTCCCCGACACATCGTTGCCCGTCCCTGCTGCAGGCTTGCCTACATCCGCGGCGCGCTCATCGCGGGCGGCTTCGTGGCCGATCCACGCGGCGATTTCCATTTGGAGATCGCGGTGCAGGGCGAGCAGTATGCCCGGGGACTTTGCGACCTGTTGGGGCAGATTGGGGTCCATGCTCGTGTTAATGCGCGGCGGGGGTCATATGCCGTGTACATTAAGAGCGCCGAGGAAATCGAGCATCTATTAAAGCTGATTGGTGCCAAGCGCAGCGTTGCCGAGATTGAGGAGGCGCGCGCGGTCAAGTTGGTTAAGAACGATGTGAACCGTCGCGTGAACGCCGAGCTCGCCAACCAGACCAGAAGCGCCGGTGCTGCCCAACATCAGCTTGCGCTTATCGATGAGCTCGAGCAGCGCGGCCTTCGCGATGCGCTTCCGGATGCCTTGGCGGTCTTTTGCGACCTGCGCGAGCGCTATCCCGATCTGTCGCTGCGTGATTTAGGGGAGATGGCTGACCCTCCCTTGTCGAAGTCGGCCCTCTACCATCGAGTTTTGAGGCTTGAAAAGCTCATTGAAGCAAACCGGTAGTTAAAGTATCGACTTATATACGGATTTAGCTGCTATTTTATTCTTTAAAACGTTTTAACGTAAATTTGATTTTCAATTTCGACTATTCTCGTGAAATTCAAGTCAAAAAAAAGGTATATTAGGCGAGTGGTTAGTTTGTGGGCCTCAACGGCGGGCGCTGTAGCTTGCGGGGGCCTTACGAAAGGAGACACAATGGCAGTAAAGGTTGCTATTAACGGCTTCGGTCGCATCGGTCGTCTGGCTTTCCGTCAGATGTTCGGTCATGAGGGCTCCGAGATCGTCGCTATCAACGACCTCACCTCTCCCGACATGCTCGCTTACCTGCTGAAGTACGACTCCACGCAGGGCAACTACGCTCGCGATCACGAGGTCGTTGCTGGCGAGGATTCCATCACCGTTGACGGCAAGGAGATCAAGATCTACAAGGAGGCCGACGCCAACAACCTGCCTTGGGGCGACCTCGACGTCGACGTCGTTCTCGAGTGCACCGGCTTCTATACCAGCAAGGCTAAGGCTCAGGCCCACATCAACGCTGGCGCCAAGAAGGTCGTCATCTCCGCTCCGGCCGGCAGCGATCTGCCCACCATCGTGTACAACGTCAACCACGAGACGCTGACCGCTGAGGACAACATCATCTCCGCTGCTTCCTGCACCACCAACTGCCTCGCCCCGATGGCCAAGGGTCTGAACGACTTCGCTCCCATCGTGTCCGGCATCATGACCACCATTCACGCCTGGACCGGCGACCAGATGCCGCTCGACGGCCCGCAGCGCAAGGGCAACAAGCGTCGTAGCCGCGCCTGCGCCGTCAACATCGTCCCCAACACCACCGGTGCTGCCAAGGCTATCGGCCTGGTTCTCCCCGAGCTCAACGGTAAGCTCATCGGTGCCGCCCAGCGCGTCCCGACGCCGACCGGCTCCATCACCAACCTCTACGCTGTTGTTGACAAGAAGGTCACCGTCGACGAGGTCAACGCCGCTATGAAGGCCTACGCTTCCACCATCTCCGAGACCTTCGGTTACAACGAGGACGACATCGTCTCCACCGACATCATCGGCGAGACCCACGGCTCCATCTTCGACGCCACTCAGACCATGTGCTCTGACCTCGGCAACGGCCAGACCCTCGTTCAGGTCACCTCTTGGTACGACAACGAGAACTCCTACACCTCTCAGATGGTCCGCACCATCAAGTACTTCGAGAAGTTCGTTGCTTAATTTAGCTTTTAGCGAATAGCTCGTTGAGCGTCTAAAGAAGGGCGCGGCCTCATAGGGCTTACACCCTAGGGTCGCGCCCTTTTTATAGGAAATCGTCTGCCGTAATGGGAGGCAGACACGTACGAAAGGTAGAAGCAAACATGGCCTTTACCAAGAAGACCGTCCGCGACATCGATGTCGACGGCAAGCGCGTTCTCGTCCGCGTTGACTTCAACGTGCCTATCAAGGATGGCGTCGTTGGCGATACCACCCGCATCAAGGCTGCCCTGCCCACCATCAACTACCTCGTTGAGCACAACGCTCGCGTCATCCTCATGAGCCACCTCGGCCGTCCCGATGGCACCGGCTTCCAGCCCGAGCTCTCCCTTGAGCCTGTCGCCAAGAAGCTCGCTGAGCTCTCTGGTCTCGATGTTGCCTTTGTCGCCGACACCTACGGCGAGAAGGCTGCTGAGGCTGTTGCCGCCGTCGAGCCGGGCAAGGTCCTCGTTCTCGAGAACGTCCGTTTTGACAAGCGCGAGAAGAAGAACGATCCCGAGATCGCCAAGAAGCTCGCTTCCTATGGTGACGTCTTCGTTCTCGATGCTTTCGGTACCGCTCACCGCGCCCAGGGTTCCGTCGTGGGTCCCGCCGCTTACCTGCCTGCCGTCGCCGGCTTCCTGCTCGAGAAGGAGGTCGACACGCTGACCGGCATCTTCGCCGAGCCCGAGCGCCCCTTCGTTGCTATCGTCGGCGGTTCCAAGGTTTCCTCCAAGATCGGCGTTCTCGATCACCTCATCGACTCCGCTGACACCCTGATCATCGGTGGCGGCATGGCCTACACCTTCTTCCTGGCTCAGGGCCTGACCGTCGGTCAGTCCCTCAAGGAAGAGGACTGGGTCGAGCGCGCCGGCGAGATGCTCAAGAAGGCCGAGGAGAAGGGCGTCAAGATCCTGCTCCCCATCGACAACCGCGTTGCCGATCACTTTGGCGAGGACGCTGTCCCCGAGGTTGTCGCTTCCGACGCTATCCCCGACGATCGTGAGGGCATGGACATCGGCCCCAAGACCGAGGAGCTCTACGCCGAGGCCGTCAAGGGCGCCAAGACCGTGTTCTGGAACGGCCCCATGGGTGTATTCGAGTTCGACAACTTCGCTCACGGCACCCAGGCTATCGCCGAGGCCGTCGCCGAGGCCGACTGCACCTCGATCATCGGCGGTGGCGACTCTGTCGCGGCTGTCAACAAGTTCAACCTGGCCGACAAGATGAGCTGGATCTCCACCGGTGGTGGCGCTTCCATGGAGCTCGTCGAGGGTAAGGCCCTGCCCGGAGTGGAGGCGCTTCTCGATGCCTAATCGCACCCTTCTTATCGCTGGTAACTGGAAGATGAACAACGACGTCGCCGAGGCCGCCAAGCTCGCCGATGAGCTGGCTCAGGCTCTGCCCGAGGTTCCGGCTGGCGTCGAGGTGCTCGTCTGCCCTCCGACCATTGACATCACCACGGTTCATGACCGCATTCAGGCTGCCCCCATCGCCCTCGGTGCACAGAACGTGTACTGGGAGGCCAAGGGTGCCTTCACCGGTGAGTCCTCTTGCGACATGCTCAAGTCCGCTGGCTGCACCTACTGCATCATCGGTCACTCCGAGCGTCGCGACTACTTCCACGAGACCGACGAGGATCAGAACAAGAAGGCCAAGGCCCTCGTTGCCGCCGGTCTTGTTCCCGTCTTCTGCTGCGGCGAGTCCCTCGAGGTCCGCGAGGCTGGCACCTATGTCGAGCACGTCGTGAACCAGGTCAAGGCTGGCCTTGCCGGTCTTGAGATCACCTGCCCCAAGCAGGTCGTCGTCGCCTACGAGCCCATCTGGGCCATCGGCACCGGCAAGACCGCTACCGCTGAGGACGCTCAGGAGGTCTGCGGCGCTATCCGTGAGACCCTCAAGGAGATGTTTGGCGAGGAGCTCGCTAACGGCATCCGCGTTCTCTATGGTGGCTCTGCCAAGCCCGGCAACATCGCCGAGCTCGTCGCTAAGCCTGACGTTGACGGCGCCCTCGTGGGCGGCGCTTCGCTCAAGGCTGCCGACTTCGCCTCTATGGTCGTCAAGGCAGGCGAGTAGGACATATGGCACAGCGTCATCTTCCTGCACTCCTGATCATCATGGATGGCTGCGGCCTTGCTCCGGCCGATGGCGAGAACGCCGTCGCCGCTGCCAAGACGCCCTTCCTTGATAGCCTGTACGAGAAGTATCCTCACACCACGCTCGGTGCTTCGGGCGAGGACGTGGGCCTTCCCGACGGTCAGATGGGCAACTCCGAGGTAGGCCACCTCAACATCGGTGCCGGCCGCATCGTGTTCCAGGAGCTTTCGCGCATCAACAACGCCATCAAGGACGGCTCCATCGCCAAGAACGAGGTTTTCGTCAAAGCTATGGACGACGTCAAGGCCGAAGGCAAGACCCTGCACCTCATGGGCCTTATGAGCCCTGGCGGTGTTCATTCTCACATGAACCACGTCGAGGCTCTGGTCAAGATGGCTGCCCAGCATGGCGTCAAGACCGTTCGCGTCCACGCCTTCATGGATGGCCGCGACGTCGACCCGCAGTCCGGTGCCGGCTACATGAGCGAGTTCTGCGCTTTCCTGGCTAAGATCTCCGAGGAGACCGGTTGCGACGCTCGCGTTGCCACCGTTTCGGGCCGCTATTGGGCCATGGACCGCGACAACCGTTGGGAGCGCATCCAGCGCGCCTACGACGTCATGGTCAACGCGTCCGATGCCGATACCGACCCCGTTGCCGGTATCAAGGCCTACTACGAGAAGGATCCGCGCGGCGACGAGTTCGTCGAGCCTTTCGCGGCCCACAACGAGGGCATCCACGAGGGCGACGCGGCCATCTTCTTCAACTTCCGTCCCGACCGCGCTCGTCAGATGACCCGCGTGTTCACGGACAAGGAGTTCGATGGCTTTGAGCGCGAGCAGATTAAGCTCTCGCACTTTGTGACGATGACCGAGTACGATCCGACGTTTGACGTCGAGGTCGCCTTCCCCAAGACGTTCCCCGAGAACGTCCTGGCCGACGTTATCGCCGCCAATGGCCTGAAGCAGCTGCACACCGCCGAGACCGAGAAGTACGCTCACGTGACGTTCTTCCTCAACGGCGGCATCGAGGAGCCCAAGGAGGGCGAGGAGCGCGTGCTCGTCGCTTCCCCCAAGGTCGCTACCTACGATCTGCAGCCCGAGATGAGCGCTCCCGAGGTTACCGAGAAGCTTGTCGCCGCTATCAACGAGGATCGCGCTGATTTCTACATCGTGAACTTCGCAAATTGCGACATGGTTGGTCACACCGGTGTCTTCGACGCCGCCGTTAAGGCCGTCGAGGCTGTTGACGATGCTCTGTCCAAGGTTGTCCCGGCGATTCTCGCCAAGGGCGGCTTTGCGCTGATTACCGCCGACCATGGCAACGCCGATCACATGTTTGACGTTGCTTCCGACGGTTCCAAGCATCCGTTTACGGCTCACACCACCAACCGCGTGCCGTTCATCATCGTTGATGATAAGGCCAAGCTCACCGGTATCGAGGACGGCCGTCTTTCCGATATCGCTCCGACCATGCTCACCATGGCTGGTATTGAGCCTTCCGCCGAGATGACGGGTCGCGTGCTCGCCACCGAGGCCTAATAGAAAACAAATACCGTTTTCTAGTAAGGGGGTTGTCCACAACCGGACGACCCCCTTTTTGGTATTTCTGCCATTTCTACCCCGTCCCTAAATGGCAGGTGGGGGAGTGTTGGAGGTTGTGGTACAGTACTAGAGTTTGAATTGTTCTATTAAGGAGCTTATCTATGGGTCCGTTTCAGATTCTTCTGTTTGTCGTTTGGGCTGTTTCTGCCGTGGCGCTGACGATTCTCGTCCTGATGCACTCCGGTAAGGGCACCGGCGTTTCGGATATGATCGCTAGCTCGCTGTATAACTCCAGCTCTGCCACAGGCGTTATGGAGCAGAACCTTGACCGCCTGACCGTTATCATGGCTGTCGTGTTTGCCGTGTGCGTCGTGCTGTGCATGTTCTTCTTCCCGCAGGGCATCGTCGGCTACTAAGCATCGGCGTATATGCGTTTGTAAAGGGTCCCGCATGTGCGGGGCCCTTTTTGTTTACATATTTGTAACAGAGTCAAAATATCCCCACATACTTCGCCTAACTAAAGAAATTCTCGACCGTTAACCGGAATTAGCGCCATATTGTGCATAAAATGCGCTACTGTATTGCGAAACGTGGTCCGCACTGCATAACCAGCCATAACGGCGGACCGCGTTTGAATGGTTCGATCGGGCTGTCTCGACGTTGTCCGGCCGAATTCACTTTGTCCTATCTCATAAGGAGGATGGCATGGCTGATTCTATGTTCCACCAGCCCGTTATGGGTCGTCGCGCCTTTGTTGGCGGCACCCTCGCTGCGAGCTCCATGGCTTTTCTTGCCGCATGCGGCAAGAAGGGCGGCGACGCTTCCGGTTCTGAGTCCGGTTCGACGCTGAACTTCTACATCAACAACCCGGTCTGCATCGACCCCTACAATGTCCAGGAGGATCAGGGCACTCAGGTCGAGTACCAGCTCTTCGACGCTCTGACGGAGTACGATAACGAGAAGGGCGAGATCGTTCCGCTGGCTTGCGAGTCCTTCGAGGCTAACGACGACGCCACCGAGTTCACCTTCAAGATCAAGAAGGCCAAGTTCCACAACGGTGACGACGTTACTTCCAAGTCCTTCAAGCTCGGTTGGGAGCGCCTGGTCAACACCAAGTCGGCCATCGCTACCGAGTATGGTCCTTCCGAGGTCTCCTACCACCTTTCCATGGTCGAGGGCTATGATGATCTGCTTGCCGGTAACGCTACCGAGCTGTCCGGCGTTACCTGCCCGGATGACGAGACCCTCGTCGTCAAGCTGACTTCCGCCTACGCCGACTTCCCGTTCGTCGCCTCTCACCCGGCTCTGTCCCCGGTTCCCGAGTGCGCCGAGTCCGATGTCAAGAGCTTCTACCTTGCCCCGGTCGGTAACGGCCCGTTCATGATGGACGGCAAGTGGGAGGATGGTCAGGAGATCAACCTCAAGAAGTTTGACGATTACTATGGCGACAAGGCAAAGATCGACGCCATCCACTTCCAGGTCATCAAGGACGTGGAGACCGCTTACAAGGAGTTCCAGGCCGGCAACCTCGATGTCTGCGACGTTCCCGTTGCTCAGATCGACGCCGCCAAGAAGGACCGCGGCGAGTCCAAGGATGGCTACACCATGGGTGACGGCGAGCGCATGCTGCTCGGCTCCGAGCCTTCCACGTACTATCTGACGTGCAACACCACGGCCGAGCCGTTCAACAACGCTGACCTGCGCAGGGGCATCTCCCTGGCTATCAACCGTGAGGCCATCTGCAAGACCATCTTCAAGGGCACCCGTACCCCCGCTGACGGCATCGTTCCTCCGGGAATCGCCGGCTACAAGGAGGGCGCATGGGAGTTCTGCGCCTATGACGTCGACAAGGCTAACGAGTACCTCGACAAGGTCGCTCCCGCTGGCGCTAACGGCGATCGTGGCATCAATGTGACCCTGTCCTACAACCAGGACGGTGGCCACAAGGAGATTATGGAGTCCATCATCGGCGACCTCGCCAAGGTGGGCGTCACCGCCGTCTCCGATACTCCCGAGTGGTCTGCCCTGCTCGAGCAGTATCAGAACTTCAACTATCAGTTCGGCCGTCTGGGCTGGATCGCCGATTACCCGATCATGGACAACTTCCTGTACCCGCTGTTCCACTCCGACTCCCTCGGTGGCGACAACCGCTCTGGTTACAACAACTCCGAGTTCGATGCCAAGGTCGATGAGGCCCGTGCCACGGTTGACGACGACGAGCGCATCGCCAAGATGCAGGAGGCTGACGCTATGGTCGCCGCTGACTGCCCGGTTATCCCGGTGATGTTCTACACGCACACCATCGTCGGCTCCGATCGCGTCAAGTACCTCTATGTCGATCCGCAGAAGCACGCCGATCTGGGTACCGCTGAGCTCGCCTAAGAGTTTTGCAGCTTCCATGAGGGTCAAGTATTTACGTAGACCTCATGGGAAACATACAGTTCTCCCTAACCTGGGGTAAACTGGCTGATGGTAATTTTGGGATGCCGGTCTGGCGATCGGCATCCCATTTAGGTTAATCCCTAGATAGGGGAGTGGTATGGGTAAGTACATCGTTAAACGTGTGCTTCAGTTCATCCCGGTATTTTTGGGCGTTACGTTGATTCTGTTCGCCCTCCAGAATATTGTGCCGGGAGACCCGATCAAGCTGATCGGTGGAGACAAGGCTCTGTCCCCCGAGGTAGAGCTTCAACTTCGCGTGCGCTATCACCTGGTCCAGGCGGACGAGGACGGCAACGCGATCCTTGACGAGAACGGCGACCCCGTTCCAACGTCGCTTGTGGACCAATACTTGAATTACATGAATGGTCTGCTTCATGGCGATCTGGGCAATTCGTATCAGCGCAAGCTGCCGGTTGCGGAAATCTTTGCCCAGAAGTATCCGTATACGGTTAAACTCGCCGCGTGCGCCATTGTGCTCGAGGCAATCATGGGTATCGGTGCGGGTATCATTTCGGCGGTAAAGCGCTATTCCTTCTGGGATATTTTGGTAACGCTGACCACGTCGATCCTCGTTGCCGTTCCTGCATTCTGGCTCGGTATGCTGCTGCAGCTGTTCTTTGGCGTCATCCTTAAGGATGCCACCGGCGGCGCATTCTCCATGCCGATCTCGGGTGCCGGCGGCTCCAGCTCTCAGTATCAGGATTGGATGCACTATGTGCTTCCGACCATTACGCTGGCTTCGGTTTCGACCGCCTATGCTGCCCGCATCATGCGCTCGCAGCTACTCGACGTCATGAATCAGGATTACATCCGCACGGCAAAGGCCAAGGGTCTCTCCAATCGCGCGATCATCGTCAAGCATGCGCTTAAGAATGCACTCATCCCCGTTGTTACCTATATTGGTGTCGACTTCGGCGGCATGCTTTCGGGCGCCATCCTGACCGAGACGGTCTTTAACTGGCCCGGTATCGGCTCTGAGGTCTACCGCGCCATTAGCATGCGCGACTGGCCCATCGTTATGGGCGGCGTTACGCTCATCGTTGTCGTCGTTATGGTGATCAACCTTCTCGTCGACATTAGCTATGCATTCCTCGACCCGCGTATCCGCCTCGGCGGTCCGTCGGATAAGGCCTAAGGGAGGTACGTCTCATGCAGGAAACTGATTCTCAGTCTCAGGAGCAGGCTACCGCCACCAAGGCCGCATCTGCTCCCGCCAAGTCCCGCACGCTGTGGGGCGACGCTTTCAAGCGTCTTCGCAAGAATAAGCTCGCCGTTATCGGTATCTGCTGGATTATCATCGTCGTTTTGGTTGCCTTGACCGCAGACCTGTGGGCTAAGCCCTGGCTCGGGTCGCCGACGGCTTCCGACTCGACGACCATGGCCGAGACTTCGCTGCTGGCTCCGTGTGCCGAGCACCCGTTTGGTACCGACGCCCTTGGCCGCGACATTCTCGTCCGAGTTATCTACGGCGCGCGCGTTTCGCTTTCCGTCGGTATTATGGCCACCGCCATCTCCACGGTGATCGGTCTGATCATGGGCGCCCTGGCCGGTTTCTATGGCGGCATCTGGGATACGATCATCATGCGCTTCGCGGATATCTTCTTGGCGTTCCCGTACGTGCTGTTCGTTGTCGCCATGATCGCCGTTATCGGCCGTGGTCTTCAAAATGTTTTCATCGCCATCGGTATTCTCGGCTGGCCCTCGATTGCCCGTGTCTTCCGATCTGCGATCCTAACGGTCAAAGAGAACGATTATGTTGACGCCGCTCGCGCGATGGGTGCATCCGATGCGCGTATCGTGATGCGCCATATCTTCCCGAACTCCGTTGCTTCCATCGTGGTCTACGCGACCATGAACATCGGTGGCGCCATTCTGACCGAGTCCGCTCTGTCCTTCCTCGGCATGGGCGTTATTCCGCCTACGCCTTCGTGGGGCTCCATGATTCAGGACGGTCAGCAGTATCTTCTGACTGCTCCCTGGATGATGATCATGCCCGGTTTGGCAATTCTCTCGACGGTGCTCGCCTTCACCCTGCTGGGTGACGGTCTGCGCGACGCCCTCGACGTCAAGATGAAGGACGCATAAGGATGAAGAAGAACAAGAACTATGTGGACCTGAAGGACCAGCCGGTTCCCGAGGGCCAGCATCTGCTCGAGGTCGATGACCTTAAGATGTATTTCCACACCGAGGATGGCGTCGTTCGCGCTGTCGACGGTGTCTCCTACACGCTCGATCGTGGCGAGACCCTGGGCGTCGTTGGCGAGTCCGGCTCCGGTAAGTCTGTGACCGCAATGACCATCATGGGCCTTATCTCGATGCCTCCGGGAAAGATTGAGGGTGGCGACGTTCGCTATCGCGGTCGTTCTATCCTCGAGATGACCGAGGAAGAGATGCAGCACGTTCGCGGTAACGATATCGCAATGATCTTCCAGGATCCTATGACCTCCCTGAACCCGGTCTATAAGATCGGCAAGCAGGTGGGCGAGGGACTTCGTCTGCACCGTGGCTACTCCAAGCAGGAGGCGCTCAAGCGCGCCACCGAGCTTTTGGACCTCGTTGGCATTCCCGAGCCCGAGAAGCGCGTCAACGAGTATCCGCACCAGTTCTCTGGTGGCATGCGTCAGCGCGTCATGATTGCCATGGCGCTTGCCTGCGATCCCGATATCCTGATTGCCGACGAGCCCACGACGGCTCTGGACGTTACCATTCAGGCTCAGATTATCGAGCTCATGCAGGAGATGCAGCAGAAGAACGGCAACGCCATTATCATGATTACCCATGACTTGGGCGTCGTCGCCGATATGGCCGATAAGATCATGGTTATGTACGCCGGCCGTCCCGTCGAGTTCGGTACTGCTGAGGAAATCTTCTACGAGAGCCGCCATCCCTACACCTGGGGTCTTATTCGTTCCATTCCGGAGCAGGCCATCGAGGAGAAGAAGCCGCTGACGCCGATTCACGGCAACCCGCCTTCGCTCATGAACCTGCCCGAGGGCTGCGTCTTCTCTCCTCGCTGCCCCTATGCGACGGACAAGTGCCGCAAGCAGCGCCCCGAGCGCGTTGTCACCGAGTCCGGCCACTATTCTGCGTGCCATTATTCCGGTGACCCCGAGTTCCTCAAGAACGCGCCTGAGACGTCCCGCACGCGCAAGGATTCCAAGAAGGGAGGCGAGGCGTAAATGGCAGACAATAACGAGCGCACTCCGCTGCTGAAGGTCGAGCACCTTTCTAAGGAGTTCCCCGCAGAGTCCGGCATGTTCGCCAAGCGTTTTTCCAAGCGCGTCGTCTCTGCTGTGAATGACATTTCGTTCGAGATTTATCCGGGCGAGACCTTTGGCCTGGTCGGCGAGTCTGGTTGCGGTAAGTCCACCACGGGCCGCACCATCATGCGTCTGACCAAGCCGACTGCTGGTAAGGTCTTCTTCCAGGGCAAAGATGTTGCCGAGATGAGCAAGCACGAGATCAAGGACATGCGTCGTGAGATGCAGTTTATCTTCCAGGATCCTTATGCTTCGCTCAATCCTCGTATGACCATCGGCGAGATCGTCTCCGAGCCCATGACCATTCACGGCGTGGGTACCAAGGAGGAGCGCATTGAGCGTGTCCGCGAGCTTCTCGACGTTGTCGGACTGAACCCCGAGCACATCAACCGTTATCCGCACGAGTTCTCTGGCGGTCAGCGTCAGCGTGTCGGCATCGCCCGCGCTTTTGCGCTCAAGCCCAAGCTGATCATCTGCGACGAGCCCGTTTCCGCTCTGGATGTTTCCATTCAGGCCCAGGTTCTGAACCTGCTCAAGGAACTTCAGGACAAGTTCGGTACGGCGTATCTGTTTATCGCCCACGACCTGTCCGTCGTGCAGCACATCTCCGATCGCGTTGCCGTTATGTATCTGGGTAAGATGGTCGAGGTTTCGGACTGGAAGACGCTCTATAGCGAGCCTCACCACCCGTACACGCAGTCGCTGCTGTCTGCCGTGCCGGTTCCCGATCCTGATATCCAGAAGACCCGTAAGCGCATCATCCTTGCCGGCGATCCGCCGTCGCCGCTGGATCCGCCGACCGGCTGCCGTTTCCACACGCGCTGCCCGATCGCGCAGGGTATCTGCTCCGAGAAGCTTCCTGAGTTTAAGGAAGTTGCCCCGGGCCACTGCTGCGCCTGTCACTTCGCGGAGCCGTTCCCGATCAAGGAATCGCACATCGACCTGTAGCCGGTTGTTATCGTCCGGGCCCGTGCTGGACTTAGTTTTTAGAACATCCTCGACCATGAAAACCCCCTTATCCTGCTCCTTCGGAGCTGCGGATAAGGGGGTTTCCTGGTCTGACGCTCCTATTTGGCAAGGTGTTTTTTAGAATCCATTTTGCGCTCGGCCTCGAAGGCCCGCCTGTCCCAATCGAGCGGAAGTCCGGCCTCGACCCATGCCTCGTAGGCCCTCCTTATGGGCTTGAGCTCCCTTTGGCCCCTCTCCAGCATCGAGATGTACTTCTCGCTGGTGCCCAGTATGGACGCCGCCCTCACCTGGCTGACCTTCGCCGCGCGCCTGGCCGCCACGAGCTCCGAGGCGTCCCCGGGCCTCCTGATCTCGTGCGGGTGCATCAGCGCCCGGTACGCCTCCCTGGCCACGTAGCGCTTGAGGCACCTCATGACCTCCCTGTCGCTCTTTCCCCGCCCCCTGGCCCTCTCGGCGTACTCGGCGGTCTCGGGGTCGCGCATGACCCTCTGCCTCGCGATCTCGTGCAGCGCGCTGTTCGCCTGCCGGTCGCCGCCCCTGTTGAGCCTGTGCCTCACGGTCTTGCCGCTCGAGGCGGGGATGGGGCAGGCCCCGCATATCGCCGCGAACGACGCCTCGGAGCGCAGCCTGCCCGGGTTGTCCCCGGCCGCGACCGCGAGCTTGGCCG
>UQNC01000014.1 GCA_900542175.1 uncultured Collinsella sp. | reverse complement strand
TGATGGTGTCGACGTCAATGGTATACGGGCGCATCATCGACGTCTTCAATACAGACAATATCAGTGCGGAATGTTCCGGAGAGAAGCCCCCGTCACGCCCCCGGATTCCCTGCGTTTACGGCCTTGAGGTCGGCGTGGGCGGAGGACTTGGTTGTTGGGAATACGTGTCCCGGTCGCTGTTTCGCGGCTTTGCCGCGAAAGGCGCGCTACTTTGGGATGGGTGGGGAACGTGGTTGTTGTGGCAACTGATCCCCACCACAAATTACCCTCGGCATACTTGCGCGAACGATTGCTCGTGCTACACTTGCAAGTGCTGTTTCAGGGCGGGGTGGAATTCCCCACTGGCGGTAAATCGGGCGGTGCCAAAGGGGTGCCGCGGAGCAGGCGAGGCGTCTGCGACCGAGCCGATGAGTCCGCGACCCGAGCGTGTGTTGGTTCGCATGCCGGCTGAACTGGTGAGATTCCAGTACCAACGGTTAGAGTCCGGATGAAAGAGGCAGGTGATCTTATGTCTGAACAGTCGCAGCATATCCATTTTGAGAACACGAATAGGTGGAGCACCAAACAGCTCGTTACCATGGCGCTGATGTGCGCCTTGGGCGCCCTGTTTATGTATGTGCAGCTGCCCATCCTTCCTTCGGCGCCGTTTTTGACGTATGACCCGTCGCTGGTGCCGGCGATGGTGTGTGGATTTGCGTATGGCCCTGGCGCCGGCACTGCTGTTGCCGCTATGGCGATTGTTATCCATGCGCTTACCACGGGCGATTGGGTCGGCGCACTTATGAACCTGGTGGCTACGCTGGGCTACATTCTGCCCGCGGCTATCGTGTACCAGAAGATGCATACCTATAAGGGTGCCGTGATTGGCCTAGTGTTCGGTGTCATTGCCGCTACGGCGCTGTCTATGGTCGCTAACCTTACCATTGGCGTATGGTTCTGGTATGGCTCGGTCGATGTGATCGCCCCGCTCATGATTCCTGCCGTGCTGCCGTTCAACCTTATCAAGACCGTGCTTAACTCGGTATTGACGCTTGCAGTGTACAAGGCGGTCTCCAACCTCATCACGCCTAAAAAGGACCAGGTCAAAGGCCGCGCATGATTGAGTGTCGGGGCGTTTCCTTTAGCTATGACGGTGCCGTGTCGGCACTCGACGGTGTCGATCTGAACATCGAGGACGGGGAGTTTTTCTGCATCCTCGGTGGCAATGGGTCGGGCAAGTCGACGTTTGCCAAGCATCTGAATGCGCTGTTGCAGCCCGATGCGGGCACGGTACGCATCAACGGCATGGATGCGTCCGACCCCGAGCTGGTCTACGACATTCGTTCGACCGCGGGCATGGTATTCCAGAATCCCGACGACCAGCTGGTGGCAACGCTTGTCGAAGATGACATTGCGTTTGGTCCCGAAAACCTTGGCGTGCCATCGGCACAAATAGTACAGCGTGTACGCGAGGCGCTGAAGGGCGTGGGCCTGGTGGGCTTTGAGCGCCACGAGACCCACGCGCTCTCGGGTGGCCAAAAGCAGCGCGTGGCGCTTGCCGGTGTGCTCGCCATGGAACCGCGCGTGCTCATCTTGGACGAGGCTTCTTCGATGCTCGATCCGCGTGGACGCAAGGGCCTCATGAAGGCTTGCCACGCGTTGCACGATCGCGGCATGACCATCGTGATGATTACGCACTTTATGGAAGAGGCCGCCGAGGCCGATCGTGTCGCGGTATTTCGGGCGGGGCGCGTTGCCATGCTCGGTACGCCCGAGGAGATTCTGACGCGGGCAGATGAGCTCGCGGAGCTCAACCTGGATATGCCGGCGTCGTGCTGCTTGGGCACGGCGCTTCGTGCGAAGGGCGTGCCCGTTCATGCGCAGGTGCGCGAGGCGGATATGGTCGCCGAGATTGCGCAGGTATATGCCGACCGGAGTGGGGAAGACACCGCAGGGCGGCCTTCCGCGTCCCAGTTGGAAATCGCTGACGGCACTGTTCCGGTAGACAACGAGGGCAACGCGTCGGAGCCCGTCATCGAGCTATCCCATGTTTCGTACAGTTATTCGCTCAGTCCGCGCGAGCGTCGCCGCTGGCATAAGCGCTCGGCCGTTGCGGGCAAATCGAGCAAACAGGCTCTCTGGGGAAACGACCCCAGCAGCCCGTGGGCGCTGCGCGATGTATCGCTGACGGTGCGTCGCGGCGAGTTCCTGGGCTTGGCAGGTCATACCGGTTCGGGTAAGTCGACGCTAGTCCAGCATCTCAACGGTTTGATTCGCCCCCAGGAGGGATTCGTTCGCGCGCTGGGGCTCGACCTGGCAAACAAGAAAGATGCCGCCGCGGTTAAGGCCAAGGTCGGCGTGGTGTTTCAATATCCCGAGCGTCAGCTGTTTGCCGAAACCGTGACGCAGGACGTGGCGTTTGGCCCGCACAACCTTGGCTTGCCGCAAGATGAAGTCGACCGTCGCGTCGAGTCGTCGCTCTCGCGCGTGGGCCTCGACCTTTCTACGGTCGGCGACAAGAGTCCCTTTGAGCTTTCGGGCGGTCAGCAACGGCGTGTGGCATTCGCCGGTGTGCTCGCCATGGAGCCCGAAGTCCTGGTGCTCGATGAACCCATGGCGGGGCTCGATCCGGCTGCGCACAGGGATTTCCTTGAGCTTATCGATCGACTTCACCGCGATGGCCTGACCGTTGTCATGGTTTCGCATAGTATGGATGACCTGGCCAATTGCTGCGACCGCATCGTCGTGATGAACGAAGGTGCGGTGTTTGCAGAGGGAACCCCCGCGCAGGTGTTTGCACATGCCGATGAGCTCAAGTCGATCGGCTTGGGCGTACCTGCTGCCCAGCGCATGGCGTTGGCGCTCGCGGAGGCGGGCGTGCCGCTGCGTTGCGGCGGGCTCTATACGGTTGAGTCGCTGGCAGACGAGTTGGTGGACCTGCTAATCGGTCGCTCGGACGGTCCTTCTAACGTCGCGGACATTGCTAAATCCAAGACGGTCGCGCGAGAGGAGGGCTGCTAATGGAGGCGTTTTCGTTTGGCAGCTACTATCCGAGCGATAGTGCGATCCATCGCCTGGATCCGCGCACCAAGCTGCTCCTGGGCTTTGTGTTTTTAATCACGACGCTGACCGTCGGCGGCTTCCGCGGACTGGCTCCTGTCGCAATTTTCGTCGTGCTGATCTATGCCGTGTCCCGGGTGCCGGCTCGTCGCGTTCTGTCGTCGATGGCGCCGCTGCTGGCAATCGTCGTCGTGGTCGCGGTGCTCAACTTGTTTACCGATCAGAGTGGGCGCATCCTGTGGCAGCTCGGCTTTTTGCAGATAAGCGAGGGCTCGCTGCATTCCGCCGTCTTTATGGCGTGCCGCCTGACCTTGATGATGGCCGGCATGAGCGCCATTACGCTCACCACGCCTACGCTCGACCTCACCGCGGGCTTTGAGCGCCTGCTCGCACCGTTTGCGCGCGTGGGGCTCCCTGCGCATGAGCTCGGCATGATCATGGGCATCGCGTTGCGCTTTATGCCGCAGTTTGCCACCGAGATGAAGCAGACGGCGGACGCGCAGGCAAGCCGCGGCGCACGCGTAACGGGTGGCCAGCTCGGCGGCGTGCGTATGCTCGGCAGTGTGGCGATTCCACTGTTCACGGGCGTGTTCCGTCATGCCGAGACGTTGTCTGCCGCCATGGATGCACGCTGCTATCACGGCGAGCAGGGCCGCACGCGTCTGCATGCACTTGCATTTCGCCGCGGGGATGCGCTGGCTGCGGTTGTGACGATGCTGCTGCTTGCGTGTGTCATCGTCGTCAACCTTCAACTTGTTTAGGCGCGATTCGAGCGCAAGAAAGGGGCCCCTATGACCGACAACGACCGCACGGCTCAGCTTGAGCGCGCCTGTTCGTATCTCAGGCGCATTCCGGCGTGGTATCTGGCCACGACCGATGTGACCGACGGGCATCAGCCTCGCGTGAGGCCGTTTTCGTTTGCCATGGTCGATGACGGTAAGCTGTGGTTTTGCACGTCGCGCGACAAGGATGTGTGGGCGGAGCTGAGTGCGAATCCCAAGTTTGAGCTCTCGGGCTGGAAGCCGGGGGAATGTTGGATCGTGTTGACCGGCGAGGCCGCACTTGAGGACGACGCGGTTGCGAGCGACAAGGTGCGTCAAGCGGGTTTTAAGCACATGGTGGGCATCGGCGAGGAACACGAGAGTGCCAACGACGGCCGCCTTGCTTTCTTTTCGGTCCGCAACATTGCCGCGCGCTTCTGTGATATCGACGGCAGCGAGGAGCGCCTGGAGCTCTAACGTTTACCAACCAGTCAAATGAGCTAGCGGCAGGAGGAACCGTGGACGGATTGAATACGGTGTTGGAGTATCTGACGTCGGTGCCGGCATGGTATTTGGCGACGAGCGTTGACGGACAGCCTCATGTGCGTCCGTTTTCGTTTGCGCAGATCCAGGATGGCAAGCTGTGGTTTGTAACAGCGCGCACCAAAGATGTGTGGCAAGAGCTGCTGCAAAACCAGCGTTTTGAGGCCACGAGTTGGTGGCCGGGCCATGGCTGGCTTATCTTGCGCGGGCGTGCCGGCTTGGATGACCGGGCTTTAGGCGAAATGCGCGAAGCCGGGTGGAAGCATCTAGAGCACCTGGGCGAGCACTATGAGGGGCCTAACGACCCCACGCTCGTCTTCTTTAGCGTCGAGGATCCCGAGGCTTTTATCTGCAATCACGACGAATGGGTGCCGGTCGAGCTCTAGCCAGCTGGCTCATCCTAACAACTTGGTTTTCGCATGGGCGGGCCCCGTATTGCCCGGCGCCGTTAGGAGCGCCGGTCAATACGGGGCCCGCTCCATTTGTCAATTCCTTCAAGCGAATGTGTCGGGAATGTTTCAATGCATGAATATGCAAGCCATTTACGTAATCATGCATCTTTTGGTGCTAAAGTTTCAACCCACTTCATAATGACCGCTGCGAAATGCGCATCGGTGCATAAATCGCAGACAAGGAGTCTGATATGTCTTTGAAGGTTGGAATCGTCGGCGCGGCTGGATATGCCGGAGCCGAGCTCATTCGCCTCGTCCTCGGTCATCCCGAGTTTGAACTTGTTGCCATTACGTCCAACGCCGATGCCGGCCAGCCGCTGTCCGCGGTGTATCCGAGCTTTGCTGGTGTGAGCGATCTGGTTTTCACCACGCATGACGCCCCCGAGCTCAAGAGCTGCGATGCGGTTTTTCTTGCCGTGCCGCACACGGCTGCCATGGCACAGGTGCCCGCCCTGCTTGCCGCGGGCGTTTCCTGCTTTGATCTTTCGGCCGATTACCGTCTGAGCGACCCGTCCGTCTTTGAGGCATGGTATGCCGCCAAGCACACGAGCCCCGAGCTGCTCAAGACACGTGCCTTCGGCCTGCCCGAGCTGTTCTGCCAGGACTTAGAGACCGCTGCTTCCAGTCATGCCGCCGGAAAGCCCGTTTTGGTCGCCTGCGCCGGCTGCTATCCCACCGCAACGAGCCTTGCTGCCGCTCCTGCCGTGCGTGCGGGCTGGGTGGCAGAGAACGGCCCCGTGATTGTCGATGCCATTAGCGGCGTGACGGGCGCCGGTAAGTCCTGCAACGCCCGCACCCATTTTTGTAGCGCCGACGAGAACTTGGAGGCCTATGGCGTGGGCAAGCATCGCCACACGCCCGAGATTGAGCAAATCCTTGGCCTGACCGATCGCGTCGTCTTTACCCCGCACCTGGCACCGCTCAAGCGTGGTCTGCTCTCCACGGTGACGCTGCCGCTTACGCCGCAGGCTATCGATACCTTGACCCTTGAGGACGTTGTCGACCATTACAAGCAGTTCTACGCCGGTCGCACCTTCGTACGCGTACTCGATGCCGGTCAGCAGCCCAAGACGGCTTCGGTCGTCGGCACCAACGCCGCCCAGATCGGCCTCGCGCTCAACAAGCGCGCGGGCGTGCTGGTGGCGACGGGCGCCATCGACAATCTGTGCAAGGGCGCTGCGGGCCAAGCAGTCCAGTGCGCCAATATCGTCTTTGGCTTTGACGAGCGACGAGGCTTGCCCACAGTGGCGTGCCCGGTGTAGCACATTCGATTGTTAACGATTTGGTAGTCGGGCATCGAGTGGGGCGCCACTCTTAAGCTGGTCTCATGATCACGACTGGCATGGCGCACCAACCGATGTCCGTTTTTTGTTTGACATAAGGAGTCATAAAGACGATGAATACCGAGCTGTTTGATATCAAGATTCGCGCCGTCGAGGGTGGCGTTACGGCTGCGGCTGGTTTTAAGGCTGCAGGCATCCACGCTGGGTTCCGCAAGAACCCCGAGCGTCTGGATTACGCGCTCGTCGTGCCCGATAAACCCTGTCCCGGTGCTGGCGTGTTTACCACCAATCGCTTTTGCGCGGCGCCCGTGCAGGTGAGCCGTGCCAACCTGGGCGGTACCGACAAGGGGTACGGTATCATCGCCGGCATTTCGGTCAACTCTGGCAATGCCAACGCCGCCACGGGTGAGACCGGCCTTGCATGCGCGCGCGAGACGTGCAGCATCGCATCGCAGGTCATCGGCTGCGAGCCTCAGCAGATTCTGGTTGCCTCCACGGGTGTAATTGGCCAGATTCTGCCGATCGACACGTTTGAGACCGCCATTCCTGCTGCCTACGAGGCGCTCTCCGCCCACGGTGGCGCCGATGCCGCTCGCGCCATCATGACGACCGACACGCACTCCAAGGAGTACGCCGTGTCCTACGTCAGTGAGGCTGCGGGTCATGCGGGCAATGTCTATACGGTAGGCGGAATGTGCAAGGGCTCGGGTATGATCATGCCCAACATGGCCACCATGATCGCAGTTATCACCACCGATGCTCCCGTCGAGCCTGCGGCACTTCATGCCCTGCTGCTCTCGACCGTCAAGCAGACCTTTAACAAGGTAACGGTCGATTCCGACACCTCGACCAACGACACCTGCATCATGCTTGCCTCCGGCGCCGCTGCCGCAGATGCCGAGCCGATCGTCGAGGGCTCCAATGCCTTTGACGAGTTGGCATTTGCCGTGCACGAGGTGTGCGAGAGCCTGGCGCGCAATATCGCCGCCGATGGTGAGGGCGCATCCAAGCTTGTTACGGTCAACGTTACCGGCGCCGCCAACGACGAGGAGGCCGATATCGCCGCCCGTGCCGTTGCCAACTCGCCGCTCGTTAAGACCTGCATCGCCGGCCACGACTGCAACTGGGGCCGCGTTGCTATGGCGCTTGGCAAGTGCGGCGTGAAGTTTAATCAGGAAGACGTTTCCATCGACATGATGGGCATGCCTGTCTGTCGCGACGGTCTGACTGTTCCCTTTGACGAGGACGAGGCTCTGCGACGTTTTGAGGCGCCCGAGATTGTGATCTCGGCAGACCTGGGCGCGGGCGACGCGGCGACCACCGTGTGGACTTGCGACCTCACGCACGAGTACATCTCCATTAACGGCGACTACCGTTCCTAGATTCCAGGCACGCTGCGTATCTTGCCGCGATTGCGGACAGCGGAGCACGGCGCGATAACGATACGAAAGACGAGGCAGATTATGAAATTCGCACGCGATTGTCGTTCGAGCGAATCCAACGAAGCAACCGCGCAGCTGCTGTTCGAAGCGCTGCCGTGGATTAAGAACCTGACCGGCAAGACGGTTGTTATCAAATATGGCGGAGCCGCCATGGTTGATGAGCAGCTGCGCCGCGACGTGATGAGCGACATCGTCCTGCTTAAGATCATCGGCATGCGCCCCGTCATCGTGCATGGCGGCGGCAAGGCTATCAACGAGGCGCTTAGCCACTACGACATCCCCGTCGAGTTTATGAACGGCCAGCGCGTGACCACGCCGGCGACCATGGATATCGTGCGCGAGGTGCTGGGCGGCAAGGTCAACCAGGAGCTGGTCGCGGCGCTCAACCATCACGGCAACCTGGCCGTGGGCGTTTCGGGCAGCGATGCCGGTACGCTCATCGCCGAGCCGCTCGACCCCGAACTCGGCCGCGTAGGCAAGGTCACGCACGTCAACACCGACTATATCGAGCGCCTGCTCGATAGCGAGTACATCCCCGTCATCGCTACCGTCGCGGCGGGGGAGGACGGCGGTTTCTTCAACATCAACGCCGATACCGCCGCCGGTGCCGTTGCGGCGGCGCTGCATGCGCATAAGGCGATCTTTTTGACCGACGTCGACGGCCTGTACAAGGACTTTAGCGATAAAGACTCACTCATCTCCAGCCTAACGCTCGACGAGGTTAACGAAATGCTCTACGGCGGCGAGGTCGATAAGGGCATGATTCCCAAGCTGCGTGCGGCCGTCGATGCGCTTGCCGGCGGCGTATTTCGCGCTCACATCATCAACGGCACCACGCCGCATTCGCTGCTGCTGGAGCTGCTGACCGATGCCGGCGTCGGCACCGTGATCCATTCCACCGAGACGGCTTACGAGTTCGATACGCATCCGCATCCGCTTTCGACGTTTGCTGCGCGTCTGACCGAGAACCTCGACGAGGTTGAGAAGCTTCAGACAGTCTAACTGACCCGCAGCCGCCCCATTTCTGCACCCATAGGCCTGCGCCGTCCGGCGCTCAACGAAAGGCATCCCATGTCACTTGCAGCTCAGCAATCGCTTGAATCCCATTACGTTATGCATACCTTTGGCCGCTCTCCGGTCGAGTTTGTCGAGGGTCACGGCATGAAGCTCACCGGCGACGATGGTCGTGAGTACCTCGACTTTCTTGCCGGCATCGGCGTGTGCAGCCTAGGTCATGGCGACCCGGCTGTGCTCTCGGCGCTCGAGGCACAGACCAAAAAGCTCATGCATGTCTCCAATTACTTCTACATCGAGCAGCGTGGACAGGTCGCGGCGCTGCTGTCCAAGCTTGCCAACGACGACTTAGATGGTGCACGCGTGCTTGCCGATGCCATTGCCGCCGGCGATGAGACCACGGCAGCTGCTCTTGGTGCC
Source organism: uncultured Collinsella sp. (assembly GCA_900542175.1). Classification (GTDB taxonomy): domain Bacteria; phylum Actinomycetota; class Coriobacteriia; order Coriobacteriales; family Coriobacteriaceae; genus Collinsella. The sequence goes on along the minus strand of UQNC01000014.1, from coordinate 34,602 downwards.
CCGGCTGCGGATGAGCAGGTTTGGGAGACCTTCTTTGCCAACTCCGGCGCCGAGGCCAATGAGGGCTCGATGAAGCTTGCGCGCCTGTACGCCAAGCGTGCCGGTAACGGCGGCAACACTATCGTGTGCATGCGCGGCGGCTTCCACGGCCGTACGCTCGAGACCATTGCCGCCACCATGCAGGATTGGCTGCAGGATAGTTTCCGCCCGCTGCCGGGTGGCTTTGTGGCCTGTACGCCCAACGATATCGATGAACTGCGTGCGATCTTTAAGCAGCTGGGGAGCGAAATATGTGCCGTGATGCTCGAGCCGATCCAGGGTGAGAGTGGCGTGCACCCCATGACCGAGGAGTTTATGGCGGCAGCGCGCGACCTGGCACACGAAGTGGGCGCCGTGCTTATAGCCGACGAGGTCCAGTGCGGCATCTTCCGCTCCGGCAAGCCGTTTGCATTCCAAACCTATGGCGTGGAACCCGACATCATGAGCCTTGCCAAGGGCATTGCCGATGGCGTGCCCATGGGTGCCGTCGTAGCAAAGAAGGAGATTGCCGACGTGTTTAAGCCGGGCGACCACGGCTCGACCTTTGGCGGTAGCTGCTTGGCTGTCGCGGCGTGCGCCGCGACGCTCTCCGCGCTCGTGCGCGGCGATTATGCCGACCATGCTGCCAAGGTAGGCGCCTATATGGAGGCAAAGCTCGCCAAGCTGCCGAACGTGACCGAGGTGCGTGGCCGCGGCTTGATGCTCGGCTGTGATTTGGATGATGCCGCGGGCGACGCGCATGATATTGTTGCCCGCGCGCTGGCCGCCGGTGCCGTGATTAACGCTACGGGTGCCCATACGCTGCGTTTCCTGCCGCCGCTCGTCTGCGAGGAATCCGACGTGGACAGTCTGATCGAGATTCTGTCGGGTGTCTTGGGCTAACGCGGCGCAATAACTCAATTTGAACCGGGTTCCGGACTGTGGACGTGCCATATGCGGCACGATTCAGCGGTCTGGAGCCCGTTTTGCCTTAGATTTGCTAAGGCGGGGAGACCTGCTGGTCAAAAAACATCAAATATGAGTACTGTTACCAGCTGAATCTCATATGAAACCGACTATCTAGGATTAGTTAGACCACACATGTTCAGTTATGTTAATGGGGAAACAGCTAGCAAAGGCTTCAAATCGCTGATTCAGGGCTAGATTTACCCAGCGAAACCCAAAAATCGCTGCTACAAAATTAGTAACAGTACTCATTTTTGCCATTTTCTGGCCACGGCCTTTGTGACAGTCGTGCTGGCGGGTTCGAATCCCATGAAATGGGCCCAAAAAAGAAAGGCCCCCATAGCTGGGAGCCTATCAAATCAGTGGTGGGCGATGAGGGATGTCGCGTGCGGCTGACGCCGCCCGCTTTCGCTTCGGGCCTGCGGCCCTCGCGTGCTGCGCTGGAAAACGCTTCGCGTTTCCTCAGCTTCGCACCCTGTCGGGTTCGAATCCCATGCGCTGGGCCCAAAAAAGAAAGGCCCCCATAGCTGGGAGCCTATCAAATCAGTGGTGGGCGATGAGGGATGTCGCGTGCGGCTGACGCCGTCCGCTCTCGCTTCGGGCCTACGGCCCTCGCGTGCTGCGCTGGAAAACGCTTCGCGTTTCCTCAGCTCCGCACCCTTTCGGGTTCGAATCCCATGCGCTGGGCCCAAACAAAAACGGTCCCCTTGCGAGGACCGTTTCCAATTCAATGGTGGGCGATGAGGGATTCGAACCCCCAGCCTTGTGCGTGTAAAGCACCTGCGCTAACCGTTGCGCCAATCGCCCGTGCGGAGAGAGTATAGCAAAACAATCGCCTCATTCATCTCATATCCATTAAAGGTAACCGGCGCGTGTCGGCGCGGAGCTGATTCAGTTGAGATTGCCTGAACATTCCGCCCCTCTTTACGCCCTCGGGTATACTCAAAAGCTACTGATTCGATTTGATACCCAGCAACAGCAGAGGGGATAGTATATGTGCGGTTTTGTCGGTTTTGTCGGTGGGACGGATAACCAATCCGAGGTGCTCACCAAGATGATGGACCGCATCGTCCATCGTGGTCCCGACATGGGCGGCCAGTTTATCGACGGCCGCGTTGCCCTCGGCTTCCGCCGCTTGTCGATCCTCGACCTGACCGAGGCCGGCGCTCAGCCCATGGCCAATGAGGACGGTAGCGTCGTCATTGTCTTCAACGGCGAGATCTACAACTTCCAAGAGCTCCGTTCCGAGCTCGAGGCCAAGGGCTACAAGTTCCACTGCGGCGCCGACACCGAGAGCCTCCTGCACGGCTATGAGGAGTGGGGCGAGGCAGTACTCGATCGCTTGCGCGGTATGTACGCCTTCGTCATCTGGGACAAGAAGAAGAATAAGCTTTTTGGCGCCCGCGATATCTTTGGCATCAAGCCGCTCTACTACTATCCCATGGCCGATGCGGGCGACGGCGCTCCGGGCGTGCTCTTCGGTTCCGAGATCAAGAGCTTCCTGGACTACCCGCACTTCCACAAGGCGGTCAACAAAAAGGCCCTGCGTCCGTACATGACGCTGCAGTATTCGGCAACCGAGGAGACCTTCTTCGAGGGTGTCTACAAGCTGCCGCCGGCGCACTACTTTACCGTCGATATCCCGACCGGCAAGATGAACATCGAGCGCTACTGGGATTGCGATTACTCTGCCGTCGAGAAGCCGTTCGAGGAGTACGTCGACGAGCTGGACGAGGTCGTGCACGAGAGCGTCGAGGCCCATCGCATCGCCGACGTCAAGGTCGCGTCGTTCCTCTCCGGCGGCGTCGACTCCAGCTACATCGCCGCTTGCCTCATGCCCGACAAGACCTTCTCGGTGGGCTTCGATTACAAGAATTTCAACGAGACTAACTACGCCAAGGAACTTTCCGACAAGCTTGGCGTCGAGAATGTTCGCAAGATGATCACCGCCGACGAGTTCTTTGGCGCACTCGAGGACATTCAGTATCACATGGACGAGCCACAGTCCAACCTGTCGTCTGTGCCGTTGTGGTTCTTGGCCGAGATGGCGCGCAAGGACGTCACCGTCGTGCTTTCGGGCGAAGGCGCCGACGAGCTCTTTGGCGGCTACGCCTACTACGAGGACACGGTTCCGGTGCGCAAGTACAAAAAGATGGTGCCGCTGCCCATCCGTCGCGCGCTCGGTAACCTGGCGTTGCATATGCCGTACTTCAAGGGACATAACTTCCTGGTCAAGGGTGCCGAGATCCCCGAGAAGTCGTTCCTGGGACAGGCTCTGGTATGGCCGGAGCGCGAGGTCGACGGCGTGCTCAAGCCCGAGTACAACACCGGCGATGGCGCCTTCGAGCTTGCCGCCCCCATCTATGCGCGCGTGAAGGGTCAGCCCGAGTTGGTCAAGAAGCAGTACCTGGATATGAACATGTGGCTCCCGGGCGACATTCTGCTCAAGGCCGACAAGATGTGCATGGCGCACTCGCTGGAGCTGCGCGTGCCCTTCCTGGACCGCAAAGTCATGGAGTTCGCCGAGCACATTCCCGATCGCTACCGCATCAACGAGAACGGCAACAAACAGGTACTCCGCCACGCTGCCAACAAGTCGCTGCCCGATGAGTGGGCCACCCGTCCCAAGGTGGGCTTCCCGGTGCCGATTGTCTACTGGCTGCGCGAGCAAAAGTGGTACGACTATGTCAAGGAGTACTTCACCGCGCCGTGGGCAAGCGAGTTCTTCGATACCGACGAGCTCATGCACCTGCTCGATCTGCACTTTGCGGGCAAGGGCGATTTCCAGCGCAAGATCTATACGCCGCTCGTGTTCCTGGTGTGGTACAAGCGCTTCTTTATCGACGAGGACCAGCCCGCTGTTCAGGCTGCCTAGCCTCGGCTTACGAACGCCTGCGCGTAACGGCTCCTCCGGGAGCCGTTTTTGCGTGGTGCGTTTCAGTTACTATAAAAACCGTCCCTGCCAAATGGCTGAGAAAGGTGAAAGATGCACCATTCGGATTCCGCGACCGTGACCACGGTCGATACGCTTGCCAAGCTTCTCGATGTGTGCGGCGAGCTGCGCGCGTCAGAGCAGGTTGACGAGCGTGCCGTGACCGGCTGCTCGTTTGATTCGCGTACGGTCTCGGCGGGTGACGTGTTCTTTTGCAAAGGCACTGCCTTTAAGCCCGCGTTTTTGAGCATGGCGCTCGATGCGGGCGCCGTCGCATTTGTGTGCGAGGAGTCGCTGGTCGAGTCTCTGGAGCCGCTGGCGCAGGAGAGCGGTGCTGCGATGCTGGTTGTTGATGGCGTTCGCACGGCCATGGCCCTGTTGCCGCCGGAGGTCTACGACCGTCCCGACCACGACGTCAAGATCGTGGGTATCACCGGTACCAAGGGAAAGACCACGACCGCTTTTATGCTCCAGTCCATCATCAAAGCGGCGGGCGAGTCCTGCGGCATGATCGGCTCGGTGAGTACCGACGATGGCATCGAGTGCTACGAGAGCACCAATACTACGCCCGAGGCCCCCGAGGTCTGGCGCCATATCGCCAACTGCCGCACGTCAGGTCGCCAGTCCATGGTCATGGAGGTCTCGAGCCAGGCGCTCAAGTACCAACGCGTCGAGAATCTGCCGTTTGACGTGGCGTGCTTCCTCAACATCGGCCGTGACCACATCTCACCGATCGAACACCCCACGTTTGAGGATTATTTTGAGAGCAAACTCAGGATCTTTGACCAGGCAAAGACCGCCGTGGTGAATCTGGGCACCGAAGAGGTTGACCGTGTGTTGGAGGCAGCGTCGACGGCCGAGCGCTTGGTGACCGTTGGCGTCGAGCATCCCGAGGCAAGCCTGTGGGCGAGCGATGTGCGCATGGTCGGCTTTAACATCGAGTTTAACCTGCATGGCCTGTGTGCCGACGAGTCCGAGGCGGGGGAGAAGGTCCTGCTGGGCATCGCGGGCGACTTTAACGTGGAAAACGCGCTGGTCGCTATCGCCGCTGCGCGCGAGATCGGCATCGGTATCGAGGCTATCAAGAAGGGCCTCTCCAAACTGCGTGTGCCGGGCCGTATGGAGGTCGTGGAGTCGAAGGACGGCCGCGTGATCTGCGTCGTTGACTATGCGCACAACCAGCTTTCGTTCCGTTCGCTTTTCTCGTCGGTCAAGCGCGCGTTTCCCGCTAGTCCAGTCATTGCAGTGTTTGGCGCTGCCGGCGGCAAGGCGCAGGAGCGCCGCGAGCAGCTTCCGCGCGAGGCCGCACCATATTCCGACCTGATGATCTTTGCCAACGAGGACCCGGCTCACGAGGACCCGATGAAGGTCTGTCGCGAGCTTGCCGAGCATGTTCCCGACGATACGCCGAACAAGATCATCCTCGACCGCGAAGCCGCTGTGCATGCGGCGTTCAAGGCGGCGCGCGAGGAGTACGTCAACCCCGATGCTCCCACCATTGTCTTGCTGCTGGCAAAGGGTGACGAGGAGCTCATGCACGTGGGCGACGAGTTCGTGCCCATCGAGAGCGACCTTTCGCTGGCCAATCGCCTGATCGATGTTACCCAGTTTGACTAATGAACCATGATGGCGGCGGCGCCCTGAGTGCGCTGTCGCCATAAGCGTGTTCCCTCAATCAAAACATGCCGTCCAAGTCCAAACCCTTCTGCGTAAACGGAGTAACCATGTCCCACAACACCCTGCCGACCGTTGCCGAGCTTTCGGGCGAGATGCGCGAGCGCTTGGCCAAGGTCAAGTACGTCTTTACCGACCTGGATGCCACGATGCTCGCGCCCGGCTCGTGCGTGCTGCGCGACAACGACGGTAACCCCTCGACCAAACTCGTCGAGGCCGTCGTGGCACTTGCCCGCGCTGGTATTCAGGTGGTTCCCACCTCGGGCCGCAACCGTACCATGATCCACGAGGATGCGCGCGTGCTCGGCCTCAACTCCTACATCGGTGAGATGGGCGGCCTGGTCATGTACGACCTCAAAGCCAACGATTGGGAGTATCTGACTGGCGACATGCCTTACGACCCCGCCTGCGGCCTTACTCCGCACCAGGTGATCGAGCAGACCGGCGTGTGCGAGAAGATTCTTGCCCGCTGGCCGCACAAGATCGAGTATCACAACGACATGTCGACCGGCTACAAGTACCGCGAGGTCACCGTCGGCATGCGCGGCGATGTGCCCGACAATGAGGTCCAGGCCATCCTGGACGAGGCCGGCTGCGGCCTGGTGTGGGCCTGTAACGGTCACCTGACGCATCTGTCCAAGCCGACGACGCTCGAGCTCGATCGCGTCGAGGACGGTCGCGCGTTTAACATCAATCCCGCCGGCCTCAACAAGGGCGTTGCCATCGCGCGCTTCTGCGAGCACCTGGGGATTGAGCGCGAGGAGACGCTCGCGCTCGGCGATTCCGAGTCCGACTTCTACATGGCCGATCACGTGGGCACGTTCTGCCTGGTCGAGAATGGCCTGACGAGCGCCGGCGCGCCCGAGTTCCTGGCTGCTTGCGAGAACGCTTTCGTTACGCGCGGCAAAATTGTCGACGGTTGGGCGGCGACGGCAGAGCTGCTGGTCGCGGCGCGTTCGTAGCGCGGCGTCGCCGCACTTGGACATGTCTTTTCGAGAGAGACTGGTGAGGTAATGTCCGATATCGAGAATCCGACAGGCGACACGCGCCCGATTGGCGTGTTCGATTCTGGTTTGGGCGGTCTGACGGTTGCGCGCGCCATCGCGACGGTGCTGCCGCACGAGTCCGTCTACTACTTCGGCGACACCAAACGCTGCCCCTACGGCACGCGCACCGAGGATGAGGTGCGCTCGTTTGCGTTGCAGGCGGGCCGTTGGCTGTCGAAGCACGACGTCAAGATTATGGTCATCGCCTGCAACACGGCGACAGCTGCGGCCTTGCGTCTGGCCCAGCAGGTGCTCGACGTTCCCGTGATCGGCGTGATCGCGCCGGGTGCCCGTGCGGCAATCAACAGCACCCGTTCGCGTCGCGTGGGCGTGCTCGCCACCAACCTCACCATTCGCTCGGGCGCCTACACGCGCGCCATTCAGGATCTAGATGCCGGCGTCGATGTATACGGTTGTCCTGCCTCGAGCTTTGTCGAGGTTGTCGAACACGAGCTCGCCTCGGGTGCACATCTGCAGGAACAGTGGCTCGAGAACGAGGACATCTTCGATACGCCTGCCGTGCGTGCGCTGGTGGGTGCCACGGTTGAGCCGCTGCGCGACCACGGTATCGATACCGTGGTGCTCGGCTGTACGCATTTTCCGCTGTTGGTGGGACCTATCCGGCATGCGCTGGGGCCTGGGGTGCGCGTCGTAAGTTCCGCCGAGGAGACCACGCGCGAGCTGACCGATATCCTCACGCGCCGCGAGCAGCTGGCGGGCGACGCCGCCGAGCCGCAGCATCGTTTTGCCACGACGGCCGATAACATTGCCGAGTTTGCGGTGGCGGGCAGCTTTATCTTTGGTCAGCCGCTCAAGAGCATCGAACATATCGATATCGATGAGCTGAAATAGATGTAAGGCAGCCGCCAAAGCCTTCGCCACATCTTTTGCCGAAAGGATATTCCTATGGAGTACATGCAGGTTAACCGCGCCAACGGCCGCGCCGTCGATGAGCTGCGCCCCATCAAGCTTACTCGCGGCGTTATGAAGCACGCCCACGGTTCGTGCCTGGCCGAGTTTGGCGATACGCGCGTGCTGTGCGCTGCCACCATCGAGGAGGGCGTGCCGGGCTGGCGCAAGGGCGCCAAGGCCGGTTGGGTAACGGCGGAGTACGCCATGCTGCCGGCATCGACCGGCAAGCGCTGCAAGCGCGAGCACGCCAACCGCAAAGGCCGCTCCATGGAGATCGAGCGCCTCATTGGTCGCAGCCTGCGTACCGTCGTCAACATGAAGGCGCTCGGCGAGTACACCGTCACCGTCGACTGCGACGTGATCCAGGCCGATGGCGGTACGCGTACGGCGAGCATTACCGGCGCCTGGGTGGCGCTGCACGACGCCCTCGCCATGTGGGTCGAGGCAGGCAAGATCGAGCGCATCCCGCTTACCGGCCAGGTGGCTGCCATCTCTATGGGCGTTGTCGACGGCAATACGCTGCTTGACCTCGATTATTCCGAGGACAGCCACGCCGAAGTCGACATGAACCTCGTCGCCACCGACACCGGCGAGATGATCGAACTTCAGGGTACCGGCGAGCAGGCGCCCTTCGACCGTAAGCGTCTCAACGCCCTACTCGACCTGGGCGACAAGGGCGTTGCCGAGCTCATCGAGCTTCAGCGCCAAGCCCTCGCCTAACCTGCCAAAAAGGGATGTTAATTTTGGTAGGTTTTATCTGGGAAAACGTCGAAGTATAAGGTTTCTGTCGCCAGGGAGGGGAGAGGGCTCGAGGCCAGTTTCCCTTGGGCGGCATTGCTATAGAGACAAGGAAGCCAGTCATGGCACTAGAGAAGATCGATATCGACACCCTCGACCCGGCGGCGACCATCGTCGTGGCAACGGGCAATGCCCATAAGCTCACCGAGATCGAGGCCATTTTGGGCAAGGTCATGCCCGAGGTTCGCTTTGTGGCGTTGGGTCAGCTGGGTGATTTTGAGGACCCCGAGGAAAACGGCACGACGTTTTTGGAGAACGCCATCATCAAGGCGCAGGCCGCGGTAGAGGAGACGGGGCTTATGGCCATCGCCGACGATTCGGGCCTGGTCGTTGATGCCCTGGACGGTGAGCCGGGCGTGTACAGCGCACGCTATGCGGGCGTGCACGGCGACGATGCCGCCAACAACGCCAAGCTCCTCGTGAATCTGGAGGGCGTGGCCGACGAGGACCGCACCGCGCGTTTTATGAGTGTCGTCGCGCTTATCGACACGGACGGCCTGGTCACTTATGGCGAGGGCGCCTGCGAGGGCGCTATCGCACACGAGGGCCGCGGCGATCATGGCTTTGGCTACGACCCACTGTTCCTGCCGGTCGACACGCCGGGCAAGACCATGGCCGAGTTGACGGCGGACGAGAAGAACGCCATCAGCCATCGATTCCATGCGCTCGAGCATCTGTCCGCCAAACTGACGGGCGAGGAGTAAGCCGTGCGTGCGGTGGTGCAGCGCGTACTCAACGCCGGCGTGACGGTCGACGGCGAGTGCGTGGGTAAAATTGGGCGCGGCTATCTGGTGCTGCTGGGCGTGGGCCACGGCGACACGCGCGCCGAGGCCGATAAACTGTGGGGCAAGCTCCGGGGCTTGCGCATTAACGAGGACGAGAACGGCAAGACCAACCTGGCACTTGCCGATGTCGACGGCGAGGTTCTCGTAGTGTCGCAGTTCACGCTGTTCGCCGATTGCCGTCACGGCCGCCGCCCATCGTTTACGGATGCCGGCGCCCCCGATGTCGCCAACGAGCTCTACGAGTACTTCCTGACGCTCGTTCGCCAAGATGTCGAACACGTGGCGCACGGCATCTTTGGCGCCGATATGAAAGTCGACTTGGTCAACGACGGCCCATTCACCATCGTCTTGGACACGGACAACCTTTAGGTTACGCGGTTTTACCAAACCGCGTAACAACTGGTCATGCGAGGTTGTCGTCTGGTACGTATTTGGGACGGGGTTTATTTAGCTACTTGCGTATGGCGGCAACAGGGTGCTATAGTATTAGAGTTTTGTCTATCTTAGGGGTATTATCCCCTTTTTGAATTGCACCTTCTGGAGGCCCTGTTCATGGAAGAGATGGAAGTCAATCACGTCGACGACATCCACGAGAAGCTGACCGATATGGTGGGCGATCGCGTTAAGGTGAAGGCCAACATGGGCCGCACCCGCGTCGTCGAGCGCATGGGCACCATCAAGAGCGTCCATCCGGCAGTCTTTATCGTCGAGGTTGACGAACGCCGCGGCCGCAAGTCGCGTCAGTCCTACCAGTACATCGACGTCCTTACCGGTCAGGTCGAGCTGTTCGACCCCGAGAGCGGTGAGCACATCTTTACTCCGCTCGGCAATCAGCTCGAGGAGCACTAGCGGTGACCGATTGGTCCCTGACCCTTTCCGCGCCGGCAAAGATCAACCTCTATCTGGGGGTTCATACCGAGCGTGACGCCCGCGGCTACCACAGGGTCGATTCCCTGATGGCAGCCGTCGACCTTTCCGATACCGTGACGGTCACGCCGGCGCAGGCGCTGACCGTCCAGACGATTCCGGCATCCGACTTTCCCATGCAAAAGAATACGGCGTATCGTGCAGCCGCTGCTATGGCCGAGCATTATGGTCGCGAGGCAAACATCTGCGTGACGATTGAGAAGCGCATTCCATTGTGCGCCGGCTTGGGCGGCCCCTCGACGGATGCGGCCGCGGTCATTGTTGCCTTGGCGGAGCTCTGGGGAATTGATCGCACCGACCCCGCGCTCGACGACATTGCACGGGGCATTGGCGCTGACGTTCCCTTCTTTTTGCATGCCAGCCCTGCGTTTTACGTGGGTGGGGGAGACGTGCTGGCCACCGAGTACCCCGTACTACCTGCGACACCCGTCGTGCTGGTCAAGCCGCGCGAGGCAAGCGTTTCAACAATTGAAGCCTATCGACGTTTTGACGAGGCCCCAGTGCCTGCAGACAAGCCCGGCGCGATAGCTTCTGCCTTGCGTGCTGGCGATGCCGAGACGGCATATGCGCTCATCCATAACAACCTGGGTGTCATTTCCGCACAGATGGAGCCGCAGATTCAAACGGTGCTCGATTGGCTGCGTAAACGGGACGGCGCCGTTGCTGTAGATGTGTGCGGATCGGGCGCCTGCTCGTTTGCCATTTGCGACACCGCCGTCACGGCCGAAAGGCTTGCCGACGCTGCCCTGCAAAACGGCTGGTGGTCCTGCGCGACGGAGCTCATTCCCAACACGGTTCGCATTGAAGCGCCAAAGAAATAAAAATTTCTCTAGCACGCGGCGAAAATCTTTGTTACTATAGTCGAGCTAACGGGTTGTGGCTCAGTTTGGTAGAGCACTGCGTTCGGGACGCAGGGGTCGCTGGTTCAAATCCAGTCAACCCGACCAGAGCATGAGGAGGGACCGCTTCTTGCGGTCCCTTTTTTTAGCTATTGTTGTGATACCGCGGCACCCGCGGTATACTCATTCGAGCTTGTCTCGCTGTATTGTGGAGGTCTACATGTTTGGACTGAGGGCTCCTGAGCTCATCATTATTCTCGTTGTTGTCCTGATTATCTTCGGGCCTAAGAACCTGCCGAAGCTCGGCAAGTCCCTCGGCTCTACCGTCAAGAATATCCGCGAGGGTATGGAGGGCGACGATAAGGGCGAAACCAAGCAGGCCGAGGACGTTGTGGTCGAGGAGTCCAAGGAGGACAAGGAGATCGCAGAGCTCGAGGCCAAGCTCGCTGCTGCCAAGCAAAAGAAGGCAGAGGACAGCGACGCGGACGCAGAGTAGTCCCATCCCTTTGGGGTGAGCACCTGACCGGCTTGCCCGCAGGCTAGCCGGTCTTTTTCGTTTTGTTGACAGTTGATCGTTACATCATAGTTGGGGAGATATCCGTATGGACGCAAGCCAGATCGTACTGACCGCTGAGGGCCGCCAGAAGCTCGTCGAGGAGCTCGCTTGGCGTGAGGGCGATTACGCCAAGGAGATCGTCGAGGACATCAAGGAAGCCCGCGCGTTCGGCGACCTTTCGGAGAACTCCGAGTACGACGCCGCCAAGGACAAGCAGGCCCAGAATGCTGCTCGCATTGCCGAGATTCAGGCCATCCTCGCCAACGCTCAGGTTGCTGCCACCACGGGCGATCTGACCGTCTCCATCGGTTCCACCGTTTCTCTGATCGATCCCAACGGTGAGGTCATGGAAGTCACGCTCGTCGGTACCACCGAGACCAACTCGCTCGAGCACAAGATCTCCAACGAGTCTCCGGTCGGCCATGCCATCATCGGTCACGGCGAGGGCGACTCCGTCGAGGTTGTTACGCCTTCGGGCAAGACCCGCGTCTACACCATCGCAAAGATCGCACGCTAGACCACGGTCCCGCGTAAAGGTATGTTTTCGCTCCCTGGGACCGAATCCTGGGGAGCGATTTAATTTGAGGAGCTAACTTATGGCAGAGAACCAGAACGCCGCCGATCAGGCATCGACGCTCAACGACGAGCGCGCCACCCGCCTGGCCAAGCGCGCCGCCCTGTTCGAGGCGGGCCAGAACCCCTATCCCGAGCACTCCGAGATTGAGGACTACGTCGTCGACATCGAGACTAAGTACGCCGAGCTCACCGATGGCGAGGACACCGAGGACGTCGTGAAGATCGGCGGCCGTGTGGTCGCCAAGCGCGGTCAGGGCAAGATCATGTTCATCGTCGTGCGCGACGCGACCGGCGAGATCCAGCTGTTCTGCCGCATCAACGATATGGACGAGGCCGCCTGGAATACGCTCAAGGCCCTCGACCTGGGCGATATCCTGGGCGTGACCGGCGTGGTCGTGCGTACCAAGCGTGGTCAGCTTTCCGTTGCCCCCAAGAGCGCGACGCTGCTGTCCAAGGCCGTTCGCCCGCTGCCCGAGAAGTTCCACGGTCTCTCCGACAAGGAGACCCGCTATCGTCAGCGTTATGTCGACCTGATCGCCAACGACGACGTTCGCGAGACCTTCCGCAAGCGCTCGCAGATCCTCTCCACGTTCCGCCGCTTTATGGAGTCCGATGGCTACATGGAGGTCGAGACTCCTATCCTGCAGACCATCCAGGGCGGAGCTACTGCCAAGCCGTTCATCACGCACTTCAACGCGCTCGATCAGGAGTGCTACCTGCGTATCGCCACCGAGCTGCACCTCAAGCGCTGCATCGTCGGCGGCTTTGAGCGCGTTTTCGAGATCGGCCGCATCTTCCGCAACGAGGGTATGGACCTTACCCATAACCCCGAGTTCACCACGATGGAGGCCTACCGCGCCTTCTCCGATCTCGAGGGCATGAAGGCGCTCGCCCAGGGTGTCATTAAGGCCGCTAACAAGGCTATCGGCAATCCCGAGGTTATTGAGTACCAGGGCCAGACCATCGACCTTTCCGGTGAGTGGGCAAGCCGTTCCATGACCGATATCGTCTCTGACGTTATTGGTAAGCAGGTCACCATCGACACGCCGGTTGAGGAGCTTGCTGCCGCCGCACGCGAGAAGGGCCTGGAGATTAAGCCCGAGTGGACCGCCGGCAAGATCATCGCCGAGATCTATGACGAGCTGGGCGAGGACACCATCGTCAACCCCACCTTCGTGTGCGATTACCCCATCGAGGTTAGCCCGCTTGCCAAGCGCTTTGAGGATGATCCGCGCCTGACCCATCGCTTTGAGCTGGTCATCGCCGGTCACGAGTACGCCAACGCGTTCTCCGAGCTCAACGACCCGGTCGACCAGGCCGAGCGCTTCGCTGCCCAGATGGCCGAGAAGGCCGGTGGCGACGATGAGGCCATGGAGTACGACGAGGATTACGTGCGCGCCCTCGAGTACGGTATGCCTCCCGCGGGTGGCATCGGCATCGGTATCGACCGCGTGGTCATGCTGCTCACCAACCAGGCTTCCATCCGCGACGTGCTGCTGTTCCCGCACATGAAGCCCGAGAAGGGTTTCCAGTCCGGTGCCGCTGCTGCCAAAGCTGCCGAGGCCGGCAACACCGCGAGCCCCTTCGTCAAGCCGCTCAAGCCCACGGTTGATTATTCCAAGATTGCCGTCGAGCCGCTGTTTGAGGAGTTCGTCGACTTTGATACCTTCTCCAAGAGCGACTTCCGCGCCGTGAAGGTCAAGGCATGCGAGGCCGTCAAGAAGTCCAAGAAGCTGCTGAACTTTACGCTCGACGACGGCACCGGCACCGACCGTACCATCCTCTCCGGCATTCACGGTTATTATGAGCCCGAGGACCTGGTCGGCAAGACCTTGCTCGCCATCACCAATCTGCCGCCGCGCAAGATGATGGGCATTCCCAGCTGCGGCATGCTCATCAGCGCTATCCACGAGGAGGATGGTGAGGAGCGTCTCAACCTGATCCAGCTCGACGCCTCCATCCCCGCCGGCGCAAAGATGTACTAACTAGTTACGCGGTTCTACGAACCGCGTAACGGCTCGACGCTGCGCGGGCCGCATTTGGACAATCTGACGTTCAACTTCAAGGGCGCGACCAGAAGGTCAGCGCCCTTTCGTTTCACGTCACCTTGTCTCAAATGCGGCCCGCTCGCTGACGTTGCCAATACATCGGCGTTGCCTTGGCCATCAATAGTCATTGGGGACGTTCTTAAACGACCACCCAACGGCTATTGAGCACATGGCTCGCATGGCAGCCGTCTCTTTTATGTTTCCTTTAGCCGTTGCTGCCTAGGATGGGGGTTAGTCGGTAGGAAGGGAGCGTCTATATGGACGACGCGAGCGAGCGTGCAATCGAAGAGGACATGCTCGATCAGTTCAATTACTTTGACGATGAGGATGAGGAGCTAATCGATCGTCGCGAGCCGGCATCGCTTGACTCATTTGATCTGGTCGATGAAGAGACTGATGAGGTTGAGGACGAATCAACGGAGCCCCCACAGTCTTCGCGCCTTGACTCGCTGCTTTCGAGAGCCCCCATGCACCACGGTGTTCGTGCCGGCGCACTCCATATGAAAACAGACTGGCACCAGATCGTGACGGCAGGCGATGAGCTTGCCGTCGATGCGCCGCTCACCGATAAGTCATCCATCATCTGCCGCACCGGTATGCTTATGCTCGCGAGCGGAACGGGTGCCTGGCGTGTACGCGATACCATGAATCGCGTTGCCGCCGTACTCGGTGTCACCGTCCACGTTGACTTAAGTCTTCTGTCGTTTGAGTGCACCTGCATCGAAGATGGCCACTGCTTTAACGAGGTTGTCAGCCTGCCCACAACGGGAGTCAATACCCATCGCATTTGGATGATGGAGAGCTTCCTAAAGGAAATCGAGACGTATGGGCGCCGGTTTACCGTGCACGAATACCACGAGATGCTCAAGACCGTTGAGAGTTCAAAACCCGATTACTCTCCCTGGCAACAGGGCCTTGCGGCAGCTTGTGCTTGCGGCGCCTTCGTCTTTTTGCTCGGCGGCGGTCCTATCGAGATGGCCTGCGCATTCGTAGGCGCTGGTGTTGGCAACTTTGCTCGCTCTCATATTCTCAAGCAGGGTCTTGGCCAGTTTAGCGCGCTGACGATTGGCGTTGCGCTCGCTTGCGTTTCGTATCTGCTGGCATTGCTCGGCCTTGGCCAGGTCGTACCGGGGGCAATGTCGCACCAAGAAGGCTATATCGGCGCCATGCTCTTTGTGATTCCCGGCTTTCCCCTCATTACGGCAGGCCTCGACATCGCTAAGCTCGATATGCGAAGCGGCATTGAGCGTCTTTCGTATGCCGTGTCGATTATTGTGATGGCGACCCTTGTGGGCTGGATGGTTGCCGAGTGTGTGGGGCTGGCACCGGATGATTTTGCTCCGCTCGGCCTTTCGCCGCTTGCCCTTACGCTCCTGCGCGTGGTGATGAGCTTCGTTGGCGTATTCGGCTTCTCGGTGATGTTCAACAGCCCGGTAAAGATGGCCGCGGCAGCTGGGCTGATCGGCGCCGTGTCCAATACCTTGCGCCTTACGCTCGTCGATGCGCCGACGCTGTTTCCCTTTCTGGGCCTGAGCGTAGGTATGCCTCCCGAGGCGGCAGCGTTTATCGGTGCGCTGGTATCGGGCCTGCTCGCGAGCTTTGCCGAAATCAAGCTCACCTACCCACGTATCGCCCTCACGGTGCCATCGATTGTCATTATGGTGCCGGGCTTGTATCTGTATCGCTCGATGTATTACATGTGCACCTTCGACACGGTCAATATGCTCGGCTGGTTTGTGCGTGCAGTGCTCATTGTGGCGTTTCTGCCCGTTGGCCTGGGCGTGGCGAGAACCCTCACCGACTCTCGCTGGCGCCACACCAGCTAATTGGTGCAAATGAAACTGATCCGCAAAACATGAACGTGGATAATCTCCCGTTTTTGGCCTGTTTACGGGCTCAAAACGGGAGATTATCCACGCTCGTGGAATGGGTGTCCGAAAATCCACGCTCGTTGGGCCGATGCAGACGCACCTGGCGATTCCTTTTTTGTAGACGTTGTCGCGCGGCTACGGGCGGGAAAGGTCCCAACGGTTAACATATACTCCATATGGGTAAAGAGACCAAAGCGCTGCCGCGGGCGGCGCTTTGCGTTTGAAAAAACTAGCTCGTCTAAGAGGAACTAGCATGTTAGACCGTTTTACCGATCGCGCGCGCAAGGTCATGTCCATGGCCAAGCAAGAAGCGCTCGATCTTCACTCAAATAAGGTGGGTACCGAGCACCTGCTGCTCGCGCTCGCTAAGGAGGACGAGGGCATTGCCGCCGAGGCACTGCGTTCGCTCGACATCTCCTACGATGACATCATGGATACTCTCAAAGAGGTCCAGACCACGGTTCCCGAGCCCAGTGAGGAGACCGAGGCGGCCAAGCTCGCCTTTACGCCGCTCGTCATTAGCGTGATGGAGCGTTCATTCCGCGTGGCGCGTGAAAACAACCAGACCTACGTGTCGACCGAGCACTTGCTGATCGGCATCGTCGAAGAGGGCAACGGCATGGCCATGGACATCCTCATGCGCCTGGGTGTGTCGTCTGCTTCCATTAAAAAGGCCATCGAAAAGCTCACTGCCAAGGATCAGGACAAGAAGCGTCCGCTCGCTGGCGCTGGCGCTGGTCGTCCCGGTGCGGGCCTGCCGTTCTTTAGCGGCTCGGATGCCTCTCAGCAAAAGGGGAGCGGCACCGACACGCTCAAGCAGTTCGCCACCAACCTCACGCAAAAGGCGCGCGACGGCGAGCTCGATCCCGTGATTGGCCGCGAAAAGGAAGTCCAGCGCATGATGGAGATCCTTTCGCGCCGCACCAAGAACAATCCGCTTATCCTGGGCGATCCCGGCGTGGGCAAAACGGCCATCGTCGAGGGACTGGCGCAACAGATTGCTGCCGGCAACGTGCCCGAGAACCTCATGAACCAGAATATCTGGACGCTCGACCTGCCGGGTCTCGTTGCGGGCGCCAAGTATCGCGGTGAGTTCGAGGAGCGCCTCAAGAACGTGATCCAGGAGGCAACCGAGGCCGACGACGTCATCTTGTTTATCGATGAGATGCACACCATCATCGGTGCCGGTTCTGCCGAGGGCTCCATCGACGCGAGCTCCATGCTCAAGCCCGTGCTCGCGCGCGGTGCCTTCCAGATTATCGGCGCCACCACGGCCGAGGAGTTCCGCAAGTACCTCACCAAGGACCCGGCCTTCGAGCGTCGCTTCCAGACCATCGATGTCGAGGAGCCGAGCGTCGAGGACACGGTCAAGATCCTGACCGCGCTCAAGCCGCGCTACGAGGAGCACCACCATGTGCGCTATACGCAGGGTGCTATCGAGGCCGCCGCGAACCTTTCCAACCGCTACATTCAGGATCGCTTCCTGCCCGATAAGGCCATCGACCTCATTGACGAGGCCGGTGCCCGCGCCCGAATCGCCGCCAACCGCGCGCCCGAGCCGGTGCGCGAGGCCGAGCATCGCATAGAGGAGCTCAAGGCCGCCGCGCAGGAGGCCACCGAGAGCGACGACATGAACAAGGCCGCCGAGATCACCGAGCAGCAGAAGGCTGCCGAGATTGAACTCGCCGAGGCCAAGGCTGCCTGGACCGCCGAGCTCGACGCCAGCCCGCTCACCATCGATGTGAGTCAGATCGCCGATATCGTGTCCGTGACTTCGGGCGTGCCGGTATCCTCGCTTACCGAGAGCGAGAGCCGGCGCCTGCTGCAGACCGAAAGCGTGCTCAAGACGCGCATCATCGGCCAGGACGAGGCCGTCGAGGCCGTCGCCAAGGCCGTGCGCCGCAGCCGCTCGCCGCTCAAGGACCCGCGTCGTCCCGGCGGCAGCTTTATCTTCCTGGGTCCCACCGGCACGGGCAAGACCGAGCTCGCCAAGACGCTCGCCGAGTATCTCTTTGGCAGCAAGGACGCGCTCATCAGCTTCGACATGTCCGAGTTCGGTAGCGAGTTCGAGGTCTCCAAGCTCATCGGTAGCCCTCCGGGCTACGTCGGTCACGACGAGGGCGGCCAGCTCACCAAGGCCGTTCGTCGCCACCCGTACTCGGTCGTGCTGTTCGACGAGATCGAGAAGGCGCACCCCGATATCTTCAACATCTTGCTGCAGGTGCTGGAGGAGGGCCGCCTGACCGATAGCCAGGGCAAGACGGTCGACTTCCGCAACACCGTGATCATCATGACGTCCAATGTGGGCGCCCACGAGATTGCGCAGGATGCGAGCGTGGGCTTTGGCACCACCGGCGAGCAGGGTCTCACGTCGAGTGAGATCCGCGGCCGCGCGATGGGCGAGCTCAAGCGCCTGTTCCGCCCCGAGCTGCTCAACCGCATCGACGACATCGTGGTGTTCCAGAAGCTCTCGGGCGAGAATCTCACCAAGATCGCGCACCTGCTGGTGGACGACCTGCGCCAGCGTCTGATTGCCAACGGCATGAACATCAAGCTCACCGATGCGGCCTATGACAAGATCGTGGCCGAGGGCACCGACCTCACCAACGGTGCGCGTCCGCTGCGCCGTGCTATTCAAAAGCTCATCGAGGACCCGCTGTCCGAGGAGCTGCTGGCCGGCGAGTGGGGCGAGGGCGATACCGTCCTGTGCGACGTGGCCGATGGCAAGTTTGTCTTTAGCCACGGCACGGGCGAGATCCCGGCACCGCGTCTGGCGGGCACGCTCGGTGGTGATACCGCCCCGGCGGCACCGCACACTGGCAACGCCGCGCCCGTGAGCGGCGGCGTGACCTCGGGCCCCGGTGGCATGATGCAAGCCGGTTCCGGCGCGCTGTAGGGCGTGGCGACAATTTGATACGCGCAATCGAGGCGCTCCGGAAAGGGCGCCTCGATTTGTAGAGCTGCGGTAGTTGTGACCGTTACGCTATGCGGTCCACCGTTAGCCGATGATGCAAGGGCGCTCGGCGTTTTCGACTGGTTTATGCACGCAAAGTCTGGGAATATACAAGGCGCATGTCTTACTGTCTAACCAGTTGCGCCAAGGAGGCACCATGGATTACAAGATCACCGGCTACGAGCCCGCCCAGCTGTTCCATTTCTTTGAGGAGGTCAGCGCGATCCCCCGTGGGTCTGGCAACGAGAAGGGCATCAGCGATTTCCTGGTTGCGTTTGCCAAGGAGCGCGGCCTCGATGTGTACCAGGACGAGGTCTACAACGTCATCATTCGCAAGCCCGCTTCTGCCGGCGCCGAGAATGCCCCGACTGTGATGCTGCAGGGCCACATCGATATGGTGTGCGACAAGTTGGGCTCCGTTGAGCACGACTTTACGACCGACGGTATCGACCTGGTCGTCAAGGACGGCGTCCTCACCGCCAACGGTACCACCCTGGGTGCCGACAACGGTATCGCCGTCGCTCTGATGCTCACTGTTCTCGATGACGATTCGATCGTTCACCCCGCCCTCGAGTGCGTATTCACCACCGACGAGGAGACTGGCCTGGTCGGCGCCGAGACGCTCGACAAGTCCCAGATTAGCGCCCGCACCATGATTAACCTTGACTCCGAGGAAGAGGGCGTTGCCACCGTCAGCTGCGCCGGTGGCGTCGTCGTTACCTACACCTGCCCCATCGTGCGCGAGCACAAGACCGGCAGCACCCTCACGCTCGACATCTCCGGCCTACTGGGTGGTCATTCCGGCAACGATATCAACCTGGAGCGCGGCAACGGCAACCTCATCATGGCCCGCATCATCGACCGCCTGATGGTCGCCGGCGAGCCCGCCATCGTTAGCTTTAACGGCGGCACTAAGGACAACGCCATCAACCGTGAGTGCAAGGCCGAGCTGGTTTACGCCGACCACGCTGCCGCCGAGGCCGCGGCCCAGATCGCAAAGGGCATCATCGCCGACGTCACTGCCGAGCTCGAGGTCTTCGACCCCGGCTTTACCTGCACCGTCGAGATTGCCGACGACGCCGAGGTCGAGGCCATGGATCAGAAGTCCGCGCTTGCCCTCATCCGCGCCCTGCGTCTTGCCCCTAACGGCGTGATTCGCCGCAACGTCGCCACCGACGGCTCCGTCGAGGTTTCCTCCAACATCGGCGTGGTCGCCACTTCCGACGACCAGGTCAAGATCATGCTGTCCCCGCGCTCCTCGATCACCTCGCTGCAGAACGAGTTCAAGGACCGCCTGCAGACGCTGGCCGATGTCTTGGGCTTCGACGCCAAGTTCGAGTTCGAGTATCCCGGCTGGAGCTATGCCGAGCATTCGCCGGTCCGCGACGTTTTTGTCGAGAGCTATCGCGAGCTCTTTGGCTCCGAGCTGCGCATCGAGTCCATTCACGCCGGCCTTGAGTGCGGCCTGTTTGCTGAGGCCCTGCACGGCCTGGACGCCATCGCCGTGGGCCCGACGCTCTCCGATGTCCACACCCCGGACGAGAGCATGGAGCTCGCTTCTGCTGAGCGCTTCTACGAGCTGCTCATCGACGTCCTCAAGCGCCTCGCTGCGTAAAGGTCGCGCTAGCAGCAGTTCGAGCCACGTGCTAGCGGATTGCAAATGACATTACGAGAGGGGGCATCCGAACTTTTGCGACGGGTGCCCCCCTCTTCTTTTAAGAAATGTGGATTGATTGGCGCCTAGCCCATATCCGCCTTGATGAGGTCGAGGGTGCGCTGGCAGTTTTCGCGGACGGGGCCGAGCATGTGCTCGCGCAGGTCCGCCATGCCGGGCAGGTCGGCGTATTCGTCCATGATCTCTTCCATGCAAATGGGCACCTCGTAGGCGAGGTCCATCATGGTCGCAAAGCAAAACTTCTCGGATAGCCCGGCATCGGTGAGCGCCGCCTCCAGCGCGGGGTCGCCCATACCGTGGTATCGGCGGATAGCGCCTGGACCGATGCGCCCCACTCGATTTTCGCCGCCAACGCTCATGGCAAGGCGCGCCCGGCGGCGCATACGCTCGTACGCCAAGCCCGATGCGACATCGTACATGGGTGCGAGCGCTGCGTTTGTGCCTTTGCCTAGGATGAGCGAGTAGTTTTTAGCGTGTGCGTCAGGCGCTCCGATAATGGCGTTATAGAACAACATATAGGTAAAAAGCACAAGATTCATGTGGTGGGGGACTGTGTTAATCAGTCGTTCTTGGATGTCTCGCGTGGTTGGTCCTCCGTCGGCGGTGTATTTCTGGCTTGGCAATACACCGAGCGCCTGGCAAAAGTCCTCCTGATGCAGCCTTTCGATATTTCCGCTGCTATTGACCATTCTGTCGTACCGTTCAACGACGAGCGCGGCTTCGTCTTCAAATGTGCAATAGGAGACGTTGGCAGTTGGAATGCCAACACGCCGAGCCGTTTTCATGCAGGCGAATTCGTTTAAGGCCTGATGTTTGAACCCAACGACACCATTTTTGAAGATATGGGTAGTGGGGGATGACCCTAGACATTCGCACCATTGGCCATCATGCCAAGCTAGTGCAAATTTGCCTTGGTTGCCGCCCAGGGACCAGCTTTCGTTGGAGCCCATCCATGTCTCTCTTTCGTCATCGCGAATTGCTTTGAGCTTGTGAGCGATTTGAGAATTGGTAAGCGGGCGGTATGCCGAGACCCTGCCGCGGGCGGCGCCTAATTGATCGGTTCGACAAAACTGAACGGCCCCCGCGCAGTCAAGACCGATATGGCACAAGAGGGCGACGGGGTTGTTGGATGCAACGTCATGCTCGGCGGCAATAGCGCGACGCTGCTCTTGGCTGTCGGGCAAAAGGCCAAATAGGAACGGGCGGACGATGTTATGGCCATACGTGCGATTGGAAAGCGGCATTGTAAGCGATAGTGGTGCTCCGCGATAGGTTGGGGCGTATACAAAGCTGCAGAGTCCATGCTCGTCTTGCCGGAGAGTGCCTGCGATTTCGCCACAAATGAGGGTCGCAAGCTCCATCTCTGCCATTTATTTCACAACCTTACAGCCAAAGGAGAGGTCTGAAGTGTCGGAAAGGCCTTGCTCGGCTGCGATTTGGGCCAGCAGGGCACCATAGGAAGATGGCGTTCCTTGTCGGGCGGGTCGTCTGCCTACGCTTGGCTTTGGCAGGGCATTCGAGTTCGCGATAGGGAAGTCCGCTATCGTCGTCGGATGTTCGGAGGGCGATGCGATGGAGTCGTTATCGCTTTGCGCAAAGAGACCTATGCCGAGTGCGTTAAAGACGGTCAGTAACTTGTCGAGCCGAATACCCGTGGCGTCTCCTAGCTCGAGCGATGCGAGCAGGCGCTCCGAAACGCCGGCTTTTTTAGCGAGGGCCGCACGGGTGATTTCCTGCGACTCGCGTGCCTGACGCACATAGATGCCAGCTTGGCGTGGTGTGGTGATGGGAAGGGTATCCATGGCGATCTCCAACATGCAGACTTTTGCATATCAGTATGACATGCAAAAGTCTGCACGAAAAGGTCTCATGCAAAACTTTGCATGAGGCCTTGTACTGGCGTTGAGTTTTGAGCGATTGTGTTTGGCGTTACAGCGCCAAAATCCCCAGATGCTCAAGCAAGATCTTAAGTCCGATGAGGATGAGCACGATGCCGCCCACGATGGTGGCAGGTTTTTCGTAGCGCGCGCCAAAGGTGTGGCCGATCGCTACGCCGGCGACGGAGAAGATAAACGTTGTGACGCCGATAAGCGATACAGCGGGAACGATGTCAACCGAGAGCGCCGCAAATGAGATGCCTACGGCTAGGGCGTCGATTGAGGTGGCGATGGCGAGGATCAGGTACTCGCCCAGGTCAATCTTTTCGGCATCCTTGCCGTCGCCTTCATTCTCGTCCTCGGTAAAGGCTTCCCACAGCATTTTGCCGCCGATAAAGGCCAAAAGGATAAAGGCGATCCAATGGTCGATGGGTCCGATGATGCCCATGAATTGACTGCCAAGCGCCCATCCGATTACGGGCATGCCGGCCTGAAAGCCGCCAAAGAACAGGCCGAGCACCGCGGCGACTTTAAGGTCGATCTTCTTCATGCCAAGGCCCTTGCAGATGGATACGGCAAAGGCGTCCATCGAAAGGCCAACGGCGAGCAGCACGAGCTCTGCGAGTCCCATAGTCTGACTCCCTCTCTGCGGGCGGGCCCGCGTGTACCTCTTGGGGGAGTAACAAAAAAGACCCGTGGCGTACGCGTTGCGCGCACAGCCACGAGTCTCGTTCATTAAGGCAAGCCAGGCCGCATCGGCCAGTGTGTTGACTTACCGCGCCACCGGAGGCGAACCCGGTCACGCGACTACTCCCTCATTCATGTGAATCCCGATGCTACCACATAAGCAGCTCATTTGGGTTGGGGCTCTTTTGACTACCCCAGCGGTGTTCGCTCATTCTGTAAGCATCGGATTTCGCAAGCGCTGCGGGGGCAAACCGTGAGAAACTATTTAGCGTTTATGGAGCGTATACGATGGGAGCGATGCCTTGGATAAGAACGAGCTGCAAAAGCGTATGGAACAGGCTATTCGCCTGACTGCCCCCGGCCAGCCGATCCGCACCGCCCTCGACATGATCATTGCTGGTCACCTGGGCGCTCTTATCTGCGTCGGCGACACCGAAAACGTACTCGCTGCCGGTAACGACGGCTTCCCGCTCAACATTTCGTTTACCTCGAACCGCCTGTTCGAGCTTTCCAAGATGGACGGTGCCATCGTCATCGATGGCGACCTCACCCAGATCCTGCGCGCCAACTTCCACCTCAATCCCGATCCCTCGCTCGCCACGAGTGAAACGGGCATGCGTCACCGTACTGCCGCTCGCATGTCGGTGCTCACCGACGCCATCGTGATCTCGGTTTCGGCTCGTCGTGCCGTCGTCAACGTGTACGTCCACGGCAAGAGCTACGAGATCCAGCCCGTCACCACCATCATGAGCTCGGTCAACCAGCTCGTCGCCACGCTCCAGACTACCCGTCAGTCGCTCGATCGCTCCCTGCTGCGCCTGACGGCCCTCGAGCTCGACGACTACGTTACGCTCGCCGACATCACCGGCATTTTCTCGAGTTTCGAGATCATGCAGCAGGCAAAGACTGAGCTTAAGGATTGCATTGTCAAGTTGGGCAACCAGGGCAAGCTCGTGCAGATGCAGCTCGAGCAGCTCGCCGGCTCCAGCATGGATACCGAGTACGACCTGATGATTCGCGACTACGCGAGCGATTCTTCCGAGGCCAATGCCGAAAAGATCCGCGCCAACCTGAGCCGTATGACGCCCAAGGACTTGTCCGACCCGCAGCATGTGGCGGCGGTTCTGGGTTACGACGACCTGGACGAGGACTCCGTCATGACACCGCTGGGCCTGCGCACGCTTTCGCGCGTGTCCGTCGTGCGCGACGGCGTGGCCGAGAAAATCGTCGACGAGTATGGATCGCTGCAGGAGCTCATGGACGACATCAGCGAGGATCCGGAGCGCCTGGGCGACTTTGGCGTTAACAACCCTGCCATTCTTGCGGACTCCCTGTACCGCATGAAGGGCACCAAACAGGGGAACGCATAATGGCGCCCGTATGCGCCGTGGTCGTTGCCGGTGGCAGCGGCCAGCGCTTTGGTAACCCCGGTGGCAAACAGCTCGTCAATGTAGCGGGTCGTCCGCTTATGAGCTGGTCCATCCGCGCATTTGACCGTAGCAATAAGGTCGGCCACATCGTCGTGGTTTGCCCTGCCGAGCGTCGTGCCGAGATGCGCCGCCTGGCCATCAGCCCGTATTCGTATAGCACGCCCATCAGCTTTGCCGATGCCGGCGAGACCCGCCAGGATTCCACCCGCGCCGGCGTGCACGCGGTGCCGGCGGGCTTTGAATATGTCGCCATCCACGACGGCGCCCGTCCGCTCATTACGACCGAGGCTATCGACCACGCTATCGACGTGCTCGCGAGCGACCGTGCCCTCGACGGTGTCGTGTGCGGTCAGCCCGCGATCGATACGCTCAAGATCGTCGATGGCGACAACATCGTCGAGACGCCGCCGCGCGAGCTCTATTGGGCCGCGCAGACGCCGCAGATCTTTAGCGTCGACGCCATGAAGCGCGCTCACGCCGCGGCGATTGCCGAGGGCTTTATCGGTACCGACGATTCATCGCTGGTCGAGCGCATGGGTGGGCGCGTCCGCTGCGTCCAGAGCCCACGCGACAACCTAAAGGTGACGGTGCCCGAGGACCTTCGTCCCGTAACCGCGATTCTGCTTGGCCGTATGGCCGAGGGAGAGGACCTTCCCCATGTTCAGTAACCTGCGCATTGGCCATGGCTACGACGTCCACCGTCTGGTGGAGGGGCGTCGATGTATCATCGGCGGTGTTGACATTCCCTACGAGCGCGGCCTGCTGGGCCACTCGGATGCCGATGTGCTCGCGCACGCCTTGGCCGACGCCATTCTGGGCGCCTGCCGCGGGGGAGACATCGGCAAGCTATTCCCCGATACCGACCCCGCCTATGAGGGTGCCGATTCGATGGTGCTGCTCGCTCGCGTGATGGACTACGCGCGCGAACTGGGCTTCGAGTTTGTCGATGCCGATTGCACCATTGCCTGTCAGCAACCCAAGATCACCCCGCACCGCGATGCCATGCGCGCCAACCTTGCCCATGCCCTGGGCGTCGACGTCGAAAACGTGGGCGTCGCCGCCACTACGACCGAAAAGCTCGGTTGGGAAGGCCAGGGCGAGGGAATCGGTGCCTGGGCCGTCTGCCTGCTACAGAAAACCGTTAAGGAGTAACGAATGCGTATCTACAACAACGCTACCCATAAAAAGGAAGAGTTCCAGCCCATCGAGTCCGGCAAGGTCCGCATGTACGTGTGCGGCCCCACGGTCTACGACAACATCCACATCGGCAATGCCCGCACGTTCATCAGCTTTGACGTGATTCGTCGCTGGCTCATCGCGAGCGGCTACGAGGTCACGTTCGCCCAGAACCTCACCGATGTCGATGACAAGATCATCAAGCGCGCCAACGAGCAGGGCCGAACGGCCGCCGAGGTCGCGACGGAGTTCTCCGACAAGTTTATCGGCGTCATGCGCGCCGCCAACGTGCTCGATCCCGATGTGCGCCCCCGCGCCACCAAGGAGATCGGCCCCATGATCGCCATGATCAAGACGCTTATCGAGCAGGGCCACGCTTACGCAGCCGATAACGGCGATGTGTACTTTGCCGTGCGCAGCGATCCCAACTATGGTCAGGTCTCGGGCCGCAACATCGACGACCTTATGGTTGGCGCGCGCATCGAGGAGAACGAGGACAAGAACGATCCGCTCGACTTTGCCCTGTGGAAGGCCGCTAAGCCCGGCGAACCCAGCTGGCCGAGCCCCTGGGGCGAAGGCCGTCCCGGTTGGCACACCGAGTGCGCCGCCATGGTGCATCGCTACCTGGGCACTCCGATCGACATCCACGGCGGCGGCTCCGACCTTGCCTTCCCGCATCACGAGAACGAGTGCGCTCAGGCCACCTGCGCCTGGCACCAGGGCTTCTCCAACACCTGGATGCACACGGGCATGCTGCTGGTCGACGGCGAGAAGATGTCCAAGTCGCTCGGAAACTTCTTTACGCTGGCCGAGGTGCTCGAACAGCACTCTGCCGCGGCCCTGCGCCTGCTGATGCTGCAGACGAGTTATCGCTCGCCGCTTGACTTCTCCTGGGAGCGTCTGGATGGTGCCGAGAACTCGCTCACACGCATTGCCGGTACGGTCGAGAACCTGCGCTGGGCCGCGAACCATGCGACGGCCGATGCCGATGAGGCAGCATCCGAGGCGTTTGCCGCTAAGGCCGCCGAGGCCCGTGCCGCCTTTAAGGAGTGCATGGACGACGACTTTAACACTGCCGGTGCCATGGGTGCTGTCTTTGGCTTTGTGACCGAGTGCAACCAGTACCTGGAGCAGGCGGGCGACGCTGCCGACAAGGCCGCAGTCCTGGCTGCTGCCGATACGCTGGCCGAGCTGCTCGATACGTTTGGCGTTGAGCTCCCCGAGCCCAAGGTCGAGCTGCCGCTGGGTCTGCTGGGCGTTGCCGCCGGCCTGGTCGCCTACACGGGCGACGACGTGGACGAGGCCGCCGCCAAGATTCTCGAGGCCCGCGCCGAGGCCCGTGCCGCCAAGAACTGGGATCTGGCCGACGCCATCCGCGACCAGCTCAAGGACCTGGGCCTGACGATTGAAGATACTGCCGCCGGCACTCGTATTAAGACTCTCTAATCCCCGCGGGTTTCCCAAGCACCCGACCTTGCCGTTCAAACCGTCGCTCGCGTACTCAAGTACGCGTCGCTCCTCTTTCACGGCAATCTCGGGCACTTGGAAAACCCGTACCGACCGCCCGAGCCACGGCACCTTGCCTTTCAATCGTCGGGCATGACCTTAAGGTCTATGTCCTCCTCTTTCAAGGCAATCTGTCGCACCTCGGGCGGTTGGTCTATTTGTTTCGTTTGATAATTGTGTTAAGGAGGCCGTTTTATGGCCGACAATCGCAAGCGTGCTCCGCGTGGTGGCAAGCAGGCTGCTTCTGGCTCGCGTCCGATTCGCCGCAATGATTGCGCTGCCGCTCCCAAGGGCCAGCGCGAGCGCTCACAGGCTGCTCGCCCGCAGCGCGATCGCAACCGCGACGCTGTCCAGGCTCCCAAGGGCGAGTTTATCGAAGGTCGTCGTGCTGCCGCCGAGGCGCTGCGCACTGGTTTTCCCATCAAGTGCGCGCTCATCGCCGAGGGCGGGGAGCGCGATGCTGCTTTGTCTCGTCTGGTCGATGACCTCAACGCCGCGGGTGTCCGCATTAAGTATGTGCCGCGCGCGCAGCTCGATGCGCTGTCGAGCCATGGCGCTCATCAGGGCATTGCGCTCGAGGTGGGTAATTTCCCCTATGCGGACGTCGCCGATATCCTTGACCGCGCGGGTGACGGCCCGGCGCTCGTCGTCGTACTCGACCATGTGACCGACGACGGTAACTTTGGTGCCATCGTGCGCTCTGCCGAGGTCGTGGGCGCGGCGGGCGTCATCATTGCCAACAAGCGCGCCGCCGGTGTGACCGTGGGCAGCTACAAAACCTCTGCTGGTGCCGTTATGCATCTGCCCATCGCACAGGTTCCCAACATCGCTCGAGCGCTCGACGACCTCAAGGCTGCTGGCTTTTGGGTGGGCGGTGCTTCCGAGCACGCCGAGGGCAGCTGCTGGGATGCTCCCTTTGAGGGCCGCGTTGCGCTCGTCATGGGCTCCGAGGGCGACGGCATCTCGCGCCTGGTGCTCGAGAAATGCGACTTTTTGACCAAGCTTCCCCAGCGCGGCATGACCGAGAGTCTCAATGTGGCCCAGGCGACCACCGCGCTGTGCTTTGAGTGGCTGCGCCGCAATGCCGGCGAGCTCATGGGGGAGGAGTAGCGCATGTCCAAGAAGAACCGCGCCAAGTCCAAGGCCAAGCGCTTTGGCGAGGGCTCGGCCAAGCCGATTGTTTCGGCCGCGACCTACGGCGTGGGCGGCAATGCGTTTGCGCAGGCTATCGCCGACCCAGTCTCGACGGTGCACTCCAACAAGCCCGAGCTGCTGGTGGTCGACGGTTACAACGTGATCCACTGCACGCCGCGCTACGAAAAGCTCGTCTACGACCATTCCGACGATCCATATTCCAGCGACGTCCACGATATGGCGCGCACCGCGCTCATCAACGATGTTGCGGCGTTTGCCCAGGGCCGTTACGAGGCCGTGATCGTGTTCGACGGCGCGGGCAACATCTCCAACGAGCGCCCCAACCTACCGGTCCGCGGCGTGCGCATCGAGTTCTCGCCGACGGGCGTCTCTGCCGATACCGTGGTGCAGAAGCTCTGCATCGAGGCACGCGAGGAAGGCCGCGCGTGCTCCGTGGTATCGAGCGACGGTACGATTCAGGCCGTCGTCATGGGCAAGGGCGTCACGCGCATCTCGAGCCGCATGCTGGTGGACGAGATCAAACAGATCGATAACGACGTTCACGAGGCAGAGGAAGCCCCGCAGATCAAGATGACTCTGGGCAGTCGCCTGAGCCCCGATGCCCTGGCCAAGCTCAAGGCCCTTCGTGGCCGGTAGGGGAGTATCTGTAGAGACCAGCTACTCGGCTGGTCAATTCACTGGCTTGTAGTTATTGGATTGTGGACTTGCCATCGCCAAAACGAATAGTTTTTTGTTTTGGCGAACAGACGAAACTATTCGTTCTGGCGAATAGTTTTGAGATGTGGTCGGTCGAAGGGCCTGTTGCGCCCCATCCTCAATTCCTTTATCCTTAACAGGCTTCGCGCGAAAGCGCCAAGTGTGCCAGTGTGGCGCAACGGTAGCGCAACTGATTTGTAATCAGTGGGTTGCAGGTTCGATTCCTGTCACTGGCTCCATGAGAGTTTCGGGCCCTGTCCCCCTGAGGGACAGGGCCCGTTTCTATTTATGTCGATAAGTCAGCGTGTTTGGCGCCAACCAAGCTTCAGGTTTGTCTCGATCTGTAACACGAAGAAGCTGAAAACCGTTCTTACTGTTACAGAATGAGACGTAAGCGGAGGTCTCTGCGTAATATCTCGACCTGTAACAGATAGGGGAGAAAATGTTCTCTATATGTTACAGATCGAGACAAAAGCCGTGTCGAGCTCGGCTGCCCCCCCCTGAGCGTGGATTATCGGACGTACGAGCGTGGAAAATCTCCCGCTTAGTGAATGATTGTGGATAATCTCCCACATTGGACTCGATGGCACGTCAAAAGCGGGAGATTATCCACGCTCGATTTCAAACGGAAGAAAATCCACGCTCGAATCTGCCGCGGAAGCCCGATCTCGACCTATATATAGGTGCAAATAAGCCGTTATCGAAGTTCGATCCTGAAGGTGTACTCCACTACACCAAAGTGTTACCTTGGGAAACGTCACCTCTGTATCCAAAACCACCGTCCTTCATATCCAAACTCAATAAAACCGCAGGTCACGGCTATATAGATACGCCCGGAACCGTGTATCTAGAGGTTTTCGTTGACAGCCCCCAAGGTTGCATCGTATTATCTTTTTCGTTCGCGGGGGCGGCGGTCCAAAAGACCAAAGGACCTGCGGATACTTGAACGATTGGGAGTTTGCCCGAGTGGTTAATGGGGACGGGCTGTAAACCCGTTGGCTCTGCCTACATAGGTTCGAATCCTATAGCTCCCACCCGTCAAGTGCCTGTATAGCTCAGTCGGTAGAGCACTTCGTTGGTAACGAAGAGGTCACCAGTTCAAGTCTGGTTGCAGGCTCCATCCGGCGGTGTAGCTCAGTTGGTTAGAGCACACGGTTCATACCCGTGGCGTCACTGGTTCGAATCCAGTCACCGCTACCATAGGTAACACGGTGGCTTCTCAATAGTATGTTGAGAGGCCACTATGGTATAAAGGCAAAGTCCCGTCCGGGGACGACCTGTTTAGAGGAGGGCTTTATGGCCAAAGAGAAGTTTGAGCGCACTAAGCCGCATGTTAACATCGGCACCATTGGTCACGTCGACCACGGCAAGACCACGCTGACCGCTGCCATCACCAAGGTTCTCTCCGAGACCGAGGGCTGCAAGGCTGACTTCACTGCGTTCGAGAACATCGACAAGGCTCCCGAGGAGCGCGAGCGCGGCATTACGATCTCCGTCTCCCACGTCGAGTACGAGACTGCTGCCCGTCACTACGCTCACGTTGACTGCCCGGGCCACGCTGACTACGTCAAGAACATGATCTCCGGTGCTGCTCAGATGGACGGCGCTATCCTGGTCATCGCCGCCACCGACGGCCCCATGGCTCAGACCCGCGAGCACATTCTGCTCGCCCGTCAGGTCGGCGTTCCCTACATCGTCGTCTTCCTGAACAAGTGCGACATGGTCGACGATGACGAGCTCATCGACCTCGTCGAGATGGAGACCCGTGAGCTCCTCTCCGAGTACGATTTCCCCGGCGACGACATCCCCGTCATCCGTGGTTCCGCTCTGGGCGCTCTCGAGGGCGACGCCAAGTGGATGGACGCTATCCGCGAGCTCATGAACGCCGTCGACGAGTACATCCCGACGCCTGCTCGTAACAACGACCTCCCGTTCCTGATGGCCGTTGAGGACGTTATGACCATCTCCGGCCGTGGTACCGTTGCTACCGGTCGTGTCGAGCGCGGTGAGCTCAAGCTCAACGAGCCCGTCGAGATCGTCGGCATCAAGGATACCCAGAACACCGTCGTTACCGGTATCGAGATGTTCCGTAAGTCCATGGACTTCTGCGAGGCTGGCGACAACGTCGGTCTGCTGCTCCGCGGCATCAAGCGCGAGGACATCGAGCGCGGCCAGGTTCTCTGCAAGCCCGGTTCGGTTACCCCGCACACCAAGTTCACCGGTGAGATCTACGTTCTGACCAAGGAGGAGGGCGGCCGTCACACCCCGTTCTTCGATGGTTATCGTCCTCAGTTCTACTTCCGTACCACCGACGTTACCGGTACGGTCAAGCTCCCTGAGGGCACCGAGATGGCTATGCCTGGTGACCACATCACCATCGAGGGCGACCTCATCCACCCGATCGCCATGGAGGAGGGCCTGCGCTTCGCTATCCGCGAGGGTGGCCACACCGTCGGTTCGGGCATCGTCTCCACGATCATTGAGTAAATTAGCTCTTTGATATAGCTGACTTAGAGAACCCGGCACTTATATGGGTGCCGGGTTCTTTTCTGCAATGGATGTTGAGCCGTTGCTGGTGTCGAGAGGATCGATAATGGTCCCGGATGCACCGTCGATTAGATCTCGATGGCTTCATTGATGTGTTCCAAATATGAATGGATCCACCGAGAACCAATTGACTCGAGGTTTTCATTGACAGCACTTACGTGGAGCTGATAAAGTATCAACTCGTGCCCGTACGGGGCGGAAATGAAAGGTTCAGGATACATGCGTACTCTAGTTACTCTTGCGTGCACTGAGTGCAAGCGCCGCAACTATACGACCACCAAGAACAAGTCGACCATGCCTGATCGTATGGAGATCAAGAAGTATTGCCCCTGGTGCCGTCACCACACGCTGCACAAAGAGACTCGCTAGTCTCTAGTCATATACGCCAGTAGTTCAATTGGTAGAGCATCGGTCTCCAAAACCGAGTGTTGAGGGTTCGAGTCCTTCCTGGCGTGCCAGTCATTATTCCGTAAGCTCCCACTTGGGGGCTTACGGTTTACTCATGTATAAGCGCATTGCGCGGAGGTAACCCAAATGGCCAACAAGAAGAACAAGAAGAAGGCACAGCAGCCGGCACCTGCCAACAACGCTGCCGCCAACTCCAAGGTTGAGGCCAAGAAGGCCGTTGCCAAGAAGAGCGAGAAGGCTGCGAAGTCTAAGAAGAACGAGAAGCCTGGTTTCTTCGCCCGCACCAAGAAGTATTTCGCTTCGGTGAAGTCCGAGATGAAGCGTGTCACGTGGCCCGATAAGAAGGAGCTCGTGAACTACTCGGTCGTCGTTTGCGCTTCTCTGATCGTCGTCGGCGTCGTCATCGCTCTGCTCGATGCTGGCTTTGGCGAGGCTCTTGCTCTGTTCTCTGGATTGAGGGGCTAAACCATGTCTAAGCGTTGGTACGTCGTTCACACTTACTCTGGATACGAGAACCGCGTTAAGTCCGATCTCGAGCATCGCATCGAGACTATGGGCATGCAGGACTGTATCTTTGATATCGAGATTCCTATGGAGCGCGTCACCGAGATTAAAGAGGGTGGCAAGCGTGAGACCAAGGATTCTAAGATCTTCCCGGGTTATGTCCTGGTTCGCATGGAAATGGATGACGACGCTTGGACGTGCGTTCGTAACACGCCTGGCGTCACCGGTTTCCTGGGCGGTAACGGCAAGCCCGCTCCGCTTTCCCGTGACGAGTACAATAAGATGACTCGTCGTCCCGGTAAGGGCGATTCGCCCAAGCGCACCTCGGTTGATATTCAGGTCGGCACGTCCGTCCGCGTCACCGATGGCCCGCTTACCGACTTTGATGGCAAGGTCTCCGAGGTTAACACCGAGGCTGGCAAGCTCAAGGTCACGCTGATGATCTTTGGCCGCGAGACGCCGGTCGAGCTCGACTTTAACCAGGTCGCTGTCATCGCTTAAGTTTTTGTCCGTTCGCGCGAGCGTGCTTCTTCTGTGACTGCTCATCTCAGGAGTGCTTCTAACACGTGCGTGCTTACGATATAGCAAGTACTTCACACTCGTGATTCGAAAGGAATGACCATGGCTGAGAAGAAGGTTGCCAACGTCATTAAGCTCCAGATTCCTGCTGGTGCAGCTAACCCCGCTCCTCCCGTCGGCCCCGCCCTGGGCGCCGCTGGCGTGAACATCATGCAGTTCTGCCAGGCCTTTAACGCCGAGACGCAGGACAAGAAGGGTGACATCATCCCCGTTGAGATCTCTGTCTACGAGGACAAGTCCTTCTCCTTCATCACCAAGACCCCGCCGGCGGCTCACCTCATCAAGAAGGAGCTGAACCTCAAGTCTGGTTCCGCTAAGCCCCAGGCCGACAAGGTTGGTCAGCTCTCCCAGGAGCAGCTCACCAAGATCGCCGAGATCAAGATGCCGGACCTCAATGCCAACGACATTGACGCCGCCAAGAAGATCATCGCCGGTACCGCCCGCTCCATGGGCGTCACCCTCGCTGAGTAGCGATTTCTTTAGGTAATGACGGGTGCTCCGACCGGGGCGCCCGTTATATGTGTGCAATAGGGCACACGATACGATGTGGGAGGGCTCACGCCCGTTTAACCACAGGAGGTAATGCACATGGCTAAGCATGGTAAGAGCTATAACGCCGCTGCCGAGAAGATCGACCGCGCCACGCTCTACACCCCCCTTCAGGCTGCCAAGCTCATTAAGGAGCTCGACACCGCCAAGTTCGACGAGACCGTCGAGGCCCACTTCCGTCTGGGCATCGATACTCGTAAGGCTGACCAGAACATCCGTGGTTCCATCTCCCTGCCCCACGGCACCGGCAAGACCGTTCGTGTTGCCGTCTTCGCCGAGGGCGAGAAGGCCCGCGAGGCTGAGGCTGCCGGCGCCGACATCATCGGTTCCGACGAGCTTGTCGCCCAGATTCAGAAGGGCGAGATCAACTTCGACGCCGCTATCGCTACGCCGAACATGATGGCCAAGGTTGGCCGCATCGGTAAGATCCTTGGTCCCCGTGGCCTCATGCCGAACCCCAAGCTCGGCACCGTGACCATGGACGTCGCCAAGATGGTCTCCGAGCTCAAGGCTGGCCGCGTTGAGTACCGCGCCGACCGCTACGGCATCTGCCACGTTCCCCTGGGCAAGAAGTCCTTCACCGAGCAGCAGCTCGTCGAGAACTACGCTGCCCTGTACACCGAGATCCTGCGCGTCAAGCCCTCTTCTGCTAAGGGCAAGTACGTCAAGTCCATCTCCGTGTCTTCCACCATGGGCCCTGGCGTCAAGGTCGATCCCGCTATCCAGCGCGACTTCCTGGCTGAGTAACTAACAGTTACTGCCTGAGCAAAGCAAGCATTGCTAAAGAGACCCGGTTCTGCCTCGTGCAGGACCGGGTCTCTTGCTTTTGAGTCAACGAAACCACCACGAAGGGGACAGTGAACTGCGCCCCGAAACTTGGACTGAATAAATAGCGACTACGCCGCAAGGGCC